>JACQGM010000260.1 GCA_016199585.1 Armatimonadota bacterium
GCGAGCTTCAGGCCGCCGCGCCCCACGTAGGGGATCGCGGCGCCGCGCACTTCGACGGCGGCGCCGGGGGCCACGCGCGTGCCGGGCTTATCCACCCGCCGGCCGGCGACGAACACCTGCCCCGCCAGGATGGACGCCTGGGCGCGCTCGCGCGTCTCGAAGTGGCCGAGGCGGACCAGGAGGGTGTCGAGCCGTTCGCGCGGGGGGTTCATTCCTCGTTGGGGGGCACCGGGACGGCGGGAGGCTTCTGGGCGTCGCCCTCGTCGCAGTAGCGGCGGGCCAGGGCGCCCAGCACGCCGTTGACGAAACGCCCCGAGTCCTCGGTGCCGTACTTCTTGGCCAGCTCGACGGCCTCGTTGATGGCAACGCTGGGGGGCACGTCGCGCCCGTGGAGCATCTCGGCCGTGGCCAGGCGCATGATGTTGCGGTCCACGGCCGCCAGGCGTTCCAGGGGCCACTTCTCGGCTGCGCCCCGGATCATCTCGTCCACCTCGGCCAGGTGCTCCATCGCCAGCTCGGAGAGGCGGATCACGGCCTCCACCATGCGCTCGTCAACGCGGTCCCTGGGAGCAACCTCCCGGAAGGATGCGGCGACATCCGAGAGCGGCTGCTTCCCCACGTCCACCTGAAAGAGCAGCTTGAAGGCCAATTCCCGAATCTGGCGCCTTCTGTTCACCGCGTTCCCCCCAAACACACCCCGTAGGGCGCGGGATCCGCCCCGCGCCGGGCACCATGTCCGCCCCCCGCGCGAGGCCGCTCCCGGCGGATCCCGCCCGATCATCCTTTGCCCGTCGCGCCCGGCATTATGCCTCCAGACGTCGCTGGATGAAGTTCGTGTAGACCTCGCCGCGACGGAAGAAGGCGTTGGTCATGATCTGGCGGTGGAACGGGATCGTGGTGTGGATGCCGTCCACTACGAACTCATCCAGTGCCCGGGTCATGCGCTGGATCGCTTCCTCGCGGTCGCGCCCCCAGCAGATCAGCTTGGCCAGCAGCGAGTCGTAGTGCGGCGGCACGCGATACCCGGCGTAGACGTGGGTGTCCACGCGCACGCCGATGCCCCCGGGAATCAGGAGCGACCGGATCTCTCCGGCGGAGGGCGCGAACTGGCGCTCCGGGTCTTCCGCCGTGATGCGGCACTCGATCGCGTGGCCGCTGGCGCGGATCTCCTCCTGCCGCAGGTCCAGGGGCAGCCCCGAGGCGATGGTGAGCTGCGCCTTCACGAGGTCGATCCCGGTCACCATCTCGGTGACCGGATGCTCCACCTGGATCCGGGTGTTCATCTCCAGGAAGTAGTATCGCCCCTGGCGGTCGAGGAGGAACTCGACGGTGCCGGCGTTGGCATAGCCGGCGGCGCGGGCGGCAGCGACGGCGGCCTGGCCCATCTCGCGGCGGAGCTCGGGCGCCAGGCCCACGCAGGGCGCCTCCTCCACCATCTTCTGGTGCCGGCGCTGCAGCGAGCAGTCGCGCTCGCCGCAGTGCAGGGTGTTCCCCTGCTCGTCGGCCAGGATTTGGAACTCCACGTGCCGGGGTTCCTCGAGGTACTTCTCCAGGTAGAGCGCCCCGTTCCCGAACGCGGCCTTCGCCTCCGCCTCCGCCGTGCGCAGCTCTCGCGAAAGCCCCTCCTCGCCGTGTACCACCCGGATGCCGCGCCCGCCCCCTCCCGCCGCCGCCTTGATCATCAGCGGGTAGCCGATCTGCGCCGCCTCCCGCAGCGCCCGCTGCTCATCGCCGAGCACCCCCTCGGACCCAGGGACGACGGGCACGCCGGCATCCTTCATCAGCGCGCGGGCGCGCGCTTTGTCGCCCATGCGCTCGATGCTTTCCGGCGAAGGACCGACGAACTTGATGCCGCAGGCAGCGCAGGCGTCGGCGAAGCTGGCATCCTCGGCCAGGAAGCCGTAGCCGGGGTGGATGGCGTCGGCGCCGGTGATGAGCGCGGCGCTCAACACGTTCTGCATCTTCAGGTAGGAGTCCTGGGCCGCCGCGGGGCCGATGCGCACCGCTTCATCGGCAAGGCGCACGTGCAGAGACTCGGCGTCCGCCTCTGAGTAGACCGCAACCGTGCCGATGCGCAGCTCGCGGCAGGCACGAATGATCCGCACCGCAATCTCGCCGCGCGGGTAGACCAGAACTTTCTTTAGCATGCTCTTGCTTCGTGGCTCAGGACGCGCGTCCCCTCAGTACCGCTCATGCCCCGGATATCGGCAGCCGACGCGGCCGGTGCGGGGGTCATACGCGTAGGCATAGCCCGCGCCGCCGACCGGACACGCCCGAATGGTGGGCGTCACCCCCATCGTCACGAGGTCCGCCAGGCTCGCCGGCATCCCCTCGCTCGTCGTGCGAGACATCGTGATCGCCTGGCGGATCTGGTTCAGGTTCGACTGGCACTCGATGCCGCGGGCGCGGTCGGTGGGCGCGGCCGCGCCCCGGGTGGGCACAGCGGCGGTCCCGGTGGGCGCCGTCGTCACGCCGGTGCCGGCGCCGGTCTGGCGCGGGATCATCTGAGCGCCCAGGTAGATGAGTATCGCGGCGACCACCAGGATGCCGATCAGTCCGAGGCCACCCACCCCGCGCTCCCGGCTTCCTTTCCCTCGCATCAGGGCGCCCCCTCTCCCGACTCCGGCGGCTGGATGCGGAACAGCTCCTGGCCGTACTCCACCGGCTGACCCTCCTCCACGAGCACCTCGGAGACGACCCCGGCTGCGTCCGCCGCCACGTCGTAAAGGATGCGCATCGACTCGATGGCGCCGAGCACCTGCCCCACTTGCACGGCAGTGCCCGCCGCCACCGGTGTCTGCCCCTCGCCGAGGAGGCAGTGGAACGTTCCCACCAGCGGAGAACGCACGATATACGGCTCCGGTTGATGGAGCGAAGGCGGCGGGCCGTCAGCCGCCCGCCCGGCCGACGCCGCCAGCGCGCGGCGGAGAGTGAGCCGGGTCGCCCCTTCGCGGAGGGTCAGCTCCGTCACCGTGTGGCTGCCGCAGAGAGCGGCCACCATTTCCGAGATGCGGTCCAGATCCATCGGCTATAGCTTCAGCTTGAAGAAGACGTATTCCAGGAGGCGCTGCACGTACGTCAGCGCGTAGACTCCGGCGCAGAAGAGCATCAGCCACTTCACCGTCGGGTTGGTGAAGGTGCCCATCAGCACCCGCGTGTCCACCTGTGTCAGCGCCACCGAGGCGACCACCTGGGTGGCCCATCGGCCGAACTGCACGTATGCCCTCTCGACGGTGGGCAGAAGGAGCCACCCGACGGCGATCAGCGCCGGCAGCGCCAGCGGCGCCGTGTAGCGGTGCTTCAGACGCTGGTGCTCCAGGTAGATGAAGCAGTTCCCGCACTTCAGGCGCTTGCCCGCCGTGCCCCGCGCGCCCGCGCCGGGCAGGAAGTCGAGCATGGCGCGCTCCCGCGACGCGGCGGAAGTGCCTCCCCCTCTGAGGAGCATCGCCATCATGATGTTGTCGTCGCACATGCACCCGTTCTTCTTTCGCCAGCAGGTCTTCCTCTCCTTGTGGCGGATGCAGTTGTCGCGGAAGAAAGGCTTGCAGTACGGCAGCGCCCAGCAGGGGCTCAGCGGGTGGACGATGCCCGTACGGTGCTTCGCCGCCTCCCGGCGCGTGGCGCTCTCATCCCCGTAGCCCTTCAGGCCCCCGGACGTCTGTTGGATGAGCACCGGGATGCCGCGGACGACGGCCGCCGCCAGCACCACAATGCCGACGTTGGTCAGCGCCAGGGCGATGGTGTGCGCCGCGTTGTTGAAGAAGAGCGGCCCCAACGCCTGTGACATGCCAAAGGGGGTGCCGAAGTAGAGGAGGGCGCCCACCGCCGCCATCCCCGCCGCCAGGTCGTCCTGCTCCCAGAGATGGACGATCACGTACACCAGGACGAGGATCGCCGAGACCATGAAGATGATCGAGGCGATCTGCAGATTGTGCAGGATCCTGAGACGCTGAGCGTAGGCGAGCTCCGGATACGAGCGCACGACCCCGGAGAAGAGCGCGTAGATGAAGTAGAGGAACGTGGCCGCCAGCGCGATGCCGGCCAAGGACGCGATCCGGTCAACAAGCCCGGAGACGACATTGGGGAGCGCATCCACCAAACGGGTTTCGTTGCGCCTTGGCATCTGTGCCCGCTCCTTTCGCCCGGGCAGGCAGGGGTCGGGAACTGCCGGTCCCAAGCTGCCTCGGGCCTGCTCCGTCGAGCAGGGTCAGGGCGTCTGGAGCACGCGCCGCCACCGGCGCGCGATCCGACCCCCGGGGCAGAGGACCGGCCGGGGCCGCCGCGGAAGGGGCTTCCTGCGGCGTTCGCGGATCGTCGCGCCTAGGCTTTCTTCACTCGCTCCAGATAGCTGTCGGTGCGGGTATCCACGCGGATGGACTCGCCGACGCCCACGAAGAGAGGCACCTGCACCACGGCACCCGTTTCCAGCGTGGCAGGCTTGCTTCCGCCCGAAGCGGTGTCGCCGCGCAGACCGGGGTCGGTCTCAACGACTTCGAGCTCCACGGTATCGGGGATCTCGACGCCGATCACCTCTCCGTTGTGACTGAGGACCGAGACCTTCATGCCCTCCTTGAGGTACTTCCGCGCCGCGCCGAGCTGCGCCTCGGTGAAGCTCCTCTGGTCGTAGGTCCCGGTATCCATCAAGAAGTATTCCTCGCCGGCGCGGTAGATGAACTCCAGCTCCTGCCGCTCAAGGTAGGCGGGCTCGAACTTCTCACCCGCGCGGAACGTGCGCTCGAACACGTTGCCGGTGCGCACGCTCTTCAGCTTCGTGCGCACGAAGGCGCCTCCCTTCCCCGGTTTCACGTGCTGGAAGTAGATCAGGGTGTAGGGTTCGTTGTCTATCTGGATGGTCAAACCCGTGCGAAAGTCGCTGGTATCAATCAATGTAAGCTCTCCTCATCGGATGATGGGCTCGCTTGGGCGGGTTGCCCCGCCGGACCCAAAGACGACGGCCGCTGCTCACGCGGCGCCACCCTTGCGGTGGTCTGTCGCGCGCCGTCCCAAGTGCTATCCGGGGCTTGATGCTGGCTCAGTGTATCACGAAGAGTCCGGCGTTGTCAAGAGATGCAGACGCCTGTTCAGCACCCTGGTCGCTACGCGGGAGAACCGTGGATGGGCCGCCACGCCGCCGGTCGGCGCGGCGCGAGCCGCCCCGTCTCGCCGGATGGAGGCCCGTGCGGGGAGCCTACGGCGCTTCGCCGATCTCCAACTGTGTCGTGCCCGCTGCCTCGCCTCGGCGCACGCGCAGCTTCACGCTGTCGCCGATGCGGCGCTTCTTCAGATCCAGCATCAGGTCGTCGCCCGGCTGGATCCGGCGGCCATCCGCTTCCAGGATGACGTCGCCGCGCCGGACGCCCGCCAGGTAGGCCGGACTGTCGCGGACCACCTCCATCACCAGAGCGCCCTCGGCGCGGGACATGCCGAGGGCGGCGGCGATGCGGCGGGTGATCGGCACGGCGTAGAGTCCGGTCCAGGGGCGCTTCACCTTGCCGTAGCGGATCAGCTCGTCCGCCACGCTTCTGGCGAAGCCGATCGGGATGGCGAAACCGACGCCCTGGGCGTTGGAGAGGACGGCGGTGTTGATGCCGATCACGTGCCCGCTGATGTCGAGGAGCGGCCCGCCGGAGTTGCCCGGATTGATGGCGCAGTCCGTCTGGATGAGGTTATCGTAGGTGCGGCTCCCGATGGTGACGGGGCGCTTGGTGGCGCTGATCACTCCCAGCGTCACCGTGTGCTCCAGGCCGTAGGGATTGCCGATGGCGATCGCCCACTGCCCGGGGCGCAAGGGCGCCGAGGAGAGGCGCGGGGGCTCCGGCAGGTTCTCGGATGGCACCTTCACCACCGCCAGGTCCGAGGGGTTGTCCGAGCCCACCACCTCGCCGCGCAGCCGGCGGCCGTCGGCGAGGATGACGCCGATGGAGTCGGCGCCGGAGACGACGTGCTCGTTGGTCAGGATGTAGCCGTCGCGCGAGATGAGCACCCCCGAGCCGGTGCCGGTGCGCCGCTGCGGGCCGCTGCCGAAGGGGTCGTAGCCGAAAACGCTCTCCCAGGGGTTGATCTCGACGCTGACGGTGTCAATCCGCACCACGGCAGGCCCCGCCTCTTCCGCGGCATCCGCCACCGCGTCGCCGCGCTCGACGAGAGGCGGGGCGACGGCCGCCGCCGGGGCGGCCTGTGCCGTCGCCGCCGGCCCGTCCAGCACCGCCGGACGGCGGCCGGGCATCAGCAGACCCCCGAGGAGGAACGCCGCCGCCAGGGCGGCGAGTGTTCCGGGCCGGACCTCAATACGCCACTTCATACGGCCGATTCCGATCCTGACTCCTACAACTGCCGGGTGGTCGTCGGCCCCGGCTTCGCGCCCTCGCTCTCGGCCTGCTCCGCGTAGCTGCGGGCCTCGTCGTCGCCCGAACGATTCCGCGGGGACCTTCTGTCATCCAACGACTCGCGCTGGATGTCGTCGATGACCTCCTGGGAGGCGCGCCGGAACTCGCGGATCGCCTGGCCCATCGAGCGAGCGAAGTCCGGCAGTCGCTTGGGGCCGAACAGCAGCAGCACGACGACGAGAATGATCACGAGTTCAGGAAACCCGATGTTTGGCACTTCCGACCCTTCCTTTCTGGCTACCGGTCGGCGGCGACCGGACAATGGCACTCAGGGCATGGACCCGCTCACCCCGACCGGGGAGGCCCGCGCCCCGGCCGGCGAGTCAACCGCAGGGGAGCGCGGAGCGGGCCGATCCGGAGCACCCACGACGGGCCGTCGCTGGCCCGGCTGCCCGGCGGAACCCCGCCCGGCATCGCAGCCATTATACGGCCCGCCGTGACGACGTGTCAAGGAAATCGAGGACACCGGGCCCCAAGTTCCCCGCGCTCTCACCAACCCATCGCGTACGAGTCCGCGTAACGGGGGGATGCCGCGGCGAAGCGGACCCCGGTGCTCTCCTCGATGCTGGTCGCCACTGTATTGCCGCCGCCCCAATCGCCCGTGACCTTGATGACGTGGCCGCGAGCGGCCAGCTTCTCGCACACCTCCTTCGGGATCCGCCCCTCCAGGCTCAGCGAGCCGGGCGCGGCTGCGCGGGGGTAGAAGGAAGACGGGAAGTGGCTCGTCCAGAAGGTGGGCGATTCCACGGCTTGCTGCAGCGACATGCCGAAGTCCACCACGTTGAGGAAGAAGAGGAGGCCCCACTGGTCCTGCATGTCGCCGCCGGGGCTTCCCCACGCCATGAAGGGCCGGCCGCCGCGGGTGGCCAGCGTGGGCGTGAGAGTGGTGCGCGGGCGTTTCCCGGGCGCGATGACGTTCGGGTGGCCCGCCACCAGCGAGAACATCTGCCCGCGCGTGCCGAGCGGGAAGCCCATCCCGGGAATGACCGGCGATGAGGGCAGCCAGCCGCCGCTCGGCGTGGCGGAGACCATGTTCCCCGCCGCGTCAATCACGTCCAGCTTGGTCGTGTCGCCGTCGCTGCCGCCGCCGCTCGCGGCGGCGAAGAGCGCGTTCACCTCCCTCACCGTCTCGGCGGTGATCGGCGGGTACCCGCCCGCGCGCAGCTCCAGCGAGGCGCGCTCGGGATCCACGAGCTTGCGCCGCTCCGCCGCGTACTCTTTCGAGAGGAGCCGGTCGAACGGCACGCGTGCGAACTCGGGGTCGCCATAGTAGAACTCGCGGTCGGCGAAGGCGAGCTTCATGCACTCGACCACCGTGTGAATGTAATCCTCCTGCGGCATGGCGGCGAGGTCATATCCCTCCAGGAGGGTGAGGGCCTGCAGCATCACCGGGCCCTGCGTCCAGGCGCTGCACTTGTACACGTCCACTCCCCGGTAGTTGACGGAGACGGGATCTTCGATGCGCGCCTCGTAGGTGGCGAAGTCCTCCATCGCCAGGAGGCCGGTGTGCGCCTGGCCGCTGGCGTCCTCCACCGGGGTGCTGCGGCAAAAGGAGACGATCGTCTCGGCGATCGGGCCGCGGTAGAATGCGTCGTGGGCGGCACGCAGGCCGGCGTCGCGATCCGGGAAGCGGCTCTCGGCCTCGATCAGCTTGCGGAAGGTGGCGGCCCACTGCGGCTGGCGCCAGAGGGTGCCGGTCTCCGGCACCTGGTCGTCGGGCAGGAAGGCGGCGGCGGACGAGGGCCACTGGGCGCGGAACTTCTCGGCATTCCCCTTGATCGAGCCGTGCAGGCCCGAGTACATCGGCCACCCCTGCTCCGCCAGCTCGATGGTGGGCATCAGCACGTCCGCCAAGCGCATGGTGCCGAAGCGGCGCAGGCCCTGGATCCAGGTGGCTACCGGCGAGGGCACCAGTGCGGGCAGGAAGCCGTTCCCCGGAATCAGGTCGAGGCCGTAGCCGAGGTATCGCTCGAGCGTCGCTTCTCGCGGGGCGGTGCCGTGGCCGCTGATCGCCCAGACCTTCTGCTCCCCGACGGAGTAGGTCAGCACGGGCACCTCGCCGGCGATGCCGCACTGGTGGGGCTGCACCAGCGTGAGCGCGAAGCCCACGGCCGCCGCGGCATCCATGGCGTTCCCGCCCCGGCGCAGGATGTCCACGCCGATCCCCGTGGCCAGATAGTGCCCTGATGATACCACCCCGCGGGCCGACATGATCATCGGCCGCCCGCCGGTTCCGCCGGTTGATGTCCTCATCTCTCCTCCTTCAAGAAGCCGCCATGCCCAATCGGATCACTCCCGGGCGCTCTGGTGGCTAGGAGATCCTTCGCACCCGGCGGCGGGATCTCCTCCCCGCCCCGCGGGCCATCTGGCCACGCACCAGGTGCCGGGCGGCGAGCGCTTCAGGTGGCAGGGCAGCTACGGGGCCTTCACGGTGTCGCGCAAGGACGTGGCTCGCGTCCGCGAGTACATTCGCCGCCAGGAAGCGCACCACCGTGATCCGGGGCGCCTGTGGAGGTGCGAAGCGTTCGACGAAGCCGCGTCCGACTCGGCAGAGACGGAGGAGTGAGCGGCTGTGCGCCCGCCCGCCATCCTCCCGGCGACCGAGGTCGCGGGCGAAGACGGCACGAAGTCGGCCTGCGCCGACTTGGTCTTGTAGTCCGCGCAGGCGGACTTCGTGCAGTGGTCGCCCGCGACTTCCAGTCGCCGGGCACTGACTACCCCTCCCGCACCACTTTCCCCAGCTCCGCCCGGGCGCCCGCGACCATGAAGCGCTGGTCACTCGCCAGGGCGATGAAGCGGAAGCCCTCGGCGATGCGCCGGGTCGCGTCGTCGCCGTTCATCACGTGGATGCCGGGCGCCACGCCGTGCTTCAGGGCGGTGACGCGCACGTGCTCGACGGCTTCCGCCACGCGCGGGTCGCTGCAATCGGCGCTCGGCTTCAGGCCCATCGAGGCGCTGAGGTCGTTGGGGCCGATGAAGACGGCATCAATCCCCGGCACCCGCAGGATTTCATCCGCCCGCTCGACAGCCTGGATGTGCTCGGCCTGCACCACCACCAGCGTTTCCTCGTTGGCGCGCTCGTAGTAGGTGCCCAGGTCGGTGCCGAAGGAGATGGCGTGCAGGTAGCCGCCGATGCTGCGGAAACCGATGGGCGGGTGCTTCACGGCCGCCACGGCCATCTCCGCCTCGGCGACGCTGTTCTGCATCGGGAAGATCACGCCCCAGGCGCCGCAGTCGAGCACGCGCTTCACGTTCTCGCCGGTGTTCCAGGGCACGCGCACCAGGGGCACGCTGCCCGCCGCGGCGATCGCCTGGAACATCAGCGCGGCGGTTTCCAGGTCGGTCGGGGCGTGTTCCATCTCCACGTTCACCCAGTCGAACCCGAGCCGCGCCACGATCTGAGCGGCGAAGGGGTCGGGGAAGACGAGCCAGGTGCCGACGGCGGGGCGGCCCTGCCGCAGTAGCTGCTTGACGGTGTTGGTGCGCATCCGCTTCTCCTCTTTCAGTCCGCGAAACGAAAGCCGTAGAGCCGCGCCCCCGGCTCGATGGTGAACCGCAGGCGAATGGCCGGCGTGTCGAGATCCCACAGGTCCTTTCCGCGCTCCCAGACCACCCGCACCCAGCCGTCGCCCCGGCTCACCCGGGCGCGCCGTCCGGCGATGAGCGCGCCCGCGGCGTTCAGCAGCTCCACGCCCACGCCGCCGCGGTCGCGTCCGGACCGGGCGCAGCGCACGTCGAGCAAGAGCCCTTCCCGCCCGGCGGGCGTGAGGGCGATCGGCACCGTGGCGCACACTCCCGGACGCTCCTCGCCCGCGGCGCGCAGGGCGATCCACCGCCCGGCGGGCGCCTCGGCCCAGCGCCAGGCGTCCGGCGCCGCCGA
>JACQGM010000261.1 GCA_016199585.1 Armatimonadota bacterium
CCCCCACACTCCCATACCCCCACACTCCCGCACTCCCATGCTCCCGCCGCCGTCCCGCCGGCAGGGGCAGGCCAGCGCGCGCCGCCAGGGTGCGCACCGCTTCCTCGCGTGAGACGCCGCGGACCATCATCACCAGGTCAATGACGCTGCCGTGTACCTCGGGGCAGACCCAGCAGCGGAAGGTGTTGGCGCGCCGGTTCAGCCAGAGGGAGGGCGTGCGGTCCCCGTGGGCGTGCTGCTCCGGGTGGAAGCAGCGGCACTTGGTGCCGCGCACCTCCAGGCCCAGCTCGCGCGCCACGGCGACCACGTCGTTGCGCCGCACCAGTTCGTCATAGAACTCGCTGCGCACTGCGCACCTCAGGCGGATCCCTTCTCAGCGGCGGCCCAGCGCTTCGCGCAGCGCCGCCACGCCCCGGGCCGGACCGCCGGGATGGCCGAACACGGCCGATCCGGCCACCAACACGCGGGCGCCCGCGTCCACCACGGTGCGCGCGGTCTCCACGTTGATGCCGCCGTCTACCTCCAGCTCCACGTGGGGGGCGTACTCGTCGAGCAGGCGGCGGGCCGCGGCGATCTTCTCCGTCATCGCGGGGATGTAGGACTGGCCGCCGAACCCGGGCTCCACCGTCATCAGCAGCAGCAGGTCTATCTGGCCGAGAACGTGGCGCACCACCTCCACCGGCGTCGCCGGGTTCAGGGAGACGCCGGGGCGGCACCCCGCTTCGCGGACCTGGCAGAGGAGGCGGTGGAGGTGCAGAGACGCCTCCGCGTGAACGGTCAGGATCTGCGCGCCCGCCTCCGCGAACGGTTCGACGAAGATCTCCGGCCGGGAGATCATCAGGTGGACGTCCAGCGGGAGGTTGCAGGAGCGGTGGATCGCCGCGGCGACATCCGGCCCGAAGGTGATGTTCGGCACGAAGTGGCCGTCCATTACGTCGAGGTGAATGTAGTCGGACCCGGCGGCCTCGGCGGCGCGCGCCTCTTCGCCGAAGCGCGCGAAGTCGGCCGCGAGCACCGAGGGCGCGATCTTGATCCTCATCGAAGCTTTCCTCTTCCAGCGACGCGGTAGGCGCCGACCACCTCGCCCGCCCGGTGCAGCGCGAGCTGGTCGTGCAAGTTGACGACCGTGCAGACGTGGTTGGGCACGATAGTGACGCGGTCGCCGACGCGGTACTCCCGGGTGGCGGCGCCCAGGTCCAGGACGCCGTGCTCCTCGTTCATGCGGGTGATGAAGACGCCGGGGTCCTCGACGGCGATGCCGTGGCCGCGCTCAGCGGAGCCGTGCACGAGATCGCTGGAGAAGGTTTTCGAGCCGCCATCAATGATCGCCTGCCCGGAGACGGCGGTGCTCACCACGGTGGCGATGACGTGGAGGGCGACGTCTTCCATCGCGCAGGCGCCGGTCTCGATGGTGTTGCGGTCGTTGAAGACGTAGGTGCCGGGGCGCACCTCGGTGAGGCCGTCCAGCAGGTGCGACTGCGCCAGGTTGGGCGTGGAGCCGCCGCTGATGACGGCGCAGGAGAGGCTGGCGGAGGAGAGCGTGTCGTAGAGGCGGCGCAGCCGCGCGTTCTCCTCGACGAGGTGCTTCTCGCGCTCGGCGAGGGCGCCCCGGACGTGGCCCTGGTAGACCTGCACGCCGAGGAACTCCAGGCCCGGCAAGTCGCGCACCTTCCGGCAGAGGGCCACCAGCTCCGGGCCGATCGGGAGGCCGCAGCGGCGCATGCCGGTATCCACCTCCACCAGGATGCCGATGGTGTGCCCGGCGGCGGCCGCGGCGCGGGCGATCTGGGTGGCGGACTCCTCGGAGTCGAGGGCGACGCGCACGCGGGCGCGCTCGCAGAGGGCCATCAGGCGGTGCATCTTCTGGGCGCCCACCTGCGGGTAGGCGATGAGGATGTCGTCCAGGCCGGCGTCGGCCATCACCTCCGCCTCGCCGACCTTGGCCACGGCGATGCCGGGCGCGCCGAGCTCCACCTGGCGCCGGGCGATCTCCGGCGTCTTGTGGGTCTTGGTGTGGGGGCGCAGCGCCAGGCCGTGCCGGCGGGTGTAGTCCGCCGCCCGGCGCAGGTTGCGCTCCATGACGTCGACGTCAACCACCACAACCGGTGTGTCGAGATCGTTGATGCGCATACTATCCTCTCCCGGGAAGGACGGGAGACCGGAGACGGGGGACAGATAGCGGGCTCGCCCTCGTCGTCGTCCTCGTCCTCGTCGTCGGGCATGCCCCGGCGCGGGGCACGCTCCTCCCTCTATCAATGCGACCCGGGGGCGGGGATTCCCTGCCTGGGCAGGATCAGCTCGCTACCCGCGCACGATCTCGCGCTCGGCAGCCGCTAGGATCTCGCGGAGCTTGCTGTTGGGTCGCACCAGTGCTGCTCCAGCCCTGAAGTGTGAGAGAGCCCTGCTCAAGAGCCGACCTGTGAGCGTGGCGAGCGACGATGACCAGTCTGCTTGGACCTGAACTGACCAGTCCGCTTCTGAGACGGCTAGCTCTGGTAGAGGAAGCCAGACCGTTCGCGGATCAGTCGGACGTGGTGTGACCTCCGTGACTGGAGGAACATCATCGCAGAGGTGCAGCGGCCCGCTTCCGTGTGCCGCTAGTCTGAGCGCGATTGTAGCTGGTTCTTCGATCCCTACCCTCTGTGCAGCTCGCCCAACTGCGACCCGATGCACCCAGATCAGGGCCAGGACGCTCCTGATCTGTAGGCGGAGGTTGATGCTGCGGTAGTGGTCATTGAACTCCGCCCACCTGAGGACCATAGCGCCCCCGTCTGCCACCACCAGTTCCCACTTCTGAATCACGTTCGCATAGGAGCGTGAACGGTACTCCCACCGCATCGCCTGCCCCACAGGTGGGGGTTCCTGCGCGAGCAGCGTTCTGATGTACCCATCCCAGTCGCCGAGTTCTGGTGCGATACCATAGAGTTCGACTGCTAGTTCACCAGCCTCCAGGTCCACTCCAGACGCCGAAACCGAGAGAAGGAGTTCGAGTTGACACTCAAAGGTCTCCTTGTCACCCACGCCGTCACGGCCGATCCACTCCGGTGGCGCCTGTTGAGGCACTGCCAGCGATGTGGTCGAACCACTGGGGAAGCCCTTCCAGTGCTTGGCTACAAGCTGCTCGTCACTGGATAGGTCAGACACGATGTCCGGCCAGAAGATGACCTCAACGTGGAACGGAACTCGGTGCTTGGTAAAGTGCTCCCTGACTTCGGCCTGGAGCGCTACGTCGCGGTCTGCGGCTGTGACGAGGAGGAACTCTCCCAATCCGCCCGCGAAGCTCCTTGCTCTCTCAACTTCGGCGGTAACCTTCGCGAGTGTCAGGGATTCTGTGTTCTTGCATTGGGCGCCAGCGGCCTTGGCTTCGAGCCAGGGCGGGTGTCCAACAATGTCGACCCCATCCTGGCGCTGACCCCTGCGTCCGTTCCTGGTGGCGTAGGGATCTTTCCAGCGAATCCGCAGGAAATCAACGGCCATGTCCTCAAACTCGTCTTCGCTCCTTGGCTTCGGCCACTTCGATGTCGTGGGCATTGGCATGCCTGTCTCCCTCCTCGGGGTAGCCCATTGGGGGGACCGCTGGGTGTAGTCCTTGGATCTCTCCGCCAACACCCAAGATCATAGCAGGCACCTGCGGCCGAGTCAACCAGGCCGCAGGCCAACGACGGAGAGGACTGCAGCCCCGCGCGGGGAACCGGGGACAGGCCCGGCCCCTCTGGCGGCAAGCGCTCCCGGAATGGGTACCGGGGCCATGAACCAAGCCGATTCTACGGAGACGCTGGCCAAGGCGCTGGCGGGAACCTGGGACGCGCTTGGACCAGCGAACCGCGGGATGCTCCGCCCCTCCACGTTCGCCGCTCATCCCTCAGCGTCAGGGGCGCCCTGTACAGGCGCCATAGCCCACGGGCGCCCCAGCGCTGGACGCTGATCGCTGAACACCCCTCACTTCAAGAAGAGTTCGATGACGGGCACCGCCACGTCCGGCTTCTGGATCGGGAGCGTGAGGGTGAGGGTGTCGTGGCCGTAGCCCTCGGCGCGGGCGTCGCCCTCGGTCATGCGGATCTCGCTGGCGTCGTTGAGGAGCTGTGCGTAGGCGACCTTGCCGACCAGGCCATCCAGGTGAAGCGCCTTCAGCGGCCAGGCGAAGACGTGGCAGTAGAGGCGCTTGCCGTTCTGGGTGAAGCGGCAGTCCGATGGCGCCTGGAACTCGCTCTGAGCGCAGCCGTAGATGGCGCGGGAGTGGCGGCGCATCCATTCGCCGATCCCGGCCAGCGTCTGCAGGGCGCGCGGATCGAACTCGCCGCGGCCGGTGGGACCGACGTTCAGGAGCAGGTTGCCCCCCTTGGAGACGGTATCGATCAGCATGCGGATGAGGAGATCCACCGGCTTCCAGTCGCGGTTGTCGCGGTCGTAACCCCAGCTTCCGTTGAGGGTCTGGCAGGCCTCCCAGACGACGGGCTTGCCGTCCACCTTCACCCAGCCGCGCGGCTGCCACTGCTCGGGGGTCTTGATGTCGCCGCCGATCTCCAGGCGGTCGTTGACGATGACCCCGGGCTGCAGCGCGCGCACCATCGCCATCAGCTTCTCGGACTGCCAGTCTTCCTTCCCCTTGCCGCCCGGGGACCGGGAGTAGGAGAAGTCGAACCACATGATGTCCACTTTGCCGAACTGGGTGACGAGCTCGCGCGCCTGCCCGTGGAGGTACTCGGCGTACTTGCGGATGTCGCGCCCCTTCTCGCGCTCCTTGAACGCCTCGTCGTCGCGCCGGGGGTGGATGGAGTCCACCGGAAACTCGGGGTGGTGCCAGTCAATGAGGGAGTGGTAGAATCCGACCTTGAGGCCCTCGGCGCGGAAGGCGTCCACCATCGGGTGGAGGAGGTCCTTCCCCCAGGGGGTGCGAGTCGCCTTGTAATCGGTGAGGGCCGAGTCCCAGAGGCAGAAGCCCTCGTGGTGCTTGCTGGTGACGACGAAGTACTTCATGCCCGCGTTCTTCGCCGCCTTCGCCCAGACGGCCGGGTCGTAGAGATCGGGGCAGAAATGGTCGAAGTACTTCTGGTAGTCTTCGTCGCGGATCTTCTCGCGGTTCTTCACCCACTCATGGCGCGCGGGCAGCGCGTAGAGGCCCCAGTGGATGAAGAGGCCGAAGCGG
>JACQGM010000259.1 GCA_016199585.1 Armatimonadota bacterium
GCCGCGCTGCGCGAGCACGCGCAGCATCTCCTCCCCAACCGCGCCCACCCCCACTACGGCAACGGTGTACTGACTCAACTCTGCACTCCTTATCCTATATATTATTCTATAATTATGTTATAGAATAATATACTCGTGACCCCGGCGGGCAAACGCCGGGGTCAACAGGGGCAGTATAGCAAGCGGAGCGGGGTGGTGTCAAGCGCCAGGGACGCCGTACGGCTACTCCCCCGCCCCCATCCCCGCCATCGCACTGCCGCCCAGCATCACGGTGAGAGTCGTCTTCGTCTGCAGGCGCGGGAGCGGTTGGGTGTCGGCGCGTGCGACCCCCGGGCCGTAGCCGACCATGGTCATGTGGGCCATGTCGCACCCCTTGAAGATGCCGGCGGGCACGGTGGCAGCCGTGCGCTTGCCGTCCATCATGGCGGTGGACTGGACCAACTCGCGCACCCGGGCCATCTCCAGGTAGTCCCACTGCATCGCCATGTCCGCCTGGATCTCCGAGGAGGACCAGAGGATGAGGGTGTTCCTCCCCTGCATGCCCATGATCGTGGCGTGGTAGCCCAGAACCTCGGGGATCGCCTTCCACTTCAGGGCGAGGGGGCCGTCCAGCGCCGGCGGGGTGCTCAGCTTGGGGCTGGTCAGCTCGATGGGGGCAAGGAAGTTGAGGCCGGCAGGCACGTCGAGAGTGACGTTGCCGGTATAGCTGGTGGTGAGGGCATAGGTGCCGGCGAGCGCGGCATCCGGGGCGACGGCGCCGGGCTGCTTGCCGGTGGGCCAATAGCCGGTGGTCCAATCGGGCTTGTAGAAGTAGGACTCGCCCTTCTGCGCCTGCTTCTGCGCCTCGCGCATCGCCGCCTTCTGCTCCGGGGTGAGCTTGCCCCAGTTGAACACCACGGGCTGCCCGGGCTTCACCGTCGCCGAGGAGCCCCAGTAGATCTTGATGGTGAAGTCGGGGATGGAGTCGGGGTCCACCTCGCCCGGGGCGGCCGCCTCGCCGCCCTCCGCCTCGGGGCGGTAGAGGCCGAGGTCCAGCCGCTTCTCCTGCTTCAGGCCGGCCGGGGGCGCGATGGACGCCGTCGCATTCGCGGGGGCGATGCCCGGCGACCAAAGGCGCACCGTGAGGAGGCGCTGGGCGCCTCCCATGCCCATCATCTGGGCCATGCCGGGGATCCGACCCAGCATTGACGGGTCTATCCCGGGCGGGAGCGCCGGCATCTCCGGCATCCCGGCCATCTTCTGCGACCGCGTCTCCGCGAAGATCCCCAGGTAAGCCTGGTTCTCCGCCGCGAAGGCGCCCGTCGCGCACAGAACCAACGCTGCCAACCACGCACTCTTCCTCATCTCTTCTCCCTCTCAGACCCTCTCAGACAACACTCCCAACGCCTGCTCGCGGTGATTCCACAGGAAATGCAAAGCCCCTGTCTGTCGGCAGGGCAACCGATGGGTAATCAGCGGTTCCGTGCGCACCTCGGCGGCCTGCAGCTCACAAAGCGACGGAACAGCACACTTGGTCCCTGGTGGGCGAACGACGGGGCCAATGGAGGCAGTATAGCAAGCGAAGGGGGATGGTGTCAAGCGGCGGACCACATCCCGAGCTGTTACTCCTTTGGCCGCCCCGGCGGCGCGTTGACATCCGCCTCCCCACGTGCTATCATGCCCTCGTCATCCGCACGGTAGTGGAGAGGGGACGACACCCGCTCGTGGACACGGCGCTCGCCGCCGAGGCGCCGGGAGCACGGGTGGGTTTCCGCATCGCCGCCGGGCGGTAGAATCCGACTCAGGATGTCGGAACAACGGCTGGCGGCGGAGAAGACAGGGGCGGCACGGCTCTCGGTGGTGTGGAACGTGGTCCTGATGTTCCTCAAGGTGGGCGGCGCCGTCCTGACCGGCTCGGTGAGCATGCTCTCGGAGGCGATTCACGCGGTGACGGACACCGTGGCGGCCGGCCTGGTGTTCTATTCGGTGCGGGCGGCAGAGCGCCCGCCGGACCCGCGCCACCCATTCGGGCACGGCAAGTGGGAGAACATCTCCGGTACGGTGGAAGCCGTCCTGGTCTTCGTCGCCTCGGTGGGGATCACCTGGGAGGCGGTGCGGCGGATCATCGAGGGCGCCCGGGTTGAGCGTCTCACCTGGGCGATGGCAGTGCTGCTGCTGGCGAGCGTGGGCAACTGGTGGCTCTCGAACCACCTCTTCCGGGTGGGCGCGCGCACCGACTCCGTGGCGCTGGAAGCGGACGGGCACAACCTGCGAGTGGATGTTTACACCTCTCTCGGGGTGCTCATCGGTCTGGCCCTGGTGGAGATCACCGGCGCCGTGGTCGTCGACTCCGTGGTGGCGATCGGCGTCGGCTTGCTGAACACCAAGGTGGCGTGGAACATCAGCCGGGGGGCGCTCGGCCCGCTTCTCGACATCGCGCTGCCCGAGGAAGAGGTGCGGCTGATGGACCGGGCGCTGCGGGAGGATCGGCGCGTGCTGGGCTACCACAAGCTGCGCACCCGGCGCGCCGGTCCCTTTCGGCACGTGGACGTTCACCTGTTCGTGGCCGACCAGTTGAGCGTCGGTGAGGCGCACGACGTGGCGGAGAAAGCCGAGAACCGCATCCGTGAAGCCCTGCCCGGGGTGCTCATCGTCACCCACGTGGAGCCGTGGAGTGAACAGAGCCATCAGGAGCAGGCGCGCTCTTTGCGCTGGCGCGAGCAGG
The DNA here is from genome assembly GCA_016199585.1 of Armatimonadota bacterium. GTDB lineage: Bacteria > Armatimonadota > JAAZEB01 > JAAZEB01 > JAAZEB01 > JACQGM01. The sequence goes on from JACQGM010000259.1 coordinate 2,705, forward strand.
GATGAAAGAGGTGGTTGATGCAGTTCAAGAACCTGAAGGCTGCCGAGTTGGATGGGCGCGTGGATCTGCCCGGCTTGGCGGAGTGGATCCGGGAGTTGCGCGGCGACGAGGTCGCGCTCCTGATCACCGCGCCGGCGGGCACGGGCAAGTCCGCCGCCGTCGGGGCCATCGCCCGCAAGCTGAAGCGCGACGTGATGCAGTGCGACCTCCTTCAGGTCTTCCGCTACCCGGACAGCCGTGAGGCGCTGCGCAACATCCTGACCATCGCCGAGAACCTGCGCCACATCCTCTTCCAGGCGGAAGGGATTGACCGCATCAGCGAGCGATTCGCACAGACGGGCGACGCCGGTGCCTTGGAGGACGTGCGCGAGTGGCTGGCGACGAAGCGGAACCACCTGCGCGAGCACGAGGTGACTTTCGTCGCCACCGGCCGCAGCGCGGGTGCCGTGCCCGCGGCCCTGCGCGCTCAGTTCGAGCAGGCGTTCGCACCCGTCGCTGGTTAGTCTCGCCGCGGCCCACGCCGCGCCGGGCGCCAGGGGTCCTGTTCGGCCGGCCGGGATGCTGGCGGCATCCCCGCTCGACGCTTCGGTCCCGGCTCTGTTCGTCGCCCCGGCGCAGCGCGCTCGCTCGGGCCGTCGGCCCGTCGCCCCCCGAGCGGGCGCGGCGCAAGGCCCTCCCCCTCCGGCTGGCTCCTCGCCCGGCCGATCCCCGCGTTTACCCGCAGCCACCCTCGGGAATGGATTCGCCGGATGGCCGCAGGGCGGCGCTGGAGTGTGGAAGGGAGGCTTCAAATGGCCAGAGACATCCCGCAGCAGGACTGGCACGAGTTCCTGCTGGATTTCACGGATGATAACCAGGGGCGCAAGGCCACTGTGAAGATCGGTGACCTGTCCATCGGCGATGGCGGCGAGGATGACGTCTTCGTCCTCACCGGCGTCGAGGCGGGCGTCCAGGCCGAGGACGAGGACACGGTTGTGGTGGAGCTGGCGGACCTGCAAGGACCCGATCAGACGCACGTGACCCACCGCTTCGAGGATGTCAGCGCGCTGCGCGTGCTGGAGGAGGAAGGCGGCACGGAGGGGTTGGAGATCGAGACCCAGGTCGGCACGCGCGCCACCCTGCGCCTCGAGGAGGAGGTGCCGGTCGTGGCGTGAGCGAGCCTCCGGCGCGGAGCGCGCGCGTGGGAAACAGCGAGGAACGATGAACAGAGACCCCAACCAGTGGCGGCGGGCCGGCACGGGGCCGGACGCGCACAACCCGCAGGGAGTGCCCCTCGCTCCGGAGGACGTGCCTGCCGCTCGTGAGAGCGTGGCCGCGGAGGACCGGCGCGCGGCCGAGACGGGAACCGATGTCTCCGGGACCGGGGAAGCGGCGGCCGCCCTCGGTGCCCCCGACCGGGACGATCGCGCCCCGGGCACCGAGGGCGGCGCGGAGCCCACCGGCACCCCGCATCCCGAGGCTGCCGCGCCCCCGACAAGGCGCGACCTGGAGGGCGCCCGGGTGCGCGGCCCGGGCGACGAGCTCGACCCCTTCGAGGTCTTCCTGGGCGTGGACCGCCACGACCTCGTTCCCGACGAGGAGGAGGGGTCGGCGCCTGCCGGCGGCATCGGCAACGTGGAGCGGCGGCGACCGGAGCGGAAGGCGTAGGCGACCGCCGCCGGTTCACACAGAGAGGGCCAGCCTCACGGCAGCCTCCACTTGCGCCATTCTATCCCCGGAGAGTTGGCCCATCCGCCCCTGAAGACGGGACTTGCTCACCGTGCGGACCTGGTAGAGCAGCACCTTCGACGTCATCGGGAGGCCGCCGTCCGGGGCCTCGATCAGCACTTCGGTACGGAAGATGCGGCCCGTCTTGCGTGAAGTGATGACGGCGACGGTGACAACCGGCAGGGCTGCGTTCAACTCATCGCTGCTGATGACCAAGACCGGGCGTGTGCCGCCCTGTTCCGATCCTTCGACGGGATCAAGCCGCACCTGCCACACAGACCCACGAACAGGATATGCATTCTCCATCACGCTTGCCGGTGGATCTCCTCCTCGAGGGGAGCGAAGTCACGCTCAATCGCCAGGATCTCGTCGTGCATCTCGCGCGCACACTCCTGCATTTCGGCGGAGAGGCCCTGCAGCTCCATGGCATCGAGCTGCCGCTTGATGGCGCGGCGCACGAAATCCTCGACCTCGTCGGGTGGCACGCAGCGCTCCAGGCGGTCTGCCGTTTCCGGCTCCAAGGCCACAGTGATCGCTTGGGTACCCATTGTCCCTCACCTCGTGTGCATTCTACCACAGCGGCGGTGACACGGCAACGCCCATCTCCCCCGGCTCCAGGGCGGAACTTCCGCCCGGCTTCGGCGCTCTCCGCCGGTGCCCTGTCAATCTCAGAAGTCGAAGCTCCCGAACTGCGGCAGGTAGTCGCGGTTCACCTCGAACAGGTCCTTCACCATCGCCTTGATCTCGGCGAGCGAGAGCACGGCTGAGGTGAGAGGATCGAACAGGATCGAGTGGAAGACGGGTCGCGGGTCGCCGGTGAGCGCCCCCGCCACGGCCATCTCTTCGTTCCGGGCGCTGATGTTGACCAGGGCGGCGAGCTGCGGCGGCAGCGGGCCGACGTGGACCGGGTCGAGGCCGCGCTTGCTGGCGAAGACCGGCACCTCCACGCAGCACCCCTCCGGCAGGTTGTCAATCAATCCGAAATTGCGCACGTTGCCGTTGAACTCGAAGATGGCGCCGTCGCCCGCCACCGCGTTGATGATGGATGCCGCGTACTCATGGCCGCGCTTCAGGTTCACCGGCTCGTCGAGCCAGCGGCGCACGTCGTCCTTCCAGGTATCCTCCCGCGAGAGGTAGCGGTCCAGAATGTAAGCGTAGACGCCGGGGTTCCAGCCGGTGCCGTGGGTGCAGTATTGCTCGATCAGCTCCGGGCGCTTGCGGAACCAGGCGACGTACTCGGAGTTGTGGCCGCTGGACTCGGTGACGTAGTAGCCGAGGTGCCGGAAGAGCTCGTTGCGGACGATCTCCTCCTGGCAGATCTCCGGCTTTTCGACCGCTTCGCGAAGGAGGGGATAGGCGTCCTTGCCCTTCCATTGGTACTCCAGGTAGAACGCCTGGTGGTTGATCCCGGCGCACCGGTAGGTGATCTCGCTCATCGGCGCGCCGATCCAGCGGGCGAGCATCGCCGCGGTACCCTGCACGCTGTGGCAGAGGCCGGTGAGACGGATCTTCGTCTCGCTCTGCATCGCGCGGCAGAGCATCGCCATTGGATTGGTGTAGTTCAGGAGGGTGGCATCCGGGCACAGCTCCTCCATGTCGCGGCAGATGCTCACCATCACCGGGATGGTTCGCAGGGCGCGGAAGACGCCCGCCGGGCCGCGCGTGTCGCCCACGTTGATGTCCACCCCGTAGCGCTTCGGGATCTCGATGTCGTGCCGCCAGACGCTGGTGGGCGCGGCCAGGATGGTGCAGAGCACGGCGTCGGCGCCGTCCAGGGCCTGGCGCCGGTCAAGGGTGGCTTCGACCTTCGCGGGGTAGTGGCCGGCGTCCACGATCTTCTGCACCGCCGCGCGGGCGAACTCGAGGCGCTCCGGGTCGATGTCCATCAGGCTGAGGGTGGCGCCGGAGAGCGCCGGGAAGGTGAGGATGTCGCGCACCAACCCCCGGGTGAACCCGAAGCTGCCGGCGCCGATGAAGGTGATCTTGGGCATGTGTGGGTCTCCTGTGAGAGACGGGGGACGGGAGACCGGGGACCGGCTCGACCCGTCACCATCACGAACGTTGTTGTCGGGCGGCCCTGTGGCGCCGCCCACATAAGTAGTATCGCTTCCGGGGTGGGGATTCCTGCCGGAGGTGGCTCACCAAGGCGGCGGTCTACCCGGATGCCGGCGTGCCGGGGAAGGCCAGGGCACGCGCCAGGCACTCCTGGACGGCCTGCCAGTCGCGATCGGAGAGGTGGCCGATCACGAAAGGCGCGGATGCCAATGCCATCCCGAAGTAGGCACGGAATGCCGAGGGGCGCCTCAGTCCTGCCTCAGCCCAGTCTTGCAGCACATAGTCCGTTGGGCCGGGGCGGTACTCAGGCGTGCTGTCAGCACTCCCAACACCACATCCGGACGGTGCAGGTGGTAGACTTCGCTGGACACCACAACCGCCGGTCGTGGCTTTGAGCTGACTGCGCCCGCAAACGCTACGGTGACCACGTCGCCCGGTCTAAGCATCCTCGTCCTCCTCGTCATCCCCGAGCGCTCGCTCGATGTAGGCCCAGGTGTGCCGCCTGAAGTCCTCCAGGTCCTCGTCCGTCCACTCCTCGCTGTAATCCACCAGCGCATGGGGGGGATGTCGTTGAGGATCAGGGTCGCCAGCCGGAGCCGCTGCGCGGGCGTCAGGGGCCGGACCTTCTCCTCGTAAAGCTGTTCCACGCTCGTCATCTCGGCAACTGCCATCGTCGTTCCCCCTCTCCGGGGTGTTGTCGTACCCGTATCATACCACGAAGGGGAGCATCTCTCAAGCACGCGCCGTCCTTCGTCGGGCAGGCCCCGCAGGTTGCGCGCTACCGGCACGCTTCTTGCGCCGTGGCCCCCGGCGGCTTGCGGGGAGGAAGGTCCGTGCGCGGAACGAGGATGTGAACCATCCGCCCGGGTGGGTGCGTCATAGAACCAGGAGCATGCCCCGGAAGACAGACGAGGGGGTGGAGTGCATGTATCGGATGCGGTGCCCCGAGTGCGGGGTGCAAAACGAGGTAGCGAGGGAAACCTGCCGGTCCTGCGGGGTCGATCTGTGGCCCAGACCCGGCAGCGACAGGCTTCAGCCCGCACTCCGGCGCCCCGACGAGGGCGATCCCCAGGTCTCCTTCGGTGAGGGAGTGGCGCGCTTCTTCCGCCGCCTCTTCGGCCTCAACAGCGAAGGCGGCACGACACGCGGATCGTGAGCCGTGCGCGACGGCCGACGAGGGAGGGATCTGTGCGGAAGGAAGGGACGTTCCGACTGCCGGCTGAGACGGGCGCCGAAACGCCACCGCCCGAGGATCGCGGTGCGGTTCACGACGAGGGGCGCGGCGATTGGCTTCCCCTGCTCCCGATCGGGCCCGCCGCCCGCGCGCTGGACCTGGGCAGCGAGGGGGGCGCTCTGTCTCTGGGGCTTGCCCGGCTGTGCGACCAAGTCACCGCCGTCGAGCCGGATCCACGCCTCGCCTCGATCACCGGGCAGCGAGCCGAGCAAGCCGGGCTCACCAACGTGCGCACCCTCTGCGCGCCCGCGGAGAGGCTTTCCTTTCGGCCGGGCAGCTTCGACGTGGTGGTGGTTCAGCGGCCCACGCGCGTCTTCGCTTCCCTGGGAGCGCGAGAGGGCGCGGCCCTGCTGCGTCACCTGGTGGCGTCCACCGGGTGCGCGGCCGTCTCGGTGGGCGTCTCCCCGCGCCTCCCGGCTGCGTCGCCGGGAAAGGGGCCGGATCGTCCGCACCGCCTCGGGATCTCGGGCGTCTTCGCCGGGCGCCGGGGCTTCGGCTTGCGGAGCGTGCGAGCGGCGCTGTGGCGCGCCGGCTTCAGCGACGTTCAGGCATACCTGGCCCTCCCCGATCCACTGGTGGCGACCTATCTGCTGCCGCTGGAGGGTAGGCGCGCCTTCCGAGTGGCTGCCGATCACCTCGCCCGGCACCTGCTGGACGCCGACGCGGGCGTCGAGCGGCTGCTGCTGCGCCCGGCGGTGTGGCTCCCGGCGTCGGGCTTCAGCCTGGCCCGGCGGCTGTCTCCCGGCTACTGGCTGATCGCCCGGCCGCCAGGCAGCCTGCGCGCCAGCCTGGCGGAGGAGATGCTGCGCCAGGTAGCGGCTCAGCCCCCGGCGGCGGCCCTCCGGCGCGAGGAAGGCGCCGAGCGGATCCGCTCCCTCCTGCGCCACGGCCCGGCGTCCTTTCTCGTCGAGGGAGGCACCCGCGGCCCGGGCGCGCACGCTACCTACTTCGCCTTCCCGGCGCGGTGGCGCGAACCCGGGTGCGCCCTGAGAGTGGCACGCCACGCGCGGGATGGTGAAGAGGCATCCCGCGCGCAAGCGGTCCTGGCGCGCCTGCGCGAGGCTCTGCCCCCGGACATGCGCCGGAGCGTGCCCGCGCCCCTCGGCGTGCTCTGCCTGCGCGGGCACCATGCCGCGGCGGAGTCGTGCGTCGCCGGAACGCCGCTCCTCCGCGCGCTGGCGCGCCACAGAGGGGAGCGCGGGCGCCCCCTGGTGGCGGAGGCGCTGCTGGAGGTGGCCGGCTGGCTGGCAGACCTCCACCACCACACGGCGTCCGGCAAGCGACTGGCCGGCCCGGAGGCCCGGATGGCCCTCTGCCGGGCGCTGGCGCCGGTCCCGGGACACGAAGCCCCCGAGCTGGAGCCGGATTCGCGCTTCGGCCCCGCCCTGGAGGCGATCGCCCGGCGTGGCCTGCGCCTGTGCGCCGCCCACAACAGCCTCTCCGCGCGCAGCATTCTGCTTGGGCCGACATCCGGCATCGCCATCACCGACTGGGGCCTGGCAGCCTTCGACGATCTGCCGCTGCTGGACCTGCTGCACCTCGGCCGCACGCTGGCCGGCCACCTGCTGGCGGGGGGTGCGGAAGACGCGGAGGCCGCGCACCGCTTCGCCTTCGGGGGGGAGAGCTGGTACGGGCACCAGGTGGCGGCCGCCCTGGCGCGCTACTGCGAACAGGTCGAGCTGCCGCCGGATGCCCCTCGGGTCTACCTACCGATCTACTACCTGCGTGCCGCCGCCTTCGCCCGGGGGCGAGCGGCGCCGGCCGAGCACGCGGCGCTGCGGCGCCTGGCCGAAGTGGCGCTGGACGAGATGTGAGGACTTGTTTTCCGCTACCCCCCGGATGAGGTTTGACCGGACGCTCGGTTGGGGCACAACCTACCCAGGGGGTGAGGAGCATGCCAACCGGATGCGGTGCTATCGGCGAGGTAGACAC
>JACQGM010000263.1 GCA_016199585.1 Armatimonadota bacterium
GCCCTCGATCAGCAGGAGCACCCCGCCTCCTTGCCCGGAGCGCCCGAGAATCGGGCCAGGCCACACGTACATCCCCGCCTCCTTGCCCGGAGCGCCCGAGAATCGGGCTGGTCTTCACCCCACCTCCGGCCGGTGAGGCACCGGCGCTCCGTGGCAAACGGCCGGAGACTGCCCGGAGCGCCCGAGAATCGGGCTGGTCTTCCAGGGCGGGGGTCCGGGCGGACGCAGGCCCTCCCCAGCCCCCAGGGGCGCACCGTGTGGCAGTGATGAAATGGCCCTGATTGCCGCGTCGCGCGCTTCTTGACCCGTCTTCCGGCCGTGTGGTAGAATGGTGCCGACGTTGAGACGGGACCTCTCGCAGAAGGAGGATTGCATGACCAGTGAAGCACCCCGCACCTGCTCCGATACTCCCGGCGTGGCCATCGGGCTCTCCGTGTTCTTTGTCGGCATCGGCCTGCTCGTTCTGGTATTCCTGCTGGCTTTCCGGATGTTCGGCGACCCTGGCGTGTTGACCGCGCTCGCCAGCCAGGGGCCCGCTGCGGCGGGCGGGCAGGGGGCCGCCCCATCGCCGATGACCGGGGCACTCGTCAAGATGGGGCAGCAGGTCGTGGTGCTCTTCGTCATGCTCCTGGCGGGCTCGCTCGTTGCCAGCAAGGGCATCCATCTCTACGCCGCCGGGCGGTAGACTCCCGGGAGATGCCGCCCCGGCGCTCGGATGCCCGGGATCGTGATGCCCGCCCCGGTGGGAGGCGCTGCCCCCGACGCCGTCTCATGGAGGCCAGAAGATGCCCACCCGGTACCCGGCGGTGGCCGGCGTGTTCTACGAAGCGGCTCCCGAGGCGCTCCGCGCGCAGGTTCGCCGCTCCTTCCTGGCGAAGCCGGGACCCGGCGCGTTCCCCGCCGTGAACCCCGGCGGCCCCCGGCGCATCCTCGGCCTGGTATGTCCGCACGCCGGGCTTATCTACTCCGGATTCGCCGCGGCCCATGCCTACGCGCGGCTGGCGCAGGACGGCCCCCTCGACGTGGCGGTGATCCTCTGTCCGAACCACCACGGAATGGGCGCCGTCAACGCCATCTGGGCGCGGGGCGCCTGGCAGACCCCCCTCGGATCGGTCGCCATCGCCGAGGACGTCGCCGCCGCCATCTGCGAGCGTTACCCCCGCATCGTCCCGGACGCCCTGGCGCACGCCCGCGAGCACTCTGCCGAAGTGCAGTTGCCCTTCCTCCAGGTCCTGTACGGGGACGCTGTGTCGGTGGTGCCGGTCGCCATGCAGCACTACGACCTGGCTGAGAGCCTGGCGCTCGGGGAGGCGATCGCCGGGGCTCTGGAGGGCCGGAACGCGGTCGTCATCGCCTCCAGCGACTTCAGCCACTACGAACCCGCCGCGCACGCGCGGGCGCAGGACGCCTGTGCTCTCGAGGCCATCGAGCGCCTGGACCCGGGGGCGCTCTTCGCGCGCGTCCATGAACGGGGCATCACTACCTGCGGCTGCGGGCCGGTCGCGACGATGATCGCGGCGGCACGCCTTCTGGGGGCGCGCCGGGCGGAAGTGCTCGCCTACACCACGTCGGGAGACATCACCGGCGACTTCGAGCGCGTGGTCGGGTATGCCGCGGTGGCGGTCAGCCGGTAGCGCCGCGCCCTCTACACCGGGGCGGGCGCCAGGTCTCCGCCGGCCGGCGTCGGCCGATCCAGCATCTGCCACGCCGTGCGCATCGGCATCTTGCCGAGGTGGATGCGGCTATCGTTGAGGGTCACGTAGACCCACAGCTCCTCCTCGCGGATGAGCGCGCCGCAGGTGAAGGAGACCCCGGAGTACCAGTCCTCGTCGCTGTGGCTGTTGCCGACGAGCGGCCAGTAGATCGGCTCGCGCGAGCGCGCCAGCACCCGGTAGGGGTCCTCGCGGTCGAGGAGAGCCAGCCAGAGCATGTAGAGCTTCTCGCCGTGTTCCTCGCTGATCCACATGCCGGAATGGTAGACCATGAACCAGCCGCGCTCGGTGAGGATCGGCTGCGATCCGGCGCCGATCCAGCGCATGAAGTTGGCCTCGACGAGCTCCGGGGGCGGCTTCATGATGGCGTGCCCCGGCTCCGGCCACTCCTTCAGCGAGGGGTCCAGCGTCGAGGCAAGCCAAATGTCGGGCTGAACGCGGTGGAGCAGGTAGCGCTCGGGGCGCTCGGTATCGGGGAAGAGCGTGGCGTTCTTGGTGGCGAGTCCGGGGAAGGGGAACCCGACGAGATCGAAGTGCTCGAAGTCGCGCGTCTGCACGATGGCGATCTGGGGCAGCCACCACCCCGCGTGCTCCTCGTCGGGCCAGAGGGAGTTCGCGGTGATGATATAGCGGCCGTCGCGCATCGGGGTGATGCGCACGTCTTCCACGCCGTGAGGCGAGACCACGCACTCCGAGCCGGGACCGAGCACCGGGCGCCGGCTTGCCTCCCGCACCGTGAGACCATCCGGCTCGAGTACCGCCATCCAGACGGAGGAGGGCTCGTCCGCGGCCTGCGCCCGGCTGAGGAGGATGATGCTCCCGCCGTAGTCGGCGACGCCCGCGTTCAGCACGTAGGGTTTGCCGAAGGTGCCCGGATCGAGCACCGGCTCCTCCGAGAGCGTCAGCAGGTGGGGTTGCTCCAGGATCGGCGCCGCCGCCGGTTGCGTTTGGATCATGCGGATCATAACAGGGATCGAGGACCTTCCAAATACCCCGTTGCTCCTTCGCCCGCCGCCACGGGCGGCGGGCCATTCCCGGGATGCCCTGCCACTGCCGGGGCCATCCCTGCCAACGAATGTCATGCGGGCCATCGTCTCCCCGCGCGAGAGGCGCGTTGCCCCCGGCCCTCTCCACCTATTATGCCACGCCGCGCCCATCGCGTCAATGCCGCCACAGTTGACTCTCCCGGGAGGATCCCGGCGCCCCTCGGGCGAATACTCTCCGACGGGTGGCGCTGCAGGCGCGAGCGGTCGTGAGCGTTCCGGCGCAGGGGCGCACGCGGCGGCCGCACGACCCACCCAGCGATGCCGGAGGTGTGATCCATGCCCTACCCGTGGCCGTTGCTGCACGAGGTTCGCCAGGAGTTCGCTCGGGATGAGGTCGCGGACGTCGCGGCCGCCGTGGGTGCCGGAGTACGCCGCCTGGCGGCGCCGGCCCACGCGCGTCCCGGCGCGCGCGTGGGCATCACCGCCGGCAGTCGGGGGATTGACCGGATAGATGCCGTCCTGTCCGCGGTGGCGGAGTGGGTGCGCGCCGCCGGGGCCCGGCCTTTCATCCTGGCGGCCATGGGCAGCCACGGAGGGGCCACCGAAGCCGGGCAGCGGCAGGTCCTCGCCGGGTACGGGATCACCGAGGAGCGCGTGGGGTGCCCGGTGGAGACCGACACCGACGTGGAGCGGGTGGGGGAGACGGCGGAGGGGATCCCGGTGCTCTGCAGCCGGAAGGCGTGCGCGGCCGACGGCCTCATCGTGGTGAACCGGGTGAAACCGCACACGATCCTCACGGGCGATCAGGGCAGCGGGCTGATGAAGATGATGGCGATCGGCCTGGGAGGCCCGCGCGGCGCGGATGCGATCCATGCCGGCGGCCTGACGGCGCACCTGCTCCCCTGCGCCCGCGTCCTGCTGCGCCGGCTGCCGGTGCTCTTCGGAGTGGCGGTGGTGGAGAACGCCTTCGACCGGGTGTGCGACATCGAGGCGGTAGCGCCGGCGCACTTCGAGGAGGCGGACCGGCGGCTGCTGGCCCGGACGCGCGCCCTCCTGCCGTCCATCCCCTTCGACCCGGTGGATGTGCTGGTGGTGTGCCGGATGGGAAAGAACATCTCCGGGGCCGGGATGGACCCGAACGTCATCGGCATGTACCGGCGCCTCGGGGGCGTACCGGATCGGAGCATTGAGCGGATCGTCGTTCTCGACCTGACCGCGGAGAGTCACGGCAACGCCATCGGGGTGGGAATGGCCGACGTGACCACCGAACGCCTGGCGCGCGCGATTGACTGGGCGGCGACGCGCGCCAACGGACTCACCTCCACCTTCTTCGGCGGCATCAAGCTCCCCGTGGCGCTCCCGAGCGACCGCGACGCGATCGCCGCCGCCGCGCGGGGGTTCCCGCCGGATCGGATCCGCCTGGCGGTCATCGAGGATACCGCCCACCTCGACCGGATGTACGTCTCGGCCGCCCTGGCCCGCGAGGGGGCAGGGCGGGAGCGGCTGCGAGTATCCACCGAGGCCACGCCGATGGAGTTCAGCCCCGCGGGCGAACTGCTCCGGCCTCACTTTCGCTCGTCTTGAGGAGACACGCACATGGCACGGATTCCCACTGCGCTGGACGGGGAGATCCCCTGGGACATCTTCTTCAGCAGCGCCAAGCCGGAAGTCGTCATGCAGCTCGACCTCGGCAACGCGCTCCACGGCGGCGGCGAGCCGGTGCCCTTCCTGGAGCGATACCCCGGGCGGGCCCGCACGGTTCACCTCAAGGACTACTCGAAGACGAACGACAGGGTGCTCATCGGCGAGGGGGAGGTGGCCTGGCAGGCGGTCTTCCAGGCGTGCGAGCGCGTCGGCGGGACGGAGTATTACATCGTCGAGCAGGAGAGCTACCCCTATCCGCCGATGGAGAGCGTGGACCGCTGCCTGCAGAACCTGCGCCGGATGGGGAAGTAGGGTTAGAGAATGGAGCGACCCGTCCGCGTGTTGGTAGTGGACGACGAGGCGATCAACCGCATGGTGCTGGCCGACATGCTGGACGCCATGGGCCACACGGCGGAGGAGGCTTGCGACGGGTTCGAGGCGCTGGCAAAGCTGAAGCTGGGCCCGGACGCCGTGCTGGTGGACCTGATGATGCCCGGGATGGACGGCTTCGAGGTCACTCGCCGCATCCGCCAGGACCCACAGGGCGCGCTGATCCCGATCATCGTGGTGACGGGGCTGGCCGGGCGAGAGGATCGGCTGCGAGCCGTGGAAGCCGGCGCCAGCGATTTCATCGCCAAGCCGGTGGACACCACCGAGCTGCGAGTGCGCCTCTCCTCCCTGCTCAAGATGAAGGAGGCGCAGGACGCGCTGCGGCGCTATCAGGCCGAGCTGGAGGAGACGGTGGAGCGGCGCACGGCGGCGCTGCGCGAGGCTCTGGCGGAAATGAGCGAGGCGCACCGCAAGGCGCACGCCGCCTACACGTTCACCGTTCAGCGCATGGCGCTGATCTCGGAATACAAGGACGAGGGTACCGGCGCGCACATCCGGCGCATGGGCGAGTTCTGCGCCGTTCTCGGGCGGGGGCTGCACCTGCCGCCCGGCGAAGTGGAGATGCTGCGCCTGGCCGGCCCGATGCACGACGTGGGCAAGATGGGCATTCCCGACCGCGTGCTGCTCAAGCCGGGGGAGCTCGACCCTGACGAGTGGGCGATCATGAAGCAGCACACGATCTTCGGCCACCGCATCCTCCAGGGATCCGCATCCGAACTCCTTGAGGCCGGTGCCCTGATCGCCCTCTCGCACCACGAGCGGTGGGATGGCAGCGGTTATCCCTCGGGATTGGCCGGAGAGGAGATCCCCCTCTGGGGCCGCGTCTGCGCCGTGGCGGACTGCTTCGACGCGCTGACGATGGCGCGCCCCTACAAGCCGGCCTACAGTAATGAGTTCTCGCGAGACGAGGTGGCGCGGTCCGCCGGCTCCCACCTCGACGCGCGCGTGGTGGACGTCTTCCTCACCCAGTTCGATGCCATCGTGGACGCGCAGCGGCGCTTCGCGGAGTAGCCCGCCGCGGCCGCAGACGCACGTTTGGCAGGCTCGGGTCTCCGGGAATAACATCCACAGGGACCCGAGCCTGCACTCTCCCGAGGCAGCGTTTGGTCCGCCGGCCCGGTTCCCCGGATGGGCGGCACCGGAACCGCCAGGCGCCGCCCGGTGAGGAAGGGCCATCATGTGGGACGAGGCGCGGCTGCGAAGGGCATTGGCGCCGGAGCTCCGGCCGGGGGAGCGCCTCCTCTGGTGCGGAAAGCCGGACGCAAAGCACGTGGCGGCGCGCTATCTGCCCGCGCTCGGGATCAGCCTCATCTGGGCGGTGATGTCCGTCCCCTTCATCGTCGCGCGGGAGGCCTGGGTCGGGGCGCGTGACCCGTGGTCGCTCCCGGCTCCGTGGAGTCTCTCGGGTTTCCTGGTCGGCCTCTTCGCCCTGTCCCTCGCGGCGATGTGGCTGGCGCCGGTCGCCGGCTATCTCCTGGCCCGGCGAACGGTGTACGGGGTCACGGATCGGCGGGTGATCCGCCTCCGCTCCCTGGTGCTGCGGCGGGTGCATAGCTACGACCGCCGGGAGCGGGCGTGCATCGAGGCGCGCTACGGCGGCCTCGGCACTGGGGACCTCGTCTTCGGCACGCGGCACGTGCGCACCGGGCCGGAGGGCCCGCGCCTGGAGCGCGCCATCCGTCTCTACGGGGTGCGCGGAGCCTACGCGGTGCGGCGGCTGCTGCGCACGGGCGACCCCCGGCACATGGGGCGGGGCACCGAGCCGGAGGCATCAGATGCGCCCGCCGGCCGGGGAATCGAGCTGGAGGCCGCCCCGGCCCCCTACGGACGGGGCACCGAACCGGAAGCCCTCCTCGGCACCCCGGCGCCGGGGTTCCCGGTCCAAAGCCTTGCCTACGACGTGCCGGGCGTGCCGTTCCTCCTTGCCGACCCCGAGGCCGGCACGCCGGGCCCGAACCCGTAAAGGGTGGGCGGTCGCACCGGCTCAGCGCACGCGGTAGGCGGGGATCTCCCGATTGGGCCGGCGGATCGGCGGCAGCGGCTCGATGGCGACGGCATCGCCGAGGGCGGCGCGGAACGCCTCGCCGACGATGATGCCCTGGCCGCGGCAGAGGATGGCGGCGGTGTTCACCGTCCGTCCGAAGAGGTCGAAGGTCCGCCTCCCGGGGGCGCCGAACTCGCCCGAGACGACATCCCCCATCTCCAGGCCGACGGAGAGCGCGAGGGGTGCCCCGCCAAAGTCGGCCGCAGCCCGGGCTGCCGCGGCGCGCGCCAGCTCGCGGGCGCAGGCGAGGGCAGGGCGAACACGCTGGTCGATGGCAGGGCGAATACACTGGTCGATGGCAGGGCGAACACGCTGGTTCGCCCCTACATCCGCGCCGGCCGGGAAGCAGAAGAGCACGGCGTCGCCGATGAACTTGACGACGCGCCCGCCGTGGTCTGAGACGATACGGTCCACCGCCTCGTAGTAGCCCTGGAGCGCCGCGGCGAGCGCCATCAGGTCGAGGCGCTCGGCGGCCACCTGGAAGCCCGCCAGGTCGGCGAAACCGACGATCCGCACCTCGAGGGTGAAGGGTGATGTCGCGGCCATTCATCGGCTCCCTTCGGCGGGCGGCCGGCGCCCGGTCGCGCCCGCGGCATGGGATCGGGTTCGGGATAGGGGCGGGCGTTCCTGCCGGCCGTTAGCGCGGATGGGCTGCTCGACGCCCGCCTTCGCCTGCACGCACGCGGACGGAAGTGCGTATAGTGCGGCTGAACCGAGGCTGCTATGGTATAATGCCCGCGGGAGGCGCAACCGATGGCGACACTGACGGTGGAGTTGCCGCCCGACCTGGAGGCTCAGGCCGACGCGGCCGTCCAGGTGAGCGGACAACCGCTGCCGGAGCTGGTCCGTGATGCGCTTCGCGCGTACTTCGAGGACCTGCTGGACGACGCTGCCTGCGCCCGGTTGGCTCGCCACGCCAGGGCGTAGATCGACTCCGGCGAAGCGCAGTGGCTGGACTGGGAAGCGGTGAAGGCGGGCGGCTGATCTACGAGGTGGATAACGAAGCGGAGGTCGTTGGGGTGTTGCGCGCCTGGCGGAAGATCGGCCCTGAGACCTACGCCGGCCTGCCCGAGTGGTAGCGCATGCCCGGTTGCCATCGGCCCGTGGGTCCTCGGCTCTCCCCGGCTCTGGCGCTGGCGGCCCACGATGGACGCTCCCCCGCGCTGAGCGGACCGCCACTCCATCCGGAGTGTTCCCACCCCCCACCCCGGGTATGCTCCTCCCCGAGGAGGAGCGTGGCATGGGCGTACTTCCCGGGCTCGGGAACCAGGTGATCATCGAGGTGCGGCGGGGCGGCGAGGCGCTCGGCGCGGAGAGCGGGATCCCGACGCGCGAGCCGCACATCCCGCCGGTGCTGGCGTCGGAGGACCACGTGCGCTGGGATAGCCGGCGCCGGGCTGAGGGGCGCGAGCGCCGCCGCCGGCTCGCCATCGCCGGCCTGAGCGTCCTCGGGCTGCTCGACTCCCTCTACATGCTGGCCTACGAGGAGGAATGGATCGACTCAATGGCCTGCCCCTTCTTTGGCGAGGGGTGCGAGAAGGTGGGGCGGTCGGCGCACGCGCGGCACTTCGGGGTGCCGAACGCGGCGGTGGGGGCGGTTGGCTACGGAGTGATGGCGGTGCTGGCGCTCTGGCGGGGGCGGCCGCGCCGGGCACGGCGCTCCTGGCAGTCCGCCGCGCTGGCGGCGATGAGCGGTCTGGCGGCGGCGGCGAGCCTCTTCCTCACCTGGGAGCAGCCGGCGCGGGTGCGCGCCTGGTGCTTCTGGTGCCTCACCTCGGCGGCGATCAACGCGGCCATCCTCCCCTTGAGCCTCAGAGAGTGTACGAGAACGCCCGGAGACGCAGAGGGGGGAACGCAGAGGTGCTGAGGATTCAGAGAACGCTGAGGATCAGGGCGGATTCCTGCGCAGACCTCAGCGTTCTCCCTCTTCTCTGCTGCCTCTGCGTTGGGTTCTCTCCGCAGTCTCTCCTTTTCTCGTACATGCTCTCAGACTGCCGGTGAGCAACCAAGAAGCCCGGGAATGAGCCACTCGCACGATGGTTCATCAGGCGAGCCGAGAGGCCGGGCGGGGCGTCCCCCATCCAGTGGCCCGACCGCTGCTACCGTCTCCCCCTTCCCGCGGCGGGAAGGGGGCCGGGGGGCATAGGCGTTAACATAAGCGTTCCCGCGGTGCCACCCGGTATGAAACCGGGTGCTCCGGGCCGCTGGCC
>JACQGM010000267.1 GCA_016199585.1 Armatimonadota bacterium
CCCACCAGCCGGCCCGCCTCGGGGCCCGACGGCGAGGTCCCGAAGGAGCGGTTGTCCACCTGGGTCACGTCGCCGCAGGCGCCGTTGAGGAAGACGACGCCGGTATCGCGGCCCAGGGCTCCCTTGATCGTCTCGTCGAGGAAGAAGGGCCAATCGGCGCTCGTCTTCCCCTGCCCCACGCCGCAGGTGCCGTGGCAGGCGAAGTTCACCACGCACCCGAGGTAGTCGCCTTCCGGGGTCCACGCGGAGAGCACGCCGACGTCCGGGTCGATCGGCCCGGCGGGCGCCAGGATGTCCGGGTTGCACTTCCCCGGGTGGGTCACGGTGCGCCCCCACTTCATGTGGAAGCGGCGGTTGAAGGAGACGGTGGCCTCCTGTCCGACGCCCGGCGCCAGGAGCGCGTCCTGCGCCTTCTCGGCGGCGAGGGCCACCGCCCGCGCGATGCCCCTCGCCACGAAGCGGGCGTACTCCGGGTCCACGTGCGAGGCGGTGCCGGTGAGCAGCTCCAGGCAGCGGTCGCGCTCGCGCACGTTGTGGAACATGCCCGGGTGGAACATGTCGGTGGGGCCGCCGCAGTGGTTGTGCGAGCACCCGATCATCACGTGGCCGCCCGGGATGCCGGTCTCCTCCTCGATCCGGGTGCGCGCGTCCCAGCAGATCCAGTTGTGGATGCCGAGGAGATCCAGGCCCACCAGCGCCACCCGGGTGGCGCCGTCATCGAGGACGACGGCCTCCGCCTTGAGGGGGTCGCGCACCCCCTTGCTGAACGACTGCC
The DNA here is from genome assembly GCA_016199585.1 of Armatimonadota bacterium. Taxonomy (GTDB): domain Bacteria; phylum Armatimonadota; class JAAZEB01; order JAAZEB01; family JAAZEB01; genus JACQGM01. The sequence continues at coordinate 776 of JACQGM010000267.1, forward strand.
CGTAGCTCCCGTGGATCTGCGCGCCCACGGGCGGGGTGATGTCCACTTCCGAGAAACCGACCTTCACAAGTGCCTCCTCACTTCGACTTCATATAGAGCGCCCGGTTCGCCATCGGCAGGGGAACGCGGGCACCCCCCTGCCGGTGCGACTCCACGACCGCCAGGGCCAGCTCGGTGCCTGCGCGTGCCACGCGAGCGTTGCCGCGCGTCCGGTCGCCGGTCTCCAGGGCGTGGACCAGGTCTTCGATGCAGCGCACCGTTGGGCTCTTGCGCTCGAACTCGGGGAAAGGCTCGGGAAGGAGGATCCGGTTCTTTCCGTATTGCTCCTTCGTCACCCGCAGGCCCCAGTGGATGCCGTTGTTCATAAGCCGCGCCGTGCCCGCGTCGCCGATGACCTCGAAATCGGCCGTCAGCGGCGATTGCAGGGCATAGGCCCGCATTCCGTTCCAGAAGCGGATATAGGCGGTGCCGGCGAGATCCACCTCCGAGCGGTTGGCCGAGAGGTCGCATCTGTCGCTGTCCAGGCTGCCCTGGACGAACTCAGCCTCGGCGTCGCCGGCGAAGAAGAGGAGCAGGTCGAAGAAATGGCTGCCGGTATGGAGCAGGTTCCCCGTCCGGTAGGCGACGATGGTCTGCACCTGCCCGAGCACGCCCTCTTCGATGAGCCGCCGGATTTGGTCGCAGCCTGGATCGTAGCGGCGGCTGGTGCCGAGGTTGAAGTGGACCCCGTGGCGCTCCACGGCCTCTACCATGGCATCGCACTCCACCAGCGAGCAGGCCATCGGTTTCTCACAGTAGATCGCGGGCACGCCGTTCTCAGCGGCGAACGTGACGATCTCCGCGTGCAGCGGGGCGCCTGTGGTCACGCTCAGGATGTCCGGCTTCTCGACCCGGATCATCTCGCGGTAGTCCGTGTAGCGCCCGTCCACGCCCCAGCGACGGCCGAAACGCTCCAGCGCCTGCGGGTTGATGTCCGCGCAAGCGACCGTCTCCATCTGCGGCACATTGGCATAGCTGGCCGCGTGGGAGTACGGCAGCGTGATGGCGGGATAGCCAACGACCTCGTCATCAATGGAGCCGGCCATGCGGCCGCAGCCGACGATGGCGACACGATACGACTTCATGCGGTCCTCCTCTGCTCCGGGTCAGCGCCTGATGTTGTCCCACCCCCGGTTGTAAAGGCGCAGGAGCACCGGCGAGAAGAGCGTGTTGATGGCCGGGGGCGGGTCCGGCCGGGCCTCGTCCTGCGGGAAGCGGAAGGCGTCCCGAGCCACGTCGGGGGTGAGGAAGCGCCCGGAGTGGCGCAGGCGCAAACCCTCGACGGAGAGCGGCCCGCGGGAAGCCACCACGAACCCCCAGTCGCCGAACGACGGCACATAGGCGCGGTAGGGGAGCACGTTCAGCCCGGCGGCCGCCACCGTGCCGACGACGCACCAGAATGCCTCACGGGCGTAGTAGGGTGACGAAGCCTGCGTCACCAACGCCCCGGCGCGGGAGAGCCGGCGAGCAGCCAGGCGGTAGAACTCCCGGGTGTACAGCTTGCAGAGCGCCTCGTTGTTCGGGTCCGGCAGGTCCACCACGATCAGGTCGTAGAGGCCGGAGTCGCCCTCCAGGAACTTGTAGGCGTCGGTGTTGACGACGCGGACGCGCGGATCTTCCAGCGCCCCGGCGTTCAGGGCGCGGAGCGTGGGGTCCTCGCGGCACAGGCGCACGATGTCGGGGTCAATGTCTACCAGGACGACGGCGCGAAGCTCCGGGTAGCGGAGGATTTCGCGCGCCGCCAGGCCGTCGCCGCCGCCAAGAATCAAGGCGTTCTCCACCCGGGGCACGAAGCCGGCGGGGATGTGTACCAGCGGCTCATGGTAGCGGTACTCGTCAATGCTGCTGAACTCCAGGTTGCCGTTGATGAAGAGACGCACGTCGCGGTGGTAGCGGGTGACGGTGACGTGTTGGTAGGGGGTCTCGCGCGAGAGGATCACCCGGTCGCGGTAGAGGCGCTGCTCCAGATACGCCTGGATCGTAGCGGCGCGCGCGGTGAGGAGGGCCAGCAGGAGCAGGGCGGCGCCGGTGGCTGCCGCCAGGCGGCGAGGGTGAACGACGCCCCGCCGGCAGTGGGCCAGCACCACGGCCCCCACGGCCAGGTTCGCGATGCCGAGCGCCAGCCCCGTGCGCAGGAGGCCGAGGCGCGGGAGCAGCAGGAGCGGGAAGGCGACGGCGCCCAGGAGTCCCCCGGCGTAGTCCAACCCGAGGACGTTGGCGATGTTGGTGCGGAGGACGGTGTGCCGCTCCAGCAGGCGGACGATGAGCGGGATCTCCAGGCCCACCAGCGCCCCGATGGCGAAGATGAGGAGCACCATCACCGGGAGGTAGAGGTCGCTGGTGGAGTAGGCGCCGAAGAGGAGCAGGCAGGCGGCGCCGCCCACCGCTCCGAGGGTGATCTCGACCCAGAGGAAGGCATCGAGCAGGCGGCGGCGCACGCGCCGGGAGAGATAGGACCCGAGGCCCATCGCGCTCATGAAGAGGCCGATGGTGAAGGAGAACTGGGTGACGCTGTCGCCCAGCAGGTAGGAGGCCGCCGCGCCGATCAGCAGCTCGTAGACGATGCCGCACGCCGCCACGAAGAAGACGGCGGCCAGCAGCACCGGCACCTCGCGGCGGCCGGCGTGGTGCGCGGCGTCGTCGGCCCGACGCGGCGCCGTCCCTGCGGCGGACGGCGCATCCGCCCCTTCCCGCGAGTGCCGATCCGCCGTATCCTCTCTCTCCAACGCGGGATCCGCGATGGCTGCCTCCTTTCCGCGCCGCCGAACCTTCGGCCGCCGGAGCCCCGCCCAACCCCTCGCGCCTCGGACGAGGACCAGATTATCAGATCGCCGGAATCCCGTCAAGCCGCTCGCGGCCGCGCCGCGCTATGGCATAATGCGGCGAGCAAGCCGGGAAAGGAGACGAGAGATGGACGAGGTGCTGACGCTGGCGGAGATCGAGGCGCGCTATCCTTCCGAGTGGGTTCTGATGGAGAACCCGGAGCTGGACCGGCATCTGGAGGTGGTGCGCGGGAAGGTGATCGCGCACAGCAACGACCGGAAGGAGTTCGAGAGGCAGGCACTGGCGCTGCGTCCCTGGTCATCGGCATCCTTGCACACCGGGCCCTTCCCTGAGGATATGGAGTTCCTGTTGTGAGCGTTCCTTTCAACCCCCGGCGCGGCCTGATTGTTGTCACGGCCCGGATCTGGGGGCAGCGAGGCGACGCTGTCGCTCGACTGGCACTCGATACTGGTGCAACGTCTACGGTCATTAGGATGGAACTGGTCCGACGCATCGGCTACGACCCGGCCGCGGCGGCCGGCCATGCGCGCGTGAGCACCGGGAGTGGGGCGGCACACGCCCCGCTCTTTCAACTGGATAGGATCGAGGCACTCGAGCAACAGCGCGGTGGACTCACAGTCGTCGCCCACAACCTCCCGCCCTGGGCTCCCGTGGAGGATGTTCTCGGGCTGGACTTCCTGCGCGGGCAGAAGCTCGTCATTGACTTCCGCGCGGGCGAGCTGAGCCTCACGTAGGCCGGCGAGACCGCCTTCGGCGCGCCCCCAAACACGGATCGCCGGCCCGTCACTCCGCTTCGCTGAGAATCAGAAGCCCGAATCCGAGGAGGAACGCCCCCAGGAAGAGCACCAGGAATGTGACCAGCAGCCCCAGGAAGACGTTCACCACGATGTTCAGCGCCGTCGCCGCCGACCGGTTCGGCACGAACGCCGCCGTCACCAGCCCGATGACCAGCGCCTGGACCTCCAGGAACGCCAGGATGCCGATGAAGCCCAGGCTGTAGACCTGGGCCCACACCAGCACCGCGATGACCGTCACCCAGGGGAGCACGCGCCCGCAGTCCTCCAGCGCCTGCCGCTGCTCCACCTGCGACTGCTGGATCTGCTCGCGGGCGAAGCCGAGCCCGAAGACCCACTCCAGCGCCCGACCCAGATCGAAGTCGCTCTCGCCGACCTCGAAGTGCCAGCTCGACGTGCCGTAGCTCATGCCGCGACCCTCAGACGATGGCGGCGGCGACGATGATGGCGACTCCGATCAAAACGCCGGCCACCGCCACACCCGCCGCCATGTTGCCGTTCTTCAACTCCTGGTCGAAGTCAACGTGGTGCAGCCAATCGAAGATGCGGTAGGCGATCAGCATCAGGATCACGCCGAGGAGCGCGTACAGAATGCTGGCGCCGATCGTCGTGGCGGACAGGCCGTGGGCCGCCGCCTCTCCCGTGGGCATGTTACCTTGCTCCCTTCTACTTCCCGAAGCCGGGGCCGCCGCCGCGTATGCCGTCCCCGTCGCCGAGACCACCGAACGTGCCCCAGCCGAAGCCCCGACCCATCCAACCTCCGTGCCCGCCCCCGTAGCGGCGGTAGTACCACCCGTGGTAGCCGGGGTAATAGCCCCGACCGGCGGTGGCGCCGGCGGGGGGCGTGCGCGCTCCCCGGGGCCAGCCGAGGAAGAGGTAGGTGCTCCCCGCGGTCAGTACGGTCAGGACGATCGCGTATAGCGTGCGGCGGCTCTCCGGTTCCATCGTTATCGGTCCATCTCACACCAGGTCACCGTGGTCACCACCACGGCCTCGTCCGGATAGAGGTGAAAGCTCTCCAGGCGCAGCGACCGACCGACCGCGCCCCACTTCAGGAGGGTGACGCCCCGCCGGCCCTCGGGACCCGAGGGGTAGGCGGCGCTCAGGCGATGACGGCCCGGCTCCAGGAGACGCGCCTCCCAGCCCTCCGTTTCTCCCGCCGCGACCGCCCGCCGCGCGGTCGTCACCGCGTAGGCCCAGTCCGTGCCCTCCAACCGCGCGACCGCCGGCTCCGTCAACGGCACGCTCCGCTCGGGTTTCACCGGGGCCGCGTGGACGGAGTGCGCGACGATTGCCTCCGTGACGGCGAAGCCATCCCCGCTCACCGCCACCACGTGGCTCGCCCCCACTATCTGCGCGTGCAGCACCCAGGGGCCCAACGAGACGCGCCTTTCGGCCAGCACCCACGCGGGGTCCGCCGGGAGATACCCCCGGTAGAGCGAGAGCCGCAGGTCCGCGGCCTGCTGGGGCACGTAGCGGCGCTCGCGGGCAGCGATGGTCATGGCGCGAAGATATCCAGCTCGCCGGGGCGCACGCGGTCGCCCAGGCTCACCTCGAAATCGCTGCCCCATTGCTCGATGGAGAGAAGCCGCTCGCCACCCACCTCCTTGTAGTCCCAGTAGCTGCACTCGAGCTGCTGGCGGTTGCCGGTCTGGCCGCGGAGGACCGCCTCGGCCCGGCCATTCTCCTCCTGGCGATAGGTGTGTCCCCCGAACTGGAGCTCCGCCGGTATCCGGCCCGACACGGAGAAGCCGAGGTCCACCTCGCGCCACAGGACCAGCTCCAGCTCGAAGTCCTCCTCCTCGATGCCGAGCCAGCGCACCGTCTTGCCATCCACCAGGCGCACCTCGCGCCAGGTGTAGCCGTTCTCGCGATAGTCAATGAACCCGCTGACGGTGAAGTTGCACTCGGGCATCATGCGGTAGCGGACGATATCGCCCACCCGGAGGTTGGTCAGGGTGCGCCGTCCCCCTGCCTCGCCGGCGCGCTTGCGCTGAGCGGCCCAGATGGCGTAGACCACCGCGGCGACGGCCACCAGCACGACCACGATTGCGAAGAGAGTGCTCATCGCTCCGCTCTCCTGTTTCTACCCGGGTGTGGAGTATGGGAGTGTGGGAG
>JACQGM010000279.1 GCA_016199585.1 Armatimonadota bacterium
CCGTCACCTTCAGGCGCGCGGGGAGGTAGCCGGCTTTGCGCAGCTCGATCTGGTAGGGCGTGGGGCCGGCGGCCGCGGGGAGGGTAACGCGGCAGTTGGTGGTGCCCACCACCGCGCCGCCGATGACCACCTCGGCGCCCTCCGGGTCGCTGCTCACATCCAGGGCCGCCGTGGTCGCCGGCGGCTTCTCCTGCTCCACGACCAGCGGCGGCGGCGCGGGCGCGGGGGTCTCTTCTCCCACCGGGAAGAAGAGCATCTGCCCCTCGTTCTGCTCGCGGTCCAGGTCGGCCACGGGCGTCTGACGGCCGCCGGTGACGATCGGGACGTTCGTGCCGAGGTAGGCGGCGAGTTCCTGCACCGTCACCACCCCGTCGCCCCCCGCGGGCTGCGAGTCGGCGCCGAGGGTGCCCGCCACCGGCCGCAGGGCATCCAGCAGCTTCTTGGTGAAAGCGCCGTGGCCGAGGGCGGGGTCCTCCAGCGCCTCCTGGCCGGCCTGGCCGGCGGCGATGATCCCGAGCATCGGCCGGAAGGCGGTGTTGCGCAGGTGGTAGGGCACGGAGTCGGGCGCCCGGCCGCTGATGGCGAGGCCGCTATAGCAGGCGTCAATGAGAAACAGCTTGTGGCGCGCCTTCATGATCAGCGCGTTGGCGCGGAGATCGGTCATCGGCACGCACCACCGCTGCGCGCGCGCCGCGTTGCCGAGGTCGCTCCGGGCGATCTGCGCGTCGGCGGGCACCAGGTAGCCGCGGCTGCCGCCCTGCGGGAGATCCACGGTGTGCCCGTGGCCGGAGAAGTAGAAGAGGATGCGGTCGTCCGGTCCCGCCTTGTCGGCCAGGTCGGTCAGGCCGTCGAGGATCGCCTGCTTGGTCGCGGCGTCGTCCAGGAGGAGCGTCACGTTCCCGGCGGGGAAGGCGTAATCGTCCACCAGGAGCGCGCGCACCTCCTCGGCGTCCTTCACGGCGAAGTTGAGCGACCGCAGCGGTCCGCCCGCCGGGTAGCGGTTGATGCCGATGACCAGCGCCCAGGAGGTGCCGTAGATCGGCCCGCCGCGCTCGGTCTCCAGGGCGCGCACCGCCACGCTGCGGGCGGCGTTCTCAGCGCCCGGTGCGCCGGCGCACACGAATCCCGCCAGCACCAGCACGCTCAGGCAGCACAGCCGTCTCATCGATCCCCTCCTCCATTTCGCGCAGAGGCGGACGGCGGGGGCGCCGCCGCCTCTCAGACGCTCTCCGCGCGCCTGATGTTCAGGGGAAACATTCGGCAAGCGGCGGGCCCCTCCTGCCGGGGGATGGCAGGCAGGGGCCCTCGTCTCATCGCTTCAGGATCCCGGTACCGCTCAGCGCCTCCCGGCTCCCCCCTTCTGCAGCGCCTGGCGGAGGGTCCAGAACCGCCAGTGGGTGAGCGTGGACCACGCGCGGGCGTACTCCCCGTCCGCCAACGCCTGCTTCGCCTGCGCCAGGCTCTCGGTAAGGAACCGGCGGTCGTCGTCGCTGATGCCGGCCGAGGTGCCCGCAGTGGGGAGCAGGTCCGCAGCGCTCTGCGCGATCCGCTCGATGTGCGCCCTCTCTTGTTCACCAATGGGCGCGATGCGGTAGGACTCCACGGTCAGGCGCGGTGAGGCGACCCGATAGGCGGCGACCCCGAACGGCTCCAGGGAGATGGAGAGCACGTTCTTGCCCTCCTGCTGCCGCAGAGCCACCTCGCCGCCGGTGACCAGGTCGTAGACAACTCCGTCCGTCTGCAGCACGATGCTGCCGGTGGCCTGCCAGTAGCCGGGGTTGACGACGTAGAGGTAGGACTGCCCGCCCTGCGCCAACTGCCGGATCGCCAGGTTGGTGCTCAGCCCCGTGTTCAGGACCGGCTGGAACCGCTCCTTCGGCAGGTGGGTGACGACCCGCGCGAAGTCCCGCAGGATCCCCTCATTCCCCACGCAGAGGTTGAGGTCGGTCATCCCGAACGTGAGCGCGTTCGGGTCTGCCGTGATGAGGGCCTGGGCGAGCGCCTCCCGCGCGTGGAAGCCGCCGGGCTGCGGCAGCGCGCGCACGCGGTTGTAGTTCATCACCCAGTCGGAGCCCTCGGCGAGGCGCGGTGGCTCTTCCCGTGGGTTCACGTATTCGGCGCTGAAAGACCCGCCCGAGGGCGAGATGTTCTCGTCCCAACTGGAGCGCACGAAGACGTAGCGATTCGTCGGCCGGTCGAAGGCGGAGGTGACGTCTGGATCCACCCTCGGGATCCAGCAGTAGGGGTCGCGCGAGGGGAACACCGGGTAGCTCTGTCGCCAACTGATCGTCCACCGGCCCAGCCACGAGTTCCTGATCCCCTTGAGCCGGTCCAGGTCCAGCGCGTAGTCCTTGAGGTACTCCTTGAACGGCCTCCCGGTGGTCGTCCAGTACTTGAAGAAGTCGGATTCCTCCACCCAGAGGGCGTTCATGAGCTGGAGGTCGGATCGCGAGCCCGTCAGCGCGCGCTGCTGCCCCTCGACGAACGCCACGAACGCCTGGGCCCGCCACGCGAGGAAGGCGCTCCTCGCGGCCGGGTCCTCGAGAAGCTGTGCCCGCTTCCGGAACCGATCGGGGTCGTTCGCCGCGGGAAGCGGCACGCGAGCGGCCTTCCCGAACTCCGCGAAGGTCACGTCGTCGTAGCTGAGCGCGAGCGGGCGGTCATAGGCGTTGTTGATGGCGAAGGCCGGGGGCCAGTAGCCCACCCCTTGCGCCGGGGCGATGATGTTGTGAACGCCCTTGAAACGCTTCAGATCGCCGAACTTGCGCGCGAGCTGGCGCACAAGCTCCTGCACCGACGCCTGGTTCTTCGGGTGGAGCCAGTTCGGGACCACCGTGGACCACACGTTCCCGTAGTACTGCCTCCCCTGGTCGTCCAGCATCCAGATGGTGTCCACTCCTCTGGCCACCTGGGCGTTGTTGGCGAGTGTGCTGAGATTGGTGGACTGGCTCCACTCCACACCGGCGTAGAAGTTGATGCCGTTCACGTCCAGCGCGTGAGCCAGGACGCTGCGCAGGCAGTAGGGGAGGCGCGCGGTGTCAGTCGGGGAGGCGTGAACGAAGGGGGTGTTGCTCTCGTTATACTGATAGCACCCGATGATGTGGGTGTTCTGCCCGGCGAACTTGAGATACTGGGCGTAGCGCTCTGCCGTGTCCTGCATCCACACCAGGTCCTTGAAGAACCGGGTCATCACCGGGAGTTGCTGTTCCGCGGCCTCCTGCTCGTTGGTAAGGGGCTGGCGGGTGCCGAAGTTCATGCCGATGCCGGAGGTGAAGAAGCAGCGCTCCGAGTGCATGCCGTAGAGCCGCTGATCGCCGCTGCCGGCGGAGGGGAGACCCCCTCTGACATGGTAGATCCTCAGCGACTTGGCGGCCGCCTTCAGCCCCGACCAGACGTTGATCACGTCCACCGAGTGGACGCCGGGGTCGGCGACGTGGATCCAGCGCAGCGGCTGCACCCGGCCGGTAAGGTAGAGATGCCCTCCGGTCTCCGCGCCGACTCCCGACTGGCTGTTCGACCAGGCGCCGTTCACCTTGCTCGAGATCGAGATCTCGAGTTCCCGCTCCGCGTCGTCAGGATACTCGCACTCCATCACGTAGAAGTCGCCCGGGTGCTGGAACTGGAAACGATAGCTGAAGAACGCCCCGCGCTCGGTGGACGTCTCGCGGTAGGCGAGCCCCTCCTTTCGGATCACCGTGGGCGTGGTGATTGCCGTGGCCGGCTCACGCGCCCTTCCCGGCCTCGCCTCGATCCACGGATGGGGGTCGTTCGGGTCCGTGAAGTCAATCGAGTCCTCCAGTTCCACATCCAGCCCTTCGAAGTAGTCCTTACCCCGGGTCTCCTTCGGACTGAACCTGGCGAGGACCATCAGCGGCTCCGGGGCACGCTCCTCGATAGCCCCGGCGCGCCCCTTCAGCGTGAGCGCGATGGCGTAGACACCCCTGGGCAGCCCCCCCAGGTTGATCCGGTAGAGGAGGGAGGGGGAAGTGACCGAAGGCTGTGACACGCTTCCCTCCCGGACGGGGGAGAGGCGCCCGCTGGAGTCCGCCTTCGACAGCACGTACCGCAGTCCGGTGGCGGAGGAGCGCAGGCCCGGCGGCGCGAGTGCGACGAGCTGAACCGGCTGGCCCGCCTGGTAGAAGAGGCTCCGCCGGCCGGGGTGCCTCAGCACGAGGCGTCCCTTGTAGGCCGGTATGGAGAGGGTGCTGTCGTTGGCGCGCGTGTTGATGTAGGAGGAGACACGGCCGTCTTCAGTGTGCGAGATCGCCAGGGTCGATTCCTCCGGGGTCCCCCACCCGGAATCGTCGAAGCCGACGGTCCTCCAGCCCTCCTTGTCGGTGGGGGAGTACTTCCAGGAGGTGTCCGTCTGCCAATCCACGCTCTGCCCTGAAGCCATCACGATCCTGGCCTGGAAGAAGACGAAGGGGGTGTAGCGCCCGACGCGGTAGCCGGAGAGCGCCAAGCAGTTCCTCCCCGGCCTCAGGTAGGGGGCGATGTCCACGGGGGACGTATGGTAGAGGAACGTCGGCCCGTCACGCTTCACCTCCTTGCCGTTGATGGTGAGCGTGGTGCGGACGCGGGTGTTGAACCAGGTGATGTCCGGTGGGCCGCCCACGTCGGCGATCGCTCGCCACACACTGCCCTGCGGCAGGACGAACTCCTTGCGCAGGTACCCGGCATGGCGCGGCTGAACCACTCCGACGGATTGGATCTCAAACCGCGTGCCTGGCGTGCCCTCGATCTGGACCTCCAGACCGTCCGGCGTCGGCACCAGCGGGACTCCCGCCTGGAACTCCAGATCGTGCCATTCCCCGCCGGCCAGGCTTGCTACGGCGGGCGCCACCACCGCGCGGGCCGGCCTTCCCCCCGCCGGCTTGTCCATCCTCTCGCCGTCCACCCAGTAGAGAAGCGTCCACTTGCTCTCGCCGCCGGTCTGGCGGACCCGCAGGCGTACATTGTCCGCCTCTTCCCACAGGTCCGCCACTTCCCGGGCAGGCTGCTTCCCCTGGTAGTTCCCCCACCCGAGAGTGGCTGTGCTCCCGGTCAGGCGGAACGTCAGGACGCCTTTCTCGACGCGGACCTCATCCACCCCCGCGAAGGCGGTGAAGTTGGCCTGGCGCTGGCTGGGACGGAAGACCTTCTCGTAGTCCACAGCAGGCACGTCGAGCGCGGTGCCCCAGTAGTCTCGGGGGAGTCCCGGTTGAGCTGCTGTGCAGACCGGCAGCCGCGAGAGCAGCAGCGATCCTGCGAGGATGAAGAGAGTCTTCTGAAACATCGTGGTCTCCTGTCGGGTTCGCACGTACTTCGGTACCGTCCGGTAGCGAGGGGTGTAGCGGTGCCACCTGCGCACTGCTCGCCGCGCGAACGTGGACTACCGGGGCGTCAGCAGCAGCAGTCGCTTTTTTCCGCCCACATCGGCGGCGCCCACGATCTGCCCTTTGCCATTGATGTCGCTCGCCCAGTAGAACTTCCGGGTCAACCCGGTCGGCAGCACGTCTGTCAGATCAACCACCTCGCCTTTCCGATTCAGAAAGGCGCGCTGCCCCTTCGTGGTCTGGCAGCGTCACGGCATAGGATGATGCTGCCGGTCTCTCTGGATCAGCGGATGCACCATCCTGCCAAACGCGATCGCTGCTCTCCCCTGAGCATCCCAACCACCCTCCATGGCA
>JACQGM010000280.1 GCA_016199585.1 Armatimonadota bacterium
AGCGGGCCTGACGGCGGCGGCTCAGCGACGGACGGTGAGTCTCTATTCGGCGCTGCCGGGCCATTCCCTCCTGGTGGATCGAAATCTCTGTGTCCGTGGGGAGGACGGTCCTGCTCGCCAAGCCGGCAGGGGACAGGCGCGCCGGGAGCGAACCAGAAGCCCCTGGAGGCCACCGCCTACCGAGGATCCCGGGAGCTACCAATGAACACCAGTGAGCGCCAGCGCCGCATCCCGGCCGACCCCTCCCGCGAGACGCGCCGCGAGCGCGAAGAGGAGCGGCCGCCGGCCGGCACCTCTCCCACCTACGCCCTCCTCATCCGCGACCTGCCGGCGGACGAGCGGCCGCGCGAGCGCCTGATCCGCTACGGTCCGGAGGCGCTCTCCGCCGCCGAGCTGATCGCCATCCTCCTGCGGACGGGCGCGGCCGGCATCGGCGCGCTGGACCTGGGCAGGCAGCTCGTGAGCCGTTTCGGGAGCCTGCGCGGCGTGGCCCAGGCGTCTGTGGAGGCGCTGGCGCAGGTGAAGGGCCTCGGGCCGGCCAAGGCGGCGCAGCTCAAAGCCGCGTTCGAGCTCGGGAAGCGCAACGCCGTCTTCGTGGATGCCCCGCGCCCGCAGATCGGGTCGCCGCAGGACGTGGCCCGCCTGCTGATGCCGGAGCTGGCCGGCGAGCTGCGCGAACAGCTCCGGGCGCTCTTCCTGGACACGCGCAACCAGGTGCTGCGCGCGCGCACGATCTCCATCGGCGGCCTCGACGCGAGCATCATCCATCCGCGCGAGGTCTTCAAGGAGGCGATCGCGCAGAGCGCCGCCGCCGTGATCGTGGCGCACAACCACCCGTCGGGCGACCCCTCGCCCAGCCCCGAAGACATCGCGGTCACCCGGCGCCTGGTGGAGGCCGGCCGCATCATCGGCATCGAGCTGCTGGACCACGTGGTGATCGGCGACGGGCGCTTCGTAAGCCTGAAGGAGCGCGGGCTGATGTAGAGCCCCCGGCGGTCAACTCAGGAGCCGGGACAAGGAAAGGTTTGGTGACAAGATGCGACAGAATGCTCTTCCCCTGGCGCTCTCGGCGCAGATCGGCAGCGATCCCGCGCCCGCGGCTCCGAAAGCCGCCGCCCCCGAGTTCACGGATCCCCCCGTCCTCATCCTGGAGAAGGAGGACGGCTACCGGGGCATCTGGCACTACGACCAGCGCTCCAACGACGAGTACGTCTACAAGTACAGCGGCGGTCTGGGCACCTACCCCGCCAACCACATCCCGTTCGCCGTCTACTCGCCGGAGGCGAACAAGACCTTCTTCTGCTACGGCGGAGCGCTGAAGACGGAGAACGTGCTCGTGCACATGGTCTCCTACTACGACCACGCCACCCGCCTGGTTCCCCGGCCCACCACGCTCCTCAACAAGGGCACCTCCGATGCCCACGACAACCCGGTCCTCTCGCTGGATGACCGGGGGTTCATCTGGATCTTCTCCAGCGCCCACGGCACCTCCCGTCCCTCCTACATCACGCGGAGTACGAAGCCCTACTCGGTGGATGCCTTCGAGCCGATCCTGACCACCAACTTCTCCTATCCCCAGCCGTGGTTCCTTCCCGGCCGGGGGTTCCTCCTCATCCACACCCGCTACCAGCAGGGGCGGCGCAACTACCAGATGACCAGCCCCGATGGCCGCCGCTGGAGTGAAGGCCGGATGCTGGCGAAGATCGCCCGGGGCCATTACCAGGTGAGCAACCGCTTCGGGGCCAAGGTGGGCACCTCTTTCATGTACCATCCGGAGGGCCTCGGCCTGAACTGGCGCACCAACCTCTACTACATGGAGACGGACGACTTCGGCGAGACCTGGCGCACCGCCCGCGGCGAGGCGCTCGACCTGCCACTCACCGAGATCCATAACGCGGCACTGATACACGACTACGAGGCGGAGGGCCTGAAGGTCTACATCCACGATCTGAGCTTCGACTCCCGGGGCTGCCCGGTGATCCTCTACCTCACCAGCAAGGGCTATGAGTCCGGCCCCGCGAACGGCCCCCGCGTCTGGCGCACCGCGCGCTGGACCGGCGCGGCGTGGGACATCCAGGGCACGATCACCTCCGACAGCAACTACGACTGCGGCGCCCTCTACATCGAGAGCGACGCCTCCTGGCGCATCATCGGGCCGACGCAGACCGGGCCGCAGCCCTACAACCCTGGCGGCGAGGTGGCGATGTGGACGAGCAGCGACCAGGGCAGGACCTGGCAGCTCACGCGGCAGCTCACCCGTGAGAGCGACTACAACCACACCTACGTCCGCCGGCCGGTGAACGCTCACCCCGACTTCTATGCCTTCTGGGCCGATGGGCACGCGCGCCGGCCGTCGGACAGCCGCCTCTACTTCTGCGACCGCTCCGGTGAGCGCGTCTGGCGCCTGCCGCCGGTGATGGCGGGGGAGTTCGCGCGGCCGGAGAGGGTGGGGTGAGGTCGGGGCACGAGTCCGCCTGGGAGTCCGTCCGTCCCGGCAGGGACATCGCCGGCGCGCGTGGTCTGCCGCACTCCCCGCAGCGGCATGTTCTGTTGGGTGAGGAGGAACCGATGAGCACCGCTGTTCCACGACGAAGGCTCACGACCACGTTCGCGGTTCTGGCGGCAGCCGTCCTCGGGATGGGCTGGGTGTTGGAGAGCAGCTCCCCGCCTGTGGCGCGGCGATGGAAGCTGGACACCATCGTCCTGCGGTGCGACTGGGGCAGCAGCCCGGGCGAAGTGGGTAAGATAGTAGCAGATCTCGACGCAAACCCAGACAGCTCTTACCTTCTGACGTTCGGGCCACCGACGGTGGTGGTGGCCAGGGATGGCGGCCTGTGCATCGCGGACACCCACAACCGCCGCGTGCAGTTCTTCGACGCCCACGGCAGGCTCCGGTGGTGCGTCGGTCGGGCCGGGCTGCGCCCCGGTGAGTTCTCCGGGGGGCTGATCAGGGCTGTGGTTGGGCCGACCGGGGATGTCTACGTCAAGCAAAGCAGGGCTCTCCCCCGGGAACCAGACGACCCTGCGGCCAGGGCGAAACTCGATCAGGAAGCATGGCGCAGCGGCGTGATGTGCCTCACCCCGAAAGGGGCGTTCAGGTTCTCAACTCACGCCGACCCCGCTTTCGCGAAGGCCCTGGGCGTGCCGCCGGAGGATCTGAAGCCGGTTCGCGACTTCTGGGTGGACGACCGGGGCCGGATCTACGAATCGTACTGGCAGGGCAGGAGTGTGATCGCCTGCTTTCGCCCGGATGGCACATTCGACAGGCTTTGGTGGCCGGGCGAGCGGGCGACATCCCTGGCGTTCGGAGGGCCGGGACGGTTCTACGGCCTCTCCTTCAAGCCTGTCGGCGCCCTGCCTTCCGGCGAATGGAGACACCGACTTGACATCCGGCGCTGGCGGCCGGATGGGGAGCGGCTGCCGCCCCTCATGGTGGAGACAACCGGGAGAACCAAGCACTGGACGGCTGACCTGACGGGTGTGGGAACGGACGGATCACTTGTTGTGCAGGTGATAGATGAGATGCCTGAGCCTAGCGGCATCTCCCTCGCTTCCAAAGCCATCGTCCTCTTACTGCTCATCACCCCGGATGGGAAGATCCTGGTGCAGCAGAATGCCGAGGATCTCTACGGGGCGCTTCTGCCACCTGATGCCAAGCCCAAGGTAGGCGCTACGGGCTTCTTCGTGGGTGGAGTCAACGACCTTTACTTCAACCCCTATTCCGAGAAGGACTATCCCATCGCAAGGTTCATCTTGAAGCCATAGATGAAGCAGCCAGGCGGCGGCCAGGCGCACGAAGAAGGACTCCCCGCCCGCAGGGTGGAAGAAGGGGCGAGGGGAACCCGCGGGCGCCCGGAGTGCGCCGCAGAAGAGGATTGCTGATGAACTGGATACCCTTCCCCGATCCCCGCCTGGCGGTGTACGGGTTGCCGTGGTTCCGCGAGAACTCGCCGCGCCTGTGGCGGCTGCCCGGGCGGCTGCGCGGCGTGGTGCGCGATCCCGTCTGGGACCTGGCGGAGCAGCCGAGCGGCGGCCGCATCCGCTTCACCACCGATGCGACCACCCTCGGCATCCGCCTTCACTACCCGACCTACGAGCGCTACCCCAACATCTGCGTCATCGGGCAGATGGGCGTGGACTTGTACGTGGATGGCGACTACTATCGCACCGCTTATCCCACCGAGGCGGGCGATCTGGAGACGCTCTTCTTCGAGGGCCTCTCCGCGCGCGGCCGCGAGATCACCCTCTATCTCCCCCTCTACGCCCCGGTGGAGGTGGTGGCCGTGGGCGTCAACGGCGGCGCCTCGGTGGAGGGGGCGGAGCCCTTCGTCCTGCCCGACCCGGTGGTCTACTACGGGTCATCCATCACCCAGGGCGGGTGCGCCAGTCGTGGCGGCCTCAGCTACCAGGCGATCCTCGGGAGGGCGCTCCACATTGACTTTGTGAACCTCGGCTTCAGCGGCAACGGAAGGGGCGAGCCGGAGCTGGCGCGGGCGATGGCGGAGGTCCCGGCGTCGTGCTATGTCGTGGATTTCGCCCAAAACTGCGTCTCCGTGGAGGCGCTGGCGGAAGTCTACGCCCCGTTCCTCGCCATTCTGCGCGGGGCGCACCCGGAGACGCCGATCCTCTGCACCACCCCGATCTTCTCCACCTCCGAGCTGTGGCGGCCGGCATCGCGAGAGCGGCTAGAGGGCATGCGCCGGGTGATCCGCGCCGCCGCCGAGGCGCGCATCGCTATGGGCGACACGCGCCTCGACCTGGTGGAGGGCTACGAGCTCCTCGGCCCCGACCAGCAGGAGGGGTTCGTGGATGGCACGCACCCGAACGACCTGGGTTTCGAGTCGATGGCGGCGGGGCTGTTGCCGGTCCTCACCCGGGCGCTGGAGGTCTGAAGCGCCGGGCCGGTTCAGCAGCGCATGTTCTGCCCGCCGTTGATGTCAATGCACTCGCCGGTGATGTAGCGCGCCATGTCGCTGGCGAGGAAGAGGATCACCTCGGCCACCTCCTCCGGCTGGCCGACGCGCTTCATCAGGATCATCTCCTTCAGCGCCGCCATGCGCTCCGGGGGCGTCGCCGCGTGGAAGGGCGTGTCAATGACGCCGGGGGCCACCGCGTTCACCCGGATGTTGTCCGGCGCCTGCTCGCGCGCCAGGCTCATGGCGAAGCCGTTGAGCGCCGCCTTGGCCGCCGCGTAGGGGGCCACCCCCGGAGGGCCGAAGCGCGTGGCGATCGACGAGAGGAAGAGGATGCTCCCGCCGCCGGCCTTCTGCAGGTGCGGGATCGCCGCCCGGGAGCAGAGGAACGCCGAGGTCACGTTCAGGAGAAAGGTATCGTTGAACGCCTGGGTGTCGTACTCCAGCACCGGCTTGCGCAGTAGCAGTCCGCCGGCGTTGTTGACCAAGACGTCCAGGCCCCCGGCCTCCTCAGCGAAGCCGTTGACGGTGTCGCTGCACGCGGCTTCCTGCATCAGGTCGCCGCGGAGCAGGATCGCCCTCGCGCCCTTCGCCTGAATGTCGGCGGCTACCTGCCGGGCCGCTGCTTCGCTGCGGTGGTAGTGGACGCCGACGATGGCGCCCGCGGCGCCGAAGACCTTTGCCGTCGCCGCGCCGATGCCGGTGCTCGCCCCGGTGACGAGCACGCGCTTGCCGGTGAAATCGAGTGTCATGTGTATTCCTCTCATGCGTTCGAGTACGGAGTCGGGCGACCTCTCCGGCACCCGGAGTCGCTGCAGTCCTCTCTTCCACGCGAGCCTGCTGCCGCGGCCACCCGCTTAGGAACCGTCAAAGATCAAGTGTCGCTGATTCCGAACTGGCATCCGCCAACAACCCACGACCCTGTCATGCTGAGCAACTCACCCAAGGCAGCCCCGGGGTAGCGGGGGAAGAAACAGGCGCGTGCGGTGTACCCGTGCCCTGGCGCCACCGTTCCAAGCCCCCGCACCTGTCATGCTGAAGTTCCGAACCGAAGCATCTCCGCCGGGGTTCCTCTACCGGTCCAGACC
>JACQGM010000264.1 GCA_016199585.1 Armatimonadota bacterium
CAGCGGGCGCAGACGGAGCAGCGCCCCTACCGATGGGGTGCAATAGGCCACACATCCGCCAGACGTAGGGGCCGTCCTCTGTGCCGGGCCGCTCTGCGCCGATCGTACTCATGAACCCTGAACAGTTGCAAGGGCAAGAACCACAGCATCAAAGCGCGGATGGGCAGGCTGGTTGTGGATGGGGCGCCGTCTGCAATCGCCGTCCCGCCCGGTGGCTTGGACGCGCCGTGATGGTGAGTGCGGTTGTTCAGAGTCGGCGGTTGCCATAGTGCCGCCTCCGAGCTTGGCGAACATAGTGCATGATCCCGCCGCCGCCCGGGGAGAGACCGTCGAACACCTCGCCCGCCGCGCGTTGGCGCGTTGGGTGACGGAGGCCATCGAGGACGCCGAAGACGACCGCGCGATCCGAGACTTCGAAGCACGGGAAGCGCGCGGGGAAGCCCGCCTGACGGACCGGGAAGACGTGAAGGCTGAATGGGATGCGCTGCCGGATGAGGTCTGATGAGCACGCCCGCCGGGGCTTCCGCCGACCGCCCGGCCCTACCCCGATACCCGATATTCCCGCACCCGGTCCATCAGCCGGTTCGCTTCGTCGGCGGTCTCGCAGGCGCCCTGGACGTAGTAGGTGACGCCCCCGGGCAGCGACCCGTCGCGCAGGCCGCGCCGGAACTCCTCCAGCGTACACCGGACCATCAGCGGCGTGTCGCCGGTGGCGTCGCGGAAGTAGCGGATCTTGGGGAAGGCGCGCTCCCAGCCGGGGTCTTCCCCGCAGTCGATCTGCGTGATGCCCCGCACCTTCCCCACGGCCGGCGCCAGGTGGTGGCCCCGCGAGTGGATGTGGAGGAAGCCGCCGCCGTAGTAGTCCACGAGGCGCTGCAGGTGCTCCCGCCCGATCTCCTCGAACACCTCCACGCGGCAGAGGCCGTAGGCGTCCACGCTGAGGCCCGGCTTGGCGTGGAAGGGACCGAGGCGGGCGAACTCGGGATGACCGATGGCGGCCTCATTGCTCTCCTCGATGATCGCGCGCTGGAGGTCCCAGTAGCGGATGGTGGTGTCGAAGCCGAGATCGAAGAGGCGGCGGAGCTGCGGACGGCTGTCGTAGGTGTCCATGAAAGCGTTGCTCGCGCCGCGCATGAACAGGGCGAAGTTGAGGCCGTCAATCGTGCAGTAGGGGGCCAGGACCAGGCGCCCGAAGCCCCGCTCCACGAAGTAGCGCAGCACCCCGAGCACCCGCTGCACCCAGGGGTGGCTCTCGTCGAAACGGAGGCCGTCCAACTGCGCCCAGTCGGTGATCACCGGGTCGCAGACCGACTCGGTCTTCACGTCGGAGCTGGAGAAGCGCACCTTGCCCCCGAAGAAGGCGCCGTGGATGCCCTCACCGAAGTGAACCGTGGGGGTGCAGCCCGGCACGCGGACGGTGTCGGTGCGTACCGGCGGCTGGGAGGACTCCTCCGGCAGGGAGACGCGCGCCTCGCACATCTCGAAGAGGCGCGCCGGATCCTCGAAGAGGGGCGGGCGCGTGCCGATGCGCTCGGTCTCCAGGTCGTGCTCGCGGCAGTATCGCTCCCAGCGTGAGGGCTCCGCGTGCGAGCTGCGGGCACTCACCACGGCGAGGATCTGCCCCGGCATCCGGCGCTGCCAGAAGGCCACCTTGCGGTCCATCGCGGTGCGGTTCCAGTCGTCCATCTCCACCTCTTTCCTGTGCCGGCAGGCCACCTTGGCGGACCGGGAAGGCTAGTCGGCGCAGGCCGCCTTCGTGCAGTCGTCGCCCGCGACCTCGGTCGCCGGGATCCCGCCTACGGCGCGAGACCGAACCGCGCCCGCACCTCGGGAGGGAGGCTGTTCTTCAGCACGACCACCATGCCGTCGGCCGCGGCGCCCGTGCTCTTGGCCGCGCGCAACTCACCCTCCGCCTGCGCCACCAGGCCGAGGTTGAAGCTGCTCATGGCGCCCTCCAGCTTCCCGCCGGCCTGGATCCAGCCGATGAAGTACTGGTCCACCGTGCGGTGCAGGAGCTGAACGGGCGGGCAGACCCGGGCGATGGGACCGCACCCTTGCTGGAACTTCGCGCGCAGCCTCATCTTCGCCTGGGCGATGTTGTTGAAGCCGCTCATGATCCCGCGGTACTGCGGCGTAAAGCGGTCCTGATCGCCAACCAGCTCGTCCAGCCCGTACGCGGCCCCCAGCATGCTGCCCCCCAGGGTCATGATCTGCTGGTCAATCTGGCCGTCCTCCGCCTCGATCACCTGGAGACGGCGCAGATACTCCGCCACCATTGCGTCGATCCGCGTGTCGCGGGCGGGCGGGGCCGGAGGTTGTGGCGATAGCGGACGCCCTTCAGGTTTGTTCCCCGGTAGGGCGCTTGGCAGGCGCGGACCACCCATCATGTTCCCCGGTGGGGCGCTTGGCAGGCGCAGACCACCCATCATGTTCCCCGGGGGCCCGGCGATCAGCGGCCGTCCCCCCAGTGCGGTGCCCGCCGACCCGGCAATGACCCCCTGGCCCCCGGGCACGTTTCCCGGCTGGCCGGCGATCAGTGGGGGACCTCCCGGTGAGGTGCCCGGCGTCCCGGGCGTCACCGCCTCCCCTTGCGGCACGTTGCCCGGCTGTCCGCCGATCAGGGGACGGTCGGACGGGGCGTTGCCGGGGGGTCTGCGGCTCCAGGGCCACCGCCGCGGGGCATCCGTCGGCGGCGAGCGGATCTCGTCGGGGGAGGGCGGCAGGCTCTCCGGCACGCCGGGACGCACGGCGCTCGCGTCGCCGGCGCGGGGTCCGGGCTGCCCGAAGAGGCCCGCGAAGCCGCCGCTGTCGGAGCGCGAGCGGGTGACCAGGAAGCCGGCGGTGCCGCCGACCGCCAGCAGGATGAGCACCAGGGCGGCGATGGCGAGCCAGGGCACCCGGCCCCGAGCAGGCGCCGAGCCCCCGGTGGCGTCGGACGGGCCGCCGCAGTACGCGCAGAACCGCGCACCCGGCGGGTTCTCCTTACCGCAGCGCGGACATCGCATCTTCGTACCCCCGGTGGTTGGGTAGTTGGGTGGTTCGGCGACCCCCGGTACTCGACGGAGCACCTTCCAGCCACCCAACCACCTCACCACCCAACCACCCAACTCCTACGCCAACGAAATCCCTTCTTGAGCGAACTGCTCGCGGATCCGCTCGCGAAGGCGCATCTGGATGCGCTCCTGGAGGGTGACCACGGCCCGGTAGCGGATGCGCAGGGTCACCTGGGCCGCCGTCATCGCCGTCACGCCCTCCACGTGCGGCCGCTGGAGGACCCCCTCGCCGAACTCATCCTCGATGTCCTGGCCGACGGCGTCCACAGCGGCGCGCGCCTTCTGCAGATCGGTGGCGGCGGGCACGGGCACGTCGAGGAAGATGCTCATCAGCCCGGCGGAATGATTGCACACCGTCGAGATGTCGCCGTTCGAGATGATGTAGAGCTTCCCCACGTCGTCGCGGACGCGCGTCGTGCGCATCCCGATCTCCTCAACCGTGCCCGTCACCGCGCCGATCGTCACATAATGGCCGATGGCGAATTGGTCCTCCGCCAGCAGAAAGAGACCCGTGATCACGTCGCGCACGAGCTTCTGCGACCCGAAGCCGACGGCGACGCCGATCACGCTGGCGCTCGTCAGCACCGGCGTGGTGTCAACGCCGATCTGCTTCAGCACCACCACCACCATGATGAAGCCGAGCAGGTAATTGCCCGTGCTGCGCACCACCCCCGCCAGCGTCCGAATGCGCTGCGACCGTCCCTTGTCGTGCCCGGCGAATTCCCTCGTCAGGATTGGGACGACGATCCGGCCCGCAATGTTGTTCAGGAGGAAGCGGAAGAGCACATAGGCGCCCAGGATGCGCGCCAGCTTCAGGAGAGTGGGGTGGCTGAGGATGGGGGTCACGTCAACGCCGAAATGCCCCAGGATGCTCACCGCCAGTAGGAAGAGGAGGGTGCAGTTGGCGGCGGCGCGGCCAAGCCGGACCAAGTGCCGGGCCTGCTCCGCCTCGCTCTCCGCCTCAACTGATAGTCGCTTCGCGCGCCAGCCCGCGCCGGCGCGGGTGATCGCCACGTTCACCGCCACGAACA
Organism: Armatimonadota bacterium; assembly: GCA_016199585.1. GTDB lineage: Bacteria > Armatimonadota > JAAZEB01 > JAAZEB01 > JAAZEB01 > JACQGM01. The sequence continues at coordinate 4,085 of JACQGM010000264.1, forward strand.
CCGCCGCGAAGATCGCGAGGGTGGGAAGGAGCTTCATCACGCCGGAGTGGAACGCGTCCATAGATGCTCCTCAGGAAGTGCCGAGGGCGGCGGGCCGCCCCCAACAGCGCCGGTGGAAGTCACACCCCCGGCAGTGGTCGCCGGCGAGTCGAGCGAACTCCTTCTCCTCCTGGATCTCGGCGAAGATGCCGTCCACCCCGGCGGCGACCGGCCGCAACTCCGTTTCCGAGCGCACCACGGAGACTTTTCGGTGAGTGCGGAGATGGTAGATGCTGGCCTTCACCCGGGGACACTGGAACTGGCGCGCGCACAGGAGCTGGTAGAGGGCCATCGGCAGGTCCTCCGCCACCTCCGCCGCGCTCGGGAGGCGCTCGCCGCTCTTGTAGTCTATCACCTCCAGCTCGCCCCCGGGGAGGCGGTCCAGCCGATCCACGCGGCCGGTGAGCACGTACTCGCCCATGTCGCTGCGCAGCACCTTCTCGGTGAAGAGGGTCTCGCCTTCCTGCCCGGCGCCCCCTTCGTGGTAGGCCGTCAGCACCTCCCGGCCCTGCGACAGCCGCGCTTGCTCCGCTTCGGCGCTGTCGTAGCCGGCCGCGACCCAGCTCCGCTCAAGCTGCGCGACGAGGGCGCCCGCGTCCTGCGCCTCCGGCCCACCGGCGCGGTGGTACTCCTGCAGCGCCCGGTGCAGCGAGTTGCCGAAGCTGAAGGAGGCGCGCGCCCCGAAATAGCGCGGCAGCTTCTTCTCATAGATGTACCAGTATCGTCGGCGGCACTCCAGCCAGGTACAGATGCGCGTGGGGCTGAGCACCGGTTTGCGCGCGGCCATGAGGGCAGTATAGCGCACCCCGGGGGCGGGTGTCAAACGGGACCGCGTGGCTTCCGGGAGTGCGGGGGTGTGGGTAGGTATGGGTGTGTGGGTATGGGTGTGTGGGTGTGGGCATAGGCGTTAACACAACGCGGGATGAGCCACCTGTGGCGTTGGCCGGGCATATGGACATACCCGTCTGAGGGGCGGATCGGCGCCGCCAAGCGCCCTCCCGGGCGCGGGACCTGCTTCTCCGTCCGAAGGACGGTCGGCCGCAGGCCCACCAGACGGGTTCGTTCATGATCCCGGCGCCGGCGGACGCGACCGTCTGCTCCTCATGCTAACGCCTATGGGGGGTGTGGGCTGCCCTCCAGCACCGACACTCCCACACACCTCACTTGCCCGCCAGCGCCGCGTCCACCTTCGCCGTGAAGGCATCCTTCGACATCGCGCCGACGACCTGCCCGACGGGCTTGCCCCCGGAGAACACCAGGAAGGTCGGGATGCTCATCACGCCGTACTGCGCGGCAAGGCTGCCGTTCTGGTCCACGTTGACCTTCACGATCTTGATCGCCCCGGCCTTCTCCTGCGCGTACTGGTCCACGGTCGGCCCCATGGCGATGCACGGCCCGCACCAGGTGGCCCAGAAGTCCACTACTACCGGCGTCGTCGCCTCCAGCACCTCGGCCTTGAAGTTCCCCTCGTTCACGTCCGCAATATTCTGTGCCATCTTCTCCTCTCCCTGCGGCCGGACGCGCCGTTTCGCCTCAGCCGGCGGGTCCTCTCCTCCGCACGGGCCGCCACAGGGCGGCGTCGCTCAACGCGCCCCTCTCCCTATTCCCGCCCGCTCCCGGTGACTCCTGTTCCGAGAGGAACTGCGCCGCCGAGAGGGATAGGGACAAATCGTTTGTGCCACCCCTTGACGGCGGTGGCGACGTGCGCTATACTGGGACCATGGGCGCCGCCGACTCGACCACCCGATTGCTCATCGTTGACGACCACGACCTGGTCCGCGAGGCGCTGCGCGCGCGCCTGGAGCTGATGGCCGGGATGGAAGTGGTCGGCTCCGTCGCCGGGGGCGCGGAGGCAGTCGAGTTGGCGCGGCGGCACTCGCCGGACGTGGCGATCGTGGACTTCCACATGCCTAACATGGATGGCGGCGCGTGCGCCCGGCGCATCAAGGAGGTCTGTCCCGCCTGCCGCATCCTCTTCCTCACCGGCTTCCCCGATGACGAGCGCCTGCTCGACGCCGTGGACATCGCCGCCGGCTACGTCACCAAATCCGCCACCTGGAGCCTGCTCGTGCAGGCGCTGGCGGCCATCACGGCGGGGAAGGCGTTTGTGGATCCAGACCTGGTGCCCGCCATCATGGACCGCGCGTCGGGCACCGACCACGACCAGCGCCTGCTCCGCCGGCTGGATCCCGACCAGGAGCTGACTCCCACGGAGGGGCGCGTTGCGCTCCTCGCGGCGCGCGGGGGATCCAACGAGGCGATCGCGAGCGAGCTGGGGATCAGCCAGAACACCGTCAAGGCTCATCTGCAGCGCATCTTCCGCAAGCTCGGAATCCACGGGCGCAAGGAGATGGCCGCCCGGCTGGATAACGGCTGATCCGCGGCCGGCAGGAGCAGCCTTCCCGGCGGCGAATCGGGAAACGGCCAGGAGGCACGCCGGGCGGGCGGGCCGGTCTCCGGTCCACCGCCTTCTCCCCTCCGGCCGCCAGGGAGGACACTCCGCCATGCTGAACCTCAGTCTGATCTCCGCCGCCACCTACGGCTACATGGGGGCGACGCGCAAGCCGGGGTCTTTCCACGGGAGCGCGTTCGCCAGCTCCTTCAACGGCTGCGACGCGGCGGGAGCGAAGCAGTACCAGTGGACCTTCGCCGCCGCCAACCGCCAGTTGGAGGGGGCGCGGGTGGTGAAGGTCTGGGATCCCGACGTGACGTGGGCGCGCCGGCTCGCCGAGGTGTGCCATATCCCCCGGGTGTGCGAGCATCCCGACGAGTGCGCCGAGGGGGTGGACGCCGCGATCGTGGTGGATGATGGCTCCGGCGAACAGGCGCAGTACGGGATCACCCCGCTGCGGAAGGGGATCCCCACCTTCATTGACAAGCCGCTCGCCATGACCGCCCAGCGCGCGAAGGAGATCGCCGCCATCGCCCGCGCGGCGGGCACGCCCCTCATGTCCGCCAGCTCCCTCCGCTTCGTGCCCGACGTGGTGGCGCTCCGGGAGGAAGCCGCTCAGCTCGGCGACGTTCACCTGGCGACCACGATCTGCGGCAACGAGCTGATCTACTACGGCATCCACGCCCTCGAAACCGCTTACGCCGTGCTGGGGCCGGGCGCCGTCTCCTGCCACAACGTGGGGCAGCCCGGGCGCAACATCGTGCGCGTGCGCTTCGAGAACGGGCGCGACCTGGTGCTGATGGTGGCTGAGCGCGACTACATGCGCGCCGGCTACCAGATCAGCCTCTACGGCGCCAAGGGCTGGCGAACCCTCCAGCCGGACCTCACCGACCTCTACCTCTACCTGATGGAGCAGTTCCTCACGGTGGTGCGCACCGGCAAGGAGGTGGTGCCGCTGGAGGAGACGGTGGAGGTCATCGCCGTCCTCGAGGCGGGCCATCGCTCGCTGGCGCTGGGCCGCGAGGTGACGGTGGCGGAGGTCCTCGGCGCGTGAGCAGGGGGGCGACGGGTGTTTAGGATCGCGGTCGCTCGGGGAATGGGACTGGCGCTGCGGGGTGAGGAGCGGACCCTCCGCAGAAGGAGCGAAATGATGAGAGCATGGAGCGTGGCAGCGAGTCTGGTTCTCTGCGCGGGCGCGGCGCTCGCGGCACCCGCGCCGGGGGCGCCCGGGCCCGGGCCGCACGGCGGCCAGCCAGGGATGGGTGGGATGCACGGGGGCATGGGAGGGATGCGCGCCGCTCCCGGCCGGATGGGCGGGCGCGGCATCGGCATGGGTTCTCCGGCCGCCATGCTGCTGATGCACCGCCAGATGCTCAACCTGACCGACCAGCAGGTGGAGCGGCTGCAGAACATCCACGTCGAGGCGCAGAAGCAAGCGGTGCGCCAGATGGCCGATGTCCGCATCGCTCAGATTGACCTGATGCAGCTTCTGAGCCAACCCAATCCCGACCGGCGCCGCATCGAGGACGCGGCGCGCGACCTCGGCCGCCGGATGACCGAGGTGCATCTCGCGCGCGTGCGCAGCTTCCTCGACGCCTGGGACGTGCTCACGCCGGAGCAGCGCCAGCAGGTCCGGAGCATGATGGGCCCGATGGGCATGGGCGGCTGCCCGATGTGCGCCGGGATGATGGGCATGGGCGGCGGCGCGGGGATGATGGGCGGGCCGCCGATGATGGGCGCGGGCGGCATGGCGCCGGGAGCAGGTGCCGGTGGCGCCGGACACTGAACACCCCCGCGGCCCCGACCGCGGGCCGGAGGAACCGCCCCCATCCCGGGCCGGGATGGGGGCGCCGCCGGAAGGCGAACTCTGGCCCGGCACCGGCATCGCGGTTGACGAGGCCGTGGAAGCCGATAACGATGAGGACCTCGAGCCCGCCGACCCTCGCGTTGCCGGACCGGGCGCCTGTCCGCCCGGGAACCCGCCCGCCGGCGGGCGATAGGAGCGGGCTCTGCACGCGGAGGAGGGTGTTCGTCGGCGCCATGGCGCGCGCCCTCCTCCCCCTCATGCCCGTGCGCCGCTTCCCGGCCTTGACACTACTCCCCGAAGCCTTTACAATCAGAGGCGGTCGAGGGCGGCGTCGCCGCTCCGTGCGCGGGATGGAGTCTCCTCGGGGGTTGGTGGATGCGCGGTCGATGGCTATCGCGGGTGCGGGGAGCGCTGGTGCTGGCGTTCTGGGTGGCGATGATGGTGCTGCTGGCACAGCGCGAGCGCGCCGCTCGCCAGCCGCGCGATGCCCCGCCCGTGGAATGGACCGCCGAAGCCTCCGCTTCTCCCGCCGAAACGGGGGGCGGCCGCGAGGAATGGATGGGCGTCTACCTCAACGGGGCGAAGCTGGGCTATGCCGTCAGCCGCACCGAGCCGCTGGACGCCGGCTACCGCATCCGCGGGCGCAGCCACCTCCGCCTGCCGCTGCAGGGGCAAGTGCGCACCGTGGAGACGACCTCCTCCGTGGCGATTGATGCCCGGCACCGCCTCCGCACGCTCGACTTCCGGCTGCGCTCCGACGTCCAGAACCTGCGCGTGCAAGGGAAGGCGGAGCCGGGCAAGCTGCTCCTGGAGATTGATACCGGCGGCACGCGCTCGCAGCGCACCGTGCCCCTGACGAAGCCGATCGTCATCCCCGACGCAATGACCCCGATCCTCGCCCGCTCCGGCCGCCTGCGCCCCAACACCGCGCACACGCTGGAGATCTTCGACCCGGTGGCCCTGGCGCCGGCGAGCGCTACGATCCTCATCGGCGAGGAGGAGAGCATCGAGGGCGACAAGGGACCGCTCCGGGCGCTGCGCTGCGAGATGACCTACCGCGGCTTCCGCACCATCGCCTGGGTGACGCCCGAGGGCGAGACGCTGAGGGAGGAGTCGCCCATGGGCTGGACGATGGTCCGCCAGAGCCGCGAGTCGGCCCTGCGCGAGCCGCCGGGGCAGCCCACGGAGGACCTGGTCTACTCGGCGGCCGTGCCCGCCAACGTGCCGGTGAGGAACCCGCGCTTCGTCCGCTTCCTGCGAGTGGAGCTGACCGGGGCGGACCTCTCCACGCTCTCGCTGGCAACGGAGCGTCAGCGCCAGGAGACCGCCGAGTCCGGTCTTCTGGAGGTCCGCAGTGAGCGCGTGGACACCGGGAAAGCCCCGTCACTGCCGATCTCGGCGCCAGCGATGGCCCTCTACCTGAGCCCGGAGACGCTGATCCAGTCGGACGACCCGGCGATCGTGGACGCGGCGCGAGCGGCGGCGGGGGGCGAGAGGAACGCCTGGCGGGCGGCGGTGAGCATCGGGCGCTGGGTACACGACAGCGTTGAGAAGAGCCCGGCGATCAGCGTGCCGTCGGCGCTGGACGTGCTGCGCACCCGCAAGGGGGACTGCAACGAGCACACGGCGCTCTTCGTGGCCCTGGCGCGCGCCGCGGGCATCCCCGCCGAGGCGTGCGCCGGCATCGTCTACGTCAACGATAGTTTCTTCTACCACGCCTGGCCGCGCGTGTGGGTGGGCCAGTGGGTGAGCATGGACCCCACCTTCGGCCAGGAGATCGCCGATGCCACCCACATCGAGCTGGTGCGGGGCGGCCTCGACCGCCAGGCCGAGATCCTCCGCCTGGTGGGGAAGCTGCGCGTGCGGATCATCAAGGCGGAGTGAAGAAGCCCAAGACGCCCCGGAGTCAGGCGAACGGCACGACAGGGGCATAGACAGACGTTCCGTGGGGGGAGAAGCGCGCCAACTGCACGGGCCTGCCTCTCTCCCCACACGCCAAACTACGGATTACGGATCACGCATCACTCCCATGCGCTTCACCAAACTGCAAGCCGCCGGAAATGACTTCATCCTCTTCGACTGCCTGCGCGCGCCGGAGGCGGATTGGTCCGCGCTCGCGCCGCGCCTCTGCGACCGCCGTGCCGGCATCGGCAGTGACGGGCTCCTCATCCTGGTGCCCGGGAGCGCCGCCGACTTCCGCATGCGGATGTTCAACCCGGACGGCACCGAGGATTTCTGCGGCAACGGCATCCGCTGCGCCGGCCGCTACCTCCACGCCTCCGGTCTGCACACGCGGTCCCCGCTGCGCCTGGAGACGATTGGCGGCGACCGCGCGCTCCGCTTTGAGGCGCGCGACGGCGGCTCCCCCACTATCGCGGTGAACATGGGCGTGCCCCGTTGGGATGCCGCGGCCATCCCCGCATGCGCCCCCGCCGACCCTGTCGTGGGCGTGCCGATCCGGGTTGCCGGAGCGGATCTGGAACTCACCTCCCTGTCCACCGGCACCGCGCACACCGTGGTATTCCGCGACGCGCTCCCCGACGACGCCCTCTTCCTGGCGGCCAGCCCCGCGCTCGAGGCGCACCCCTGGTTCCCCGAGCGCACCAGCGTGCTCTGGTGCCGCGTGGAGGCGTTCGGGCGGCTGCGGCTGCGCATCTGGGAGCGCGGGGCGGGGGAGACCCTGGCGTGCGGCACGGGAGTCTGCGCCGCCGCCGCCGCCGCGCGCCGGCACGGCTTCGCGGGCGACGCCGTCTCCGTCACCTGCCCCGGCGGCGCGTTCGAGGTATCCCGGGAGCGTGACGATCAGTGGCTGCGCGGCCCGGCGGAGATCGTCTTCGTGGGGGACGTGGCCCTCTGAGCGACCGCCCGGCCCACCCGCGCGCCGTTCGTGGTAGCTGGCTCTAGCCGGCTGATGGATGTTGAGAGATGAGTAGCGCGTTTCTGCGTTCGTAGTGGCTGGCTTCGGCCGGCTGAGGCCAGCCACTACGAGCGTCTTGTTCCCTTACGGGGCCTAACGCAGCTCCGGGAAGGGGACGTGGACCGGCACCGGGAGCAGTCTGCCGAAGAGACCGAGGGGCTCGTGTCTCGGGTACGGCCCTCCGACGACCTGGGCCACGAGGAACCGCTCCTCCAGTTCCACGTAACCGGCACACCGCTTGCCCTCCTGAATGCTCATCCGGCAGCCGTCCCACTCGATGGTCGCCACGTCCAGGCTCTCCTGCCACCGGCACCCGACGGAGAGGGCGAACGGCGGCAGGTCCGCGGCGCGCTCCTCGAGGATGGGTTGGAGGCCCTGGAGCAGGCGGACCCAGTCCACGATCCGGTACATCCGCCCGGGCCCGGATCCCCAGGAGCCGGCGACCTGCAGCAGCCGGACCATGCGCTCCTCGCTCCCGGGCTCCACCTCGACCGTGGCCCGGGAGCAGGAGGTGAGCTCCAGCAGCGCCAGGATCAGCCCGGCCTCTCGGCCCGTCGGAGAGACTACTTCCATGATCCTCAGGCTCTCCCCCTCCGGCGGGTTCCGGCGCGCGCACATCAGGTAGCCGTCGTCGCCGAGGAAGACCCTGGCTCCTCCGTAGCCGCCGGGCGTCCACCGCAGGCGGTTCAGATGCCGCCGGTCCACCCGGTATCCGAGGGAGCGGTAGGCCGCGCAGACGCGCTCCAGCACGCCGTCGCCGTTCACGTCCACTTCCTCGATGGATGCCGGCGGCACGCCGCGGCCCGCCAGGGACCGGGGAGTGACCTGCACGTGGTAGCGCGTCCCGCACGTCTCGTAGCCGAAGTGGGCATAGCGCTGCCGGTCGCCTCCGAGGCTGGAGAGGGGCCAGCCATCCTCGCGCATGCGCCGCAGGGCTTCCGTCATCAGCCGCGTCATGTACCCCCTGCCGCGCGCCTCGCTGTCGGTGGCGACTCCCCCGACCAGGCCGCAGGTCAGGCGCGCCGGCCCGAGCTGGAGCTGCATGGGAGAGAGGCCCACGTGAGACACCACATGGTCCTTCCGCCTGAGCACGAGCCCGTACTCGTCACACCCGGCGCCGGCCGCCCGGACTCCTTCGGCGCCTTCCGCCGCTGCCTCGCGCGCCAGGATCACGGCCGTCCAGTGCGAGCGACTGCCGCCGAAGCTGGCTCTCAGCAGGGCATCAACGTCTTCGGCATCCGCCAGACCAGCGACGGCGATAGTCTCCTCCGGTGTGGGCATACCCGTTGTCTCCTCCGCGTTCGTTCTATCCTGCGTCTTCGCCCTCTTCGCGCACGCTCTCCCGAGACCGCTCGCACTCAACCACCAGCTCTCGCCCCGCGACCTGTTCCAGCAGCTTCCCTTTCGCCAGAGCTACCTCACGCTCCACGTCGGCCGGAAGGCGGACGCGGCAGTGGAGAGTGATCCGCTGTGGCGTTACCTCGCAGGCGATCTCCTCAACGACGTCCTGGTGGGTGCGGTCGAGACCGTCGGCGACGCGGAGGAGGGCGGCGAGCCAGCGCACGCACTGGCGGTCGGCGGGCCGGAGGGCGGCGAAGTGGGCGTGTTTCTTCGCGTTGGGCAGCGCCTTGCGGTGGTAGCGGGCGATGGCGCCGACGAGGAAGCGCTGGCGCGAGTCGAAAGGGAGGGCGGGGGTCTTCAGGATGGTGCGCAGGGCGGTCTTGTGGTGCGCCTGCTGGCCGTCAATCCAGCCGATGTCGTGGAGCAGCGCTCCGCAGTGCAGCCAGAGGCGCTCCTTCCTGCCGAGCCGGTGGAGCGGCCGCAAGGCATCGAAGAGCGCCAGCGCCAGGCGGGTCACCTGGTGGGTGTGCCCGGCCTCGTAGCCGCAGCTCTCGGCGAGCTGGCGCGCCGCGGAGAGCAGACGCGCTTCCTCCGCCTCCGGGTGCGAAGGAACGGCCGGGGCTACGGGGTCCGGGGCTGTTCCAACCGCGACTTCAGGGCTCGGTGCAGATTTGGCCATGCCTCCTGCTCCCTTGCCGCCTGCCAGGCGGCGGTGAACTCCTTGTGGCGCCGGACGCGGCGCTCGTGGCGCTCCTGCTGCAGCCAGGCGATCCCCGGCGCCAGCCGGCGCATCGGCCGCGGCGATCCGAAGTAGGCGAGCGTGCGCTGCTCCTCTTCCTCCAGGAACTGCGGCAGGGCGGAAACCCAGACGTCGCAGTCATGGATGTCACCGAGAAGCTCCTGGAGGGCGCGCACGCCTTGCAGCGGCGGCTTGAGGCCATCCTCATAGAGGGGCGCGAAGAGCTCCATCGTGTAGCGCAGGCGCTTCGCCGCGATCCGCATCGCGTGCAGCTCCTCGGCGCACTCCGGCTTCGAGACATACGGCTCGTAGGCGAGCATCTCCTCCAGCCGACGCGCGACCGCGTGGTAGGCCTCGCGGAGAACGTCAGCGGTGATGCTCTCGCGGCCATCCAAACGGCTGCGGACGACCACCTGCCGCAGCGTCTGCCCCATGTCGGCGGCGAGTTGGCTCTCGGCCAGGCGGTCCAGCGCCGCCATCACCGGCGGTTGGAGCGCCTCGCGGCGCTGGGCGAGACGCAGGCGCAGGCGCTCGACTCCCGGGCGAAGCCGGGCCTCCGGGAGGGCGTCCAGGGTCTCCTGGAGGAAGGCGATCTGCACGTCGGCATCGCGGGCGGCGCCGAGGGCGCGGGTGAGCCGCCGCGTCTCCTTCTGCCAGGCCGCCACCTTCCGGCGCGAGAGGTGGCCTTCGGCGAGCGCCAGCGCGGCGCGCAGCCGTCGCGATGCCACCCGCATCCGGTGCACGCACTCGATGTCCTCCGCCCGGCGCACGCCCTCCACCTCTGCGGTGAGCGCCTGGAGACGCTTCAGGAGCGCCTCCGCCATGAAGAGCGCGCACCCTCCGTCCGCCTTCCCCTCGGTCGTCATGTTCACCTCTCCAGCGCGCGGATGTGGTCCCGGAGATCCTCGAAGACCGCCTCCACCGGCCGGCCGGCATCAATGCTGACAAAGCCGAACTCCGCCGCCATCTCGTCGAGCTGGCCGATGACGCGCGCCTGATAGTTGCAGAAGCTGTCGTAGAGGTTGCCGGCGCAGCGGATGTCCATCCCGGACTCCCAGTAGTTGAAGCCGCGGCCGTGGACCATGCGCGAGACGAGGGCGGGGACGCCGATCTTCAGGTAGAAGACGATGTCCGGCCGCAGGGCGAAGCCGTAGACCTTGCGCGCCCACTCCGGGTCGGCGCCGCGCACCACGTCGCGGGCGATGATGGAGTAGAAGTAGCGGTCGGAGAGCACATAGAAGCCGGCGCGCAGGGCCGGGATGATCTGGTTCTCCAGGCGGTCGGCGAAGTCGGTGGCGTAGAAGAGGCTCATGCTGATCCGGCCGATGGTGTGGCCCGCCTTCGCCGCGTCGAGGCCGGGCTGCGTCAGCGCCGAGCGAGCCAGGCCGGTGTTGGAGACTCCGTGGCCTTCCTCTTCCAGCCAGCCGCGCAGCAACTCCATCTGGGTGGAGCGGCCGACGCCGTCGGTGCCCTCGAGCACGATGAGCTTGCCGGGCAGCTCCTCGATGTGGGTATAGGGGAACCCGGCGCCATAGAACGCAGCCTCTCTCATCGTCCCCCTCCCGCCACGGCCATCGGGCGCGGTGTCGGCAGCCCCCGCCATCCATCCAGCACCGCGCTCGCGATCCGCCGCACCTGCTGCTGCTGCCGCTGGATCGGGAGCGTGCCGTCAATGACCGTGAAGTTGAACTCCTCCACCATGCGGTCATACTCGCCCACGATGCGCTGCTGGAAGAGGCGGAAGCTCGTCACCATGTTGTCGGAGAGGCCGAGATCCATCCCCGCCTCGTAGAACTTCAGCTTCGCCCGCGCCGAGAGGATGCGGTCCACGGCGATATCGAGCGGCACGCGGAAGTAGAGGGCGATGTCCGGCCGCGGCGCGAAGGAGTAGAGGTTGCGTACCCACTGGCGGTCCACTCCGCGGGCCACATCGCGGGCGAAGGCGGTGAAGGCGTAGCGGTCGGCGAGCACGATCACGCCCGCCTTCAGCATCGGGAGGATGCGGTTCTCCCAGCGGTCGCCGAAGTCCGTCGCCTGCAGCAGGCTGAAGGTGGTCGGCGTGAACATCCGCTTCTTCTTCGCCAGCTTGGTGGTGGCCTTGACAAGCTCGGAGGAGTTCCACTCGCTGAAGTAGACGGACCTCCCCTGGGCCTGCAGCCACTTGTGCAGGAGATCGATCTGGGTGGACTTCCCGCTGCCATCGATCCCCTCGACGACGATCAGCTTCCCCTCGTAGGTATTGGGACTCAACACCGGCACCATCCTTTGCGCGCGGGAACCTTGCGACCCCTCGCGCGCGCTCCCCGCCGCGCGGTCGGGTGCGCGTATTATAGCATGATCCGCGCGGACCGTGAATACCCGTATGGGCCGGGCGGGGAGGCGGCGCTTGCACGGGGCGTTGGCGCATCCCTCTTGCCGGCCTATAATCATCGTGGAGGGCCGGCGCACGTCATCTCGGCCGATCGTCTATGTGGAGGCCACTATCCCGATCTTCTACCATGAGGTGCGCACAGAACCTGAGATGGTCGCGCGCCGGCAGTGGACACGCCAGTGGTGGGACAACCGCCGTGCCGATTGCGACGTGGTAACCAGCCGGGCGGTCCTGGATGAATTGGCGGACGGCGACTACCCGACCAAGGACGAAGTGCTCGCCCTCGTGCAGGGGATCCGCCTGCTGTCAAACGATCCCCCGGTGGCGGAGATCGTTGACGTCTACATCGCCCGATCGGTGATGCCGCGTGACCCCTTGGGTGATGCGCTCCACCTGGCCCTCGCGTCCTACCATCACTGCGAGTTCCTCCTCACCTGGAACTGCATCCACCTCGCCAACGCCAACAAGTTCCGCCACATTCAGCGCGTGGACTCAATCCCGGGGCTCGGAGTGCCTTCGATCGTAACGCCGCTGGAACTACTGGGAGGGCAAGCAGATGCGTCTGGAGGATGACCCCACCATTGGCCGCATTCGCGAGGCTCGGCACCGGATATCGGCGCGGTTCGGCCATGACGCGCATCGTCTCGTTGAGTACTACAGGCAGCTTGAGGAGCGCGAGGGCCGGCGCCCACCTCTGGAGAAGAAGCCGGCGCCGGAGGGGAAGGGCGCGTAGGGATGGGCCGGCGCCGCAGCGGCTTCGGCATGGCTCAGCGCGAGCTTGCTGCCGCGAGCCCTGTCTGGGATGGCATCGTCTTTCACGCCCAGCAGGAGGCCGAGAAGTACCTCAAGGCTTACCTGGAGGAGCGAGGCATCCTCTTCCACAAGAGCCATGATCTCATCGCGCTCCTCAATCTTGCTCCGGGGCAGCTCCCGGAGCAAGACCCAATACGCCCGCAGCTTGCCTACCTCGGCACCCTCAGCGGGCGGCATCACTGACACAGACCCGCGAGAAACGGCGATATGGAGCCGACCCTCTAACACTCCCGTCTGTCACTATCTACGCGGCCCTGACGGGGATGTGCGCTGTTTGACACCACCTCCCGGGTGCGGTAGAATACCCTGGCGGGAAGGAAAGGCAGGTGTGGCGGTGAACAACCCTCGGGAAGCGGCGGGTGCGCTGAAGGTCGTGGAGTGCGACGAGTCGCGGCGGGAGGCCTGGAACGCCTTCGTGGCGGCCACCCCCACGGGCGACCTGCTCCAGTCCTGGGAATGGGGAGAGCTGAAGGCGCGCGGCGCCTGGCAGCCGTTCCGCGTCGCGCTGCACGAGGGAGAGCGCATCGTGGGCGCCGCCGCCCTGCTGAAGCGCCGCCTGCCGCTGCCGGGAGCCAGCATGCTCTACGCGCCGCGCGGCCCCGTGCTCGATTTCGCCCGCCCGGAGGTGTTCCGCGAGATGGCGCGCGCGCTCCGGCGCATCGCCGAGCGCGAGCGCGCCCTCCTCGTGAAGATTGACCCGCCCGTGGAGGACGCCGCGGCCATCGCCACGCTGGAGAGCGGGGGCTTCCAGGCATCCGGGCACGCGGGCGCCGAAGGGCAGGGGTTCGGGGGCGAGCAGCCGCGCTGCGTGATGCAGCTCGACCTGGCGCCCTCCCTGGATAGCCTCCTGAAAGCCTGCAAGGAGAAGACACGCTACAACATCCGCCTGGCGGGGCGCAAGGGCGTGACGGTGCGCGCCGGCGAGACGCTGGACGACGTGCGCGTCTTCTACGACCTGCTGAAGATCACCGCCGAGCGCGACCGCTTCCTCGTCCGCAGCTTCGATTACTACCGCGACACCCGGGAGGTCCTCATCCGGCGCGGCCTGGCCCGGCTCTTTCTCGCCGAGTACGAGGGACAGGCGCTCTCCGGCGCCATCACCTACCTCTTCGGCGACAAGGCGTGGTACACCTACGGCGCCTCCAGCAACGAGCACCGCAACGTGATGCCCAACTACCTGATGCAGTGGGAGATGATCCGCTGGGCGAAGGAGCGCGGCTGCCGCGTCTACGACTTCCGCGGCGTCTCCCCCACGAAGGACCAGGACCCGGAAGACCACCTCGCGGGTCTCTATCGCTTCAAGGCCGGGTTCAACGCCCGCTTCGTCACCTACGTCGGCGAGTTCGATCTGCCGCTCTCCACGCCCGGCTACTGGCTCTGGCGCTATGCCAAGCCGCGGGCGCAGTCCGCGATGAAGGGCTTCGCGCGCCTCTCGCGCAAGCTGGCGTCGCGCGGGTAGCCGGCGGGCCACTCCCGCGACGGGGCCGCGCGAGCGACCACTGCGAGGTTGCGTCGGCGCAGCCCCCGCCCGCAACCGCCCGAAGGCAGCGCCGACACCGGCATGGTGGCGCAGACCCGGAGGGACGCAGGATCCCGCCCGGCGAATGGCGAACGTTCTTCTGTGGAGCGATGCGGATGTGGAAAGACCTGTTGCGCCGGTTGTTCAGCCGGCTGCCGGAGGGCGAGCTGCAGTGGGGGGGCAACGACGCCGGCCTCACCTTCGAGGACTCGCCGGAGCTGGGGTTCGAGGCCATCGTCCAGCGCGTTCACTCCCTCTGCCGGCAGGCGCTGGACCGCTCGACGCGCGGCGTGCTGGACCCGAGCCAGCGTGGTGAGGCGGCCAACGAGCTGCACGTCGCCCTGGTGTTGAGCGACGATGCCCGCGCCGCGCGTCTGCAGGAGTACCTCGACAGCCAGCGCGTGGACAAGGAGCTGCAGCAGCACCTGACGCGCTGGGCGGAGGAGGAGCGCCTGGAGGTCTGGCAGGCCACCGTGCGTGTGCGCCCGATCGCAGTGAAGGCATCCGGTAACGGGCACGGCGAGATCCGGGTGCGGTGGCACAAGACCCGTGAGCAGCCGCGCCGGGAGCACGGTCCGGAGGACTCCCGCCTGGAGGGCAAGAGCGGCACCGTCGAGGATCCGATCCTGGAGTACTTCTGGCTCTACGTCCACGACACCCAGAAGGGCGCGGGGCAGTGGCGGCGACTGCACACCACCTTCTACTTCGGGCGCTCCTCGCGTGCCCCGCAGCTTCCCCTGGAGCGCGCGGCGAGCGAGCGCGAGGTCTCCGGCGACCACTTCTCGATCCTCGCCGAGGAGCGCCTCGGGTTCGTGCTCCGCGACACCAGCAAGAACGGCACGATGGTCCGCCGCGGCGACCGCGCCGTGCTTCTGCAGCGGGGCTCCGGGGAGATCAACCTGCCCCGGAACGAGCTGCGCCTCCAGCGCGGCGATGTCATTCGCGTCCAATACGGCGACGGGCAGCAGCGACGCGGGGTCCTCACCATGCTCTTCGATCCCGACCGGAAGAGCGAGGGACCGCCGCCCGCCGAGGTCTGGGACGGGAGTCTGCGCGACCTCTCCTGGGGCCGCAGCGCCGATTTCTGGATCCACTACTTCCCCAACGCCAACCGCCGTGCCGAGCCGAACCCGGTGGTAATCTACAACGGCGACCAGTACCTCGGCGCCATCGCCTCCGGCACCGACGTGCGCGTGGAGTACGAGCCGGAGCACCAGCGCTTCCACGGGCGGCAGGCGCTGGCGGCCATCCAGAACTGGGGTCGCTGCTGGATCACCTGGCGGCGCGAGGACGTGACGGCCACGGTGGAGGGCACGCCCCTGCGCGCCGGGGAGTCGATCGAGGTGCGCCACGGCGACCTGGTGGCTTTCGAGGGCGGCGGCCTGCCCCCCAGCCTGGTGCAGATCATCCGGGGAGGAGGCTGACCGCGTGTACTGGCTCAATGTGGTCGCCACCCTCCTGATCGGTCTGGCGCTCGTGGGTCTCCTCGCGCTGGCGGCGGCCGACCTGCTCGGGCTGCTGCGCGGTCCGCGCTGGCGGGCGGCGGCGCGGCCGGCACCCGCCGCCCGGAAGCCGGCGGAGACCGGCGCGAGCGATGTCGCTCCGCCGCCCGAGGAGGAACCGTTGGTGTGGCTCGACTACGTCGGCGGCGGGAGAGTGGCGCTGTCGCAGGCGCTGCCCGAGGGGGGCGGCGCGTTCATCGGGCGGCAGGCGTTCCCGGGCCTCGACCGCCAGGTGGCCTTCCGCGCCCTCGAGGTGGCCTGGCGCGACGGCCTGCCCGCGGTGCGCAATCTCGACCCCGCCTGCCCGGTGGAGCTTCGCGCCCCCGGCGACCCGCAGCCCGTGACCCTGGAAGCCGGCGGCGCGTGGGAGCCCTGGCCCGAGGAAGCGGAGATCGCTCTGGGCGGCTACCAGATCCGCTGGCGGGAGCGTGGAGCGTGAGCAAGGGCGCGCTGGCCTTCGAGGCGGCCCACGTCAGCCTCGCCGGGAGCGGACACGGGGGCGAGAACTGGGATGCCGTCGCCTGCCTGCCGTCGCCGGAGACGCCCGAGCCGCCCTCCGGCTTCGACCTGGTCGCCGCCGTGGCGGACGGGGTTTCCAGCACGCCTCAGGGGGGCCAGGCGAGCCGGGTGGCCTCCGCTGCCGCGCTGCGCTGGGTGCAGAAGGCGCTCTCCGACATGCCGATCCGGCGCCTCCGCGACTACACCGACCGCGACTTCGACGGCCTGCTGGCGAACGCTGTTCGCCGCGTCCACGACGCCGTCGTCCAGCAGGCTCCGAACGGGCACACCACCCTCGCCCTGGCCTGCGTGCTGGGAGACCGGCTCCTGTGCGCGAACCTGGGCGATACCCGCATCTACCGTTGGCGCGACGGGGAGCTGCGCCAGCTCTCCGAGGACCACCGCAGCGGCCAGGGGATCACCCGCTGGGTCGGCGGCGCCCATGTGGAGCCCGCGCCGGCGCTGCGCATGAACGAGCGCATCCGCCCGGGCGACGTGATCCTCCTCTGCACCGACGGCCTGCTCGACCTGTACCCCGGCGGCGAGCTGGAGGAGCTGGCGCGCTGGGCCTCCGCCCACCCTCTCGCCGACGTGTGGCCCTCGCTGCGCGCGGACCTGGAGGGACGGATGCGCCGTCGCGCCTCCGCGAACGGCTACGTGGACGATGCCAGCCTGGTGGTCGCGTGCGTCCGCTCATCCTCCCCGGAAGCGAGCGGGCGAGCGGGGGAGCGGGCCGGCCCGCGAACGGCGGAGTCGGCGAGCGGCCAAGCATCGGAGCGTGAGAGTGGCGAGGCCGCCGCTGCTGGCGGCCAGACGCGGGATCCCTCCCGCGCCCCCACACCCCCACACCCCCACACTCCCGCACCCTCACACTCCCATCCCTCAGTCCAACGGGAGGCGCCCGTGATCGAGACCTCGGAGAACACAAGAATGGCCACGGCCCTGGAGGAGCTGGCGGCGGCAGTGCGCCTGCTTCGGACGCAGCTCTCCGCCGACCGCGATGAGGCGCGCGCCCGCCGCCGGCCCGACGGGGCGGCCGAGCGGGGCTTGTTCCGATACGCGATGCCGCTCACGCTCCTGGTCGGGATCGCCCTCGGCCTCGGCCTCGGATCGCTGGGCGGCGCGGTCCGCAGCGCGCGCCCCGCCCCTCGGGAAGCGCCGCCGGTGTTCCGGCTCGTGCTGCAGGGCACCGACGACCTCGGCCGCGTCGTCGAGGAGAGCGTCGCGGGCGACACCTACCGTCTCACCTACGTCACCCGCGACGGGAAGGTGCGGAAGACGCTTCTCTACTGGCTGCGCGGCAAGGGGCAGCCCTACGGTACCATCGCCGTGCCGCTGCCCTCCTCCGCGGGGGAGAGCCGATGAGCGCGGCCTCGGTGGAGTGCCCGCGGTGCGGCGCGGAGGTCTCCGCGCGCGCCGGAGGTGACACCTGCCCGGCGTGCGGTCACCTGGTCCGCTGCTGCGCCGGATGCGGCGACCTCATCCCGGCGCAGCCACAGGAGCGCTGCCCCAACCCGGAGTGTCGCGCGCGCCTCCTTTACCTGCCGATCTCCGGCGGGCAGCCGGTGCGCGTGCTGCACCGCTTCGCCGAGCTGGCTCACCAGGGAGTTACCTACCGCGTGGAGGGGATCCTGAGCCAGCCGAACGACGGCACGACGCTCTACCGCCTGCGGGCCATTGACGAGCGGGCGTTCCGTCGGCGCTACCACGAGGCACCCCCTTCCGGCGCCGGCGGGCACGCGCTCGCGCTCAAGGAGATGGCGCTGGAGTGCCGCGGCGCCCCGGCGGGGAGTAACACCCCCGCCGAGCAGTTCGAGGCCGTCATGGCGAGGGTGGCCTCGCTGCGCCACCCCGCCATCGTGCGCACGTACGCGGCGTGGCAGGAGGACGGGCGGCGCTGCGTGCTGATGCAGGCGCTGGAGGGGCGCAGCATCCGCGAGGAGTTCCTCAACGGATCGCAGCCCGGCTCCGGCGCCTCGCTCGGCACGCTGCGCCAGGCGGCGCGGTCGCTGGCGCAGGCGATGGAGTACCTGCACCGCCAGGGCATCTGGCACCGCGACATCACCCCGAGCAACGTCCTCTGGCACCGCAACGCGCCCGTCATCGTGGACTTCGGCAGCGCAGTGCTCGCCGGCGCTCCCGACGGCGGCCGCACCCCCCTGACGCACCACTACGCTCCGGCGGAGATGTATGCCGACTCCCGCTTGGCCGTGGACGCGCGCACCGATCAGTACCTCCTCGGCTCGCTGCTCCTCTGCACGGCCTGGGGCGTGCCCGGCGACTACTACCTCGAGCGCGTCGGCCTGCACGCCGTGGTGCCCGCCCCCGAGCGCCAGCGCGCCCTGGCCCGCGAGGAGGGGGACCCGCAGCGGCGCACCGGCTTCTACCGGCCGGACCTGCCCCCGGCCTTCTCGACCGCCATTGACCGGCTGATGGCCGTGCGCCCCTCCGACCGTTTCCCGGACGATGCCGCCGTGAGCCGCGCCCTCGCCGGACGGGGCGGAGGCGTCGCCGATGCGGCGCGCGGCTGGCCGGCGCGCCTCCTGGTGCTGGCGGCGCTGAGCGGGAGCGTCTGGCTGGGCGTGGACGTATCGCCCGGGGTGCGCGCGGAGAGGCACTTGCGGGAAGCGGCGCGGCTGGTTGGATCCGGCCAGGGCGCCGAGGCGCGGGCGGCGCGCGAGGAGGCCCGGGAGAGCATCGCCGAGCACCGGCCCGGCCTCTGGGAGGGGCGCATCGCCGCCGCCCGCCTGGCATACGGGCAGGCGTGCCTGGATGCCGGTTGGCGCGCGCTCAACCGCGGCGATAGCTGCGAGGGCGGCCGTCTCGCTCGCGAGGCCCTCCTCATGCTCGGCGCCGGCAACTCCCGCTCTGCCCGCGAATTGCTGCGGCGCTGCCGCACCCTCTGCCCGGAGGGGGAGCCGTAGCTGCCGGGCCGGCTCGGCCGGGCAGGGCCGTGTGGAGCAACGGCTCGGGGACGCCGGTCCTCAAGCGCCCAAAGTCTGCTCGAAGTCCCGCAGCGAAGCCGTTGTGGCCGCGCTCTCCAGCAGCCGGCTCAACACGGCCAGGTCACTCACCCGGCGCACGGCCTCCTCGACGGCATCCGGCACCGGACCCAGGCGAGCCCGGAGAATGCAGAGGATGTCTTCCCTCGCCTGCTGCAGACTGCCCCGCTCGAGGCCCTCCTGCACGCCCTGCACTCTGCCCTCCTGCACGCCCTGCATTCGCCCCTCCTGCAGGATCTCGTCTTACCACGGTGACTCGCGCAAGACCCCCATGTCCCACCTCATGATCTGCTTCACCAGCGGAAGCCCGAGCACGAAGCTGGCGAAGAACGCCAACAGCGACTCCATCTCGCTCAGCCGCTCTTCGCCGCGAAGTGCGTGGAGCGCCTTCCGCACCACCGTTTCGCTTCCGCCGCCGCGCAGCACCGGCACGAACGGGATCAGCGGCAGCAAGGACCGCTGGAACACCAAGGCCGCGTCCACCTCCCACAGATTCACCACCCGATAATCCTGGCGTGCCCGCAGGGAGTGCTCGCATCGGGTCGTAGCCGCCGTCAAACGCATCATGCCACACGTGGGGGTCCTCTTCAACGTGGGATGCGCCCGCCCGTGCTGCGCGCTGGCGTGAAGGCGGCACGGCGGGCCCGTCAGCGGCGACGGCCCCGTGCTTTCGCGTCCCCCACACCTCCCCTGCTCGGGCCTCTGGCTGCGATGCCCGTTTACTCCGGCCGCCCGTCGTGGTATAATCACGCTATCCCCCCGGGGGGGATAGGAGGGGCGATGGCGACGCACACGCACACGCGGGAAGTGATGGCGCGGTTGGCGCGGATCGAAGGGCACGTCGGCGCCATCAAGCGCATGGTGGAAGCGAACCGCCCCTGCCCGGAGGTACTGGTGCAGATCTCGGCGGTTCGGGCGGCGCTCGACAAGGTGGCGAAGGTGCTGCTGGCCGACCACATGGAGCACTGCGTCCTCGAGTCGCTCCAGGATGGGGATGCGGAGAAGCACCTCCAGGCGCTTCGCGAGGCGCTCGAGAGATTCATCGCGTAGGAATGAGGGCTGTCGGATGCAGTTCGCGCTGTTGGCGCTCTCGTCATTCGGGCTGGGGGCCCTGCACGCCCTGGAGCCGGGGCACGGCAAGACGGTGGTCGGCGCCTACCTCATCGGCTCGAAAGGCCGCGTCATGGACGCGGTGCTGCTGGGCGTCGTGGTTACGCTCACGCACTCGGGGAGCGTGGTCCTGCTCGGAGCGATCTCGACGGTGGCGGCGGCTTACTTCGTGCCCGACGCGGTCCAGCGGGTGCTCGGGGTGGTATCGGGGCTGCTGGTGCTCGGCGTCGGGCTGTGGCTGCTGCGGGCGCGGGCGGGTCGGTCGCGCTCCCACTCGCATCCGCACGCACACGCGCACGACCACGGCGGACACTCGCACGTTCACGGGCACGCCGGGCACGAGCACGCGGCGGCGAGCACGCCCGCGGCGGGTGAGCGGCCCACCTTCGGGCAACTCCTGGCGCTGGGGATGGCCGGGGGGATCGTTCCGTGCCCCGGCGCGCTGGCGGTGCTCCTGGCAGCGGTCTCTTACGGGCAGTTCGCCAGGGGGCTGTCGCTGGTCGTGGTGTTCAGCGCGGGGATGGCTGCGGTGCTGGTGGCTGTCGGCGTCGCGATGGTGAAGGCGGCCGGGTTCGCGGCACGGCACATGGAGGAGAGCCGGTGGACCCATCGGGTGCCGGTGGCGAGCGCGGCGGTGATCACGCTGGTGGGCCTGGGGCTCACGATCAAGGCGGCGCTGGCGGTCCTGTGATCGCGGCCCGCGCCGCGCGGACCGCTTCGCGGTGCAGCGCCTCGATGGCGCGCAGGGGCGCTTCGGCGGCGTCCATGTCCGCGGGGATCATCACCAGAGCCAGGTGGAGGCAGAACCAGGAGACGCAGACCATCGGGCGCTCCACGCGGGGGAGGCGGCACCCCTCGGTCCCCACGTAGGGGCAGGGCGGCAGTGGCGCTTGCTGCGAGCGGCCCGGCAATCGCTGCGCGGTGTGCGAGAGGGCGTTCCAGGCCATCCAGGGGACGGAGTAGAGGCGCCGGTCGGCGGAGGGCGCCGGTGACGCGCTGCGGGCGCGCACCAACTGGTCGAAGGGGGTGAAGCGGTCCACTTCCTCCAGGCAGCAGCGGCCGCACGCGGCACAGATGCCGCCATGGCGGGCGGTGGCCGCCGCGAGCTCCGCGTGCGCCTGGCGGCGGCGGGCGTCGCTGTCGGGAGGGAGAGCGGCGCCGGGCGGGATGTGGCGGGGGAGACGCCAGCAGAGCCACACCAGCTCGGCGTTGTAGAATACCAGCCAGCGCAGCAGGAACCACAGGCGGCGCGGGCTCATCCGGTGGCCTCCTTACGGTCGGCCTGGCGAGTCAGGGCCAGAACGATCGGCAGCCAGAGGAGGGCGCAGAGCATGGCGATCCCGGGGTAGGTGCCGCCCGAGATCTTGCCCAGAACGCCGCCGGCGACCGTCACCCCCAAGCCGAGGCCCCCCTTGGCGAAGCGGTAGACGAAGGCATCAATCACTTCCTTGGCGCGGTAGCGCACGTCGAAGGAGAGCGGGATGTAGAGGATCTCCTTCCCCGCCCGGAAGAGGGAGTAGTCGAGCGCCTTGAAGAGGATGTAGGCCGCCCCGCCGGCGGCGAGCGTCGGGTGGAGGAGGAGCACAAAGGCGGCGGCGAGGTGGACCAGCGGGATGCCCGCGTGTACCGCGCGCAGCGGCGCCGCGCGGAGGAGCAGCGGCGCCACCAGAAACTGCAGTGCCGCCGCCGATCCATTCAGCAGCGCGTAGAACCCGCCGTAGAACTCCGTGCGCTCGTCCTTGACCGGATAGACCGCCTCCACCAGGGTCGAGAACCGCAGGTCCAGCGCCGTTGAGAGGAACTGGGTGAGGGCGATCAGCGCGGCAAGGAGGAGGAGGTAGCGGGAGCGGGCGAAGATCCCGAGGGCGAGGTGGCCCTGGCGGCCGCCGGCCTCCTCGGGGGAGGGCTGCGGCTCCCCGGCCCAGGTGTAGGCCAGCCACGAGCAGAGCGCCGCCGGCAGGAGGGATGCGGCCGCATAGAGGAGGAACGTCTCCGTGCCCACATCCACCGCGAAACGCTTCAGCAGCAGCCCGCCGGCGATGGAGCCGAGCGACCCGATCCCGGTGATCGGCCCGTTGAACCGCTTCGCCTGCTCAGGGGAGAGCACGCTGTTGATCAGCGACCAGTACTGCTCGATGATCAGGACGATGTACGCCTCGCGGAAGATGTAGAGCACCCCGGTGGCGGGCTTCCACCCCGCCAGAAGCCCGGCGTAGCACGCCGCGATCAACCCCGCCGACAGGCCCGAGGTTGCCATCAGCGCCCGCGCCGGCCCCAGGCGTGAGAGGATGACCCCGTAGACGTAGAGCGTCAGCAGCACCCCGAGCGGCATCACCGCCATGACGACCGGCAGCCGGTCGGCGGTGTAAGCATCGATGAAGAGTGACGTTGAGACACTGCGGATGAACTCGTAGCCGCACAGCAGGAAGGCGGCGGCCGCTCCCAGGGCGAAGACCGCCGCGACGGCGCTTCCGGGGCGCTTGCCCCGTCCCTCCGGCTTTCCCTCCCGGGGCGCCGCCGCCGGCGAGTGCTCCTCACGGATGCTCACGGGTTGATGGTCCTTTCAGAGGCGAGCGCGTCGCGCCCACCCGATCCCTATTACGCGGCGCGGGCGGGAATCCTGCCGAGGTACGGCCCGGGCATGGCACAGCAGGGGGCGTGGCGTTTCCGGGGTCATCCTCGGCAACCTCCTCCTCCACGAGCGCGGGAGGACTTCCGAACGCGGTGGCGAACGCCCGCTTGGTGCCGGAGTGTCGCTCCCGTCCGAGGGTCGGCCGCCATCCGCCCTCGGCAGCGGCGGGCCACCGGGCGGCGGCGAGGAGACTGGGAATCCGAGATAAGCCTCAAGACGGCGGCTCCAGGCCGTAGCGGCGGAAAACCTGCTCCCGCGTGCCCACCTCCGGGGGCAGGTTCTTCAGGCGTATCCCGGTGAGGATGCTCAGTTCGGCCAGATGGAAGATGCCGTACACCTCTCCTGCTCGGACCCATACCTTGTCCTTGTTCTGGCGGGCGAGCCGCTTCCGGTAGTGGCGGATGACCTGGGCGCGAGAGGGCAAGGAGCTCGCCCTGAAGACGCCGGACGGCCGCCGGTTCGTCCTGCGCGACGGCTCGCGCACCCTCCAGGTAGATGGCGCTCCCGTCACCAGCCGCCATGCACCGATCGTCATCCGGGGGCGGACCTACCTGCCGCTCTCGCTCTGGGAGCGGATCACCGGCGACGAGTTCCGCTGGGACGAGAAGGCGAACGCGGTGCGCGTCTCCCTGCGCGGCCGGGCGCGTGCCGACGGTGCCCGCAAGCCTCCCGGCGGTAGCGCTCGCGGTGCCGAAGGAGATCCAGGCGCGGACTGAGGCGCGGGGGTAGGAGGAGGGGGAGTGCGGGGGTGTGGAAGTGTGGGAGTCAGAAGGGATTCGACCCCCCACACTCCCACACCCCCACACCCCCAC
>JACQGM010000265.1 GCA_016199585.1 Armatimonadota bacterium
GATCATCAGGCAGAGGATGACCTGCACCATGTCGGTGCTGCACAGCGCCGTGCCGATGGAGACCATCACGTAGACGACGAGGAGCTCGGGAACGGAGAGAGCGATCCGGGGGAAGGCGCAGCGCACCAGGGCGTTGATGGCGGTGACGACGAGCAAGGTGAAGATCGCGTTGAAGAAGGGAGAGATCCCCTCGATGCGGAGCTGGTTGGCGGCGCCGAGCGCGGAGACCTGCACCACCCAGTAGCAGTTGAGCACAATCAGGACGATGCCGATGACCACCGCCCGCAGCGTCAGCCCCGGGAGAGCGCCCGGCTTCCCTCCCGCCGGCCGCGGCCCGTCTTGGGACCGCCGTCTTGTCTCATCCAGACGTTCCATCCGCTTTCCTCTTGCGCCACGCACAGCGGCGCGAACGCCGGAGCTTCGTCTGCCCGGTGCTCTGCCTCACAGATTGATCCAGTTGTAGGTCGGGATCCCGAGGAACACCCCCAGGAGTGTCCAGAGCATCCCGACGGTGTAGTCTCCCAGCATCAACCCCAGGAAGAAGGGTAGGGCACGATGATACCCCTTGCGCCCGGAGTAGCGCAGGATCGAAGCCTTGAGCGCCCATGCCACCACCGCCGCCATCCATACCTGGTTGAGCGCGGGCGCGATGGCGTACCCGATCGGGTGCAGCGGCCACCCGGGGAACCGCACCCGCAGCGTCGCGAGGATCAGCACCACCGTTACTCCGGCGCCCATGTTGGCCCACTGAGCGGGTCTTGCGCCTTCGCCCGGGGGTCGGATCTGGCTGGCCAGCTCCCCGAAGGTGTAGCTGAACCCGCGCCCGTAGCCGTAGGTCGCGGTTTCGGCCGCGCCCACGCGGTAGTAGGTGTGCAGGAGGATCCAGAAGGAGACGAGACACCCGACGACAGCGGCGATCATGATTGCCACGGACATCCCCTGCCGGCGCATCCCCGTCGCCTCCGCCATGCGGATCCCCTCCATCTCCACGGGCATCGGGTGGCCGCGGTGCCCGTGGTTGAACCCGGAGAAGAGGGCGGCGACCGTGAGGTTGGCGGGGCCCACCGCGGGCGATCCCACGGCGGTGGTGATCAGCTCGGTGGTGCCCCCGCCGTAGAGGCCGGTGCCGATCAGCCCCACCTCGGCGCGGATGCGCGTCGTCACCACGGCGAACGTGAAGTAGAAGGCGAAGTAGGCCGCGATCATCGTCAGCGTCATCCCGGCGGCGAGACCGAAGGCGGCGACGAAGAGGCCCCCTCCCGCCAACCCGAGGACCGCCCGGCGGTACGAGAGCGCCTCACCGTCAACGCCTTCCGTCAGGTCACTCGCCTTGCCGAAGGCTTTGCGCGCTACTTGCTTCAGGTAGCCCTTCATCAGCCAGAGCTGCATGATCGCCAGGCCGATGTACGCCCCGGTACCCCGCGCGAAGACGTAGTACTCATTCATCGGATCGTTCAGGCCGAGACCGCAGGCCTCGGCGAAGACCCGCTCCCCCTGGCTGAGGAGGAAGAAGAACCACGCGGAGAAGAGGAGGTCTACCGGGATCAGGAACCCCAGCCCGATGATCGCCAGGATCAAGTCGTAATCCATGTACCAGAGGGCGCTCCAGGGGCGGGTGGTGAAGGTGCCCGGGGTGATCAAATGATGCCGGTTGAAAGGCGTCCGGGGTATCGTCGGGGTGAGGTAGGCCAGGCCGTTGATGAGCTCCATCAGCGCGGCGAAGCCGAAGCCGATCCACATCAGGCGGTTGCGGAAGAAAGTGGACCCATCGCGGGTGATCGCCAGCGGGAGCTGCAGGATCGGGTAGGTGAGGCGCTCGCGCTCGTTCCAGTGCCGGCGCACGATGGCGTTGATGCAAAGCATCATGAAGAGGAGCACGCAGAGGAGAGCGGTCCAGGAGAGCACCGGCACCGCCCACGCGCGCAGGTGCTCCGCGGTGTAGAGGGTGGAGTGGCCGGCATAGAAGTGGCCGACGGCCCGGGTGTCGCGCACGGAGAGCCAGCGGGGAATGTAGCGGAAGAAGAGATCCGGCCAGTCCCCCACCGGGGTTTCCGTCCAGAACGGATAGGTCATGAGGATGACGAAGGCTTGCAGCATGTCGGTGCTGCAGAGTGCGGTACCCAGGGAGGCCATCACGTAAGCGGTGATCAGCTCCTGGTTGGTGAGCGCCAGGCGGGGGCGCGCGCGCCGCACCAGGGCGTTGATGGCCGTGGCGGCCAACAGCGTGAAGATCGCGTTGAAGAAGGGAGAGACCGCTTCCGTCCGCAGCCGGTTGACGGTGCCCAGGGCGCAGACGTGTACCACCCAGTAGCAGTTCAGGACGATGAAGAGGATACCGACGAGGACCGCGCGCAACGTGAGACCCGGGAGACGAGACGGCTTCGCCGCCAGCCCCGACCCATCCGAGGGGTGGTATCTGGTCTCATCCAACGGTGCCACTACGTTCTTTCTCCTGTAGGCGAGCTCCGATAGATCACTGGCGTCATCGGTACGGTCGAACCCGGGGCGACGAGCGAGAGGATCCGCGGCCGCCAGCCGATCGCGGGCGCCGCATCGCCATCCCCCCATCGCCTGAGGCTCACCGCAGCCCTCGAGGTGGAACGGCTCGCTGCCGCGCCACCCCATTCGGCGCTCGACGCCTGGGCGCCACCGCCTTCCCTGCTGCGGAACCGAGCGCTCTCCTCGCCACACGGAGGACGGCTATCGACTCTTTCGCTGGAGGAGCGCGCACTCCTCTTTTGGCCCGGGGCGCGGATCGGGACCCGGCGGTCTGCGGCTCAGGGCTGGTGTGGCCGGCGGAGAAGGGACTGGGCGGGTGGCCGAGGTGCCGCCTGAGGCTTGCGGCTGCCGGAAGCGCCGGAGGCGTCACGGTCCGCCGGGCTGCATGGCGGGAGGGGCCGGATGCCGACCCCTCCCATCCTATGGCGCCGGCTCAGAGGAGCTCGATGCTGTCGATCATCGCGTCGAAGGCCGCGCGGCTTCCCTCGAAGCGGCCCCTCGGTGTGGTGAACGTGAAGATGAGGAACTCCCCATCGTGCTTCACGTAGACGTTCTTCCGGTGGAACGGCACCAGCGTGCCGTCCGGCGCCTGCCAGACGCCGAGGAACTCGATCGTGGCGGCGTCCTGCTCGTCAACCGTGATCCCCGTCGGGCCGGCGACGAGCTCGAAGCTCTCGTAGAATGCCTGCAGGATGCCCAGACCGTCGTTGACGTATGCCAGCGGCGTGATCGGCTGCCCCGCGAAGCGGGGGTCGGTGATCATGCCGACGTTCGGCCGGAAGAGATCGCCTTCCGGCAGCGTGCGCTGCACCAGCTCGAACACCCGGTTCCCCAGCACCGTGACGTACTGCGGCGGCGCGAAGAGGGCGAACTGATCGGACGGGAACTGGATGCTGAAGCCAAGCGCCTGGTCCGTGTGCGTCTCGATGCCCGCGCCCTCCGGTGCCGGCGGCACCGTGAAGCGCTCTCCCAGCGCCGCATCCGGCACCATGTCCGCGCCGGACGGCGCGGGCTGGAGGTCGGTCCTCACGAGGGTGCCGGACCCTCCGCCGCAGCCGCCGGCGATGGCGGCTGCCAGCAGCCCCACCAGTAGGTAGTATCTCATGCCCTGCTCATCCTCCCTTACTCATCCAGTGCGCGCGCCAGCTCGCGCACGAACTCGGTGCTGCGCTGGAAAGCCTGCTCCTCGCCCTCGCGCGCCGAGGTGACGACGCGGAAGAAGACCGCCGGCTGGTCCGTGCGCCGCAGCAGGGCATCGAACGCCACCCCAAGTCGGGTGGGGTGCGCGTGCCCGCGGGCGCCCAGCAGGCTATCCATCGTGGCGTACCAGTAGAGCACCACCATCGGCTGGTCGTCCCTCTCCACCAGCAGGCGTTCGGCCAACAGCGGCTCGCCTTCCGCCCTCACCGGCACACTCTGTCGCTGCTTCCGCACCAACGACCATCCCCCGCCCCGGAAGCAGGAGTCGGGGTTGTGGAAGGCGCTGACGTCTCGGGCCGCCACAACGGTCAACTGCACCGCTCGCCCGTCGGGGTCGCTCGGGCGCTGGTAGTAGCGCATCATGATCTCGGTCCGCGGGAGGAACTGCGCCTCTCGCGGATCGATCGGAATGTCGCGGCCCCGCCAGGGCCCGAGCGCCATCGGCGCCGGAGGCGGAGGGACCCCCTCGGTGGCGTGCTTTCTCGCCACCATCGCGCGGTCGGCCGTCCACATCGCCGCTATGGCCGCCGCCATGCCCGCCATCACCAGGTATCGGTACCAGAGAGCCATCCCAGCATCCTCGCGATCGCCATCATGCCCAGGCAGGCCAGGCCCAGCACCACCAGCCCGGAATAGTCGTGCGCCGACACCGCCCCGGCCTGGCCCCACCGGTCGGCCGCCCAGGCGATGGCCGCGATGCGCACGCCGTTGGCGGCCAGCCCCACGGGGAGCGCCGAGAGGAGGAGCGCCGCTCGGTGCGGCACCCGAAGGCGCGACGTGGCGGCGGCGAAGGCGGAGAGCGTCAACAGGGTGAGGACGGCCTTGAACCCGCTGCAGGCCACGTCCACGAAGAGCGACAGGTTCCCCACCAGCAGCGTGGTGCCCTGGTCGTACACCGACACCCCCAGGGTGTTCGCCAGCGTCGCGCCGATCCGGGTGGACTGGAGCTGGAGCGGGAAGCTGAGCTCGGCCACGGAGTACCCCGGCAGCGGGCACATCAGCCAGAGGAACGCCGCCGGCCCGATCAACCGGCGAGCGATGCCGCCCCCGTAGATCCCCAGCGCCAGGCCCCACAGCACCACCGGAAAGGAGACGCTGGCGAATGCCTCGACGCCGCTCGTGGAGACCCAGGTGGAGAGGAGCTTCACCGCGCCCCCGAGCAAGACGACGACGACGCCCCACGCCGAGGCCCGTACCGGCGTGCGCGCAAGCTGGTCGCGACGCTGCCACACCAGGAACGCGGCCAGCAGCGGCACCAGGGGACCGTGCGCGTAGTAGCCCTGGCTGCCGAACCACTCGGCCTGCCAGAAGGCGATGACCCCCCGGTACCACAGGAGCAGGAGCGCGGTGCCCGCCAGGAACGGCAGGTGCGCCTGGCGCCAGGCCGGCGTCCGCGTCTTCTCCGCCGGACTCTCCGCCCCGTGCCGGGCAGCCACGGCATCGGCCATTCTCGCCTCCCTTCTCTCGACCCTGACCTACTCGGACGGAACCTGCACCTCGCCCACCTGCTCGATCAACTCCTGCGGCGGGGTCGGGCGCGACGGCAAGGGCGGCAGCCGGCGCACAACGCGCGGCGTGAGGAAAGGCCGGGCGGGATCGCCCATCCGGGTGAAGAAGAAGGACTTGCCGCGGAGCCGGTAGATCCGGGTGCCCGCCGGCAGCACCTGCTTCGTCGGGTAGATCTGCCCGTCGCCGGTGACGTTGTAGACCGTGTACGCGGCGCTCTTCGGAAGCGTCTCGGCCTCGAGGCGCTCCGCCAGGTAGCCCGGCACGGCCCCGGCGGCCAGGCCGAAGTGCTTGCCGTAGCGCTTCTGCAGCACCGGGTCCTTCTGCACGCGCTGGATGAACTGGGCGAGTGAGAGGACGGGTGTCTTCAGGAACGAGCCGGCGCTCGGATCGCGGTCGGCCCGGGCTGCGCGGGACGGCAGAACCGCCATCGCGCCGAGCAGCAGGCCGAGCCGGCAGGCACGGGCGTACTTCTTTCGCTCTCTTCGCATCTGCTATCGCACCTCTGCACGCTCACGACGGTCCGCGGGCCACAGAGGTGCATGGCGCGTGCCAATGCCCGGCTCCCGGCCACGCGCCATGCAGCGCGGAGCGGGCCGGCACAGCGGACGGCCCCTACGTCTGGTGGGACGTGTGACCCATTTCACCCCGTCGGTTGGGGCGCTGCTCCGTCTGCGCCCGCCGGCAGCTCACACATCCTGAACTCTTACCCGGGGACCTGCACCTCAAGGCGAGGAAGGACGCGGGCGGCGACCTGCGCGGCGCGCCGCACGAGGAGGGGTGGGGGAGGCTGTGAGGAGAACTGCGCAGGAACGGATGAAGGCGGGCCCCCGGGAACGGGGTTCCCGGGGGCTTGGTGGCTGGCTTGTGGTCAATCCCAGAACCAGAGGCGCCTGGCAGGGGCCTCCCATTCGATGGCGCTGAACACCGTGCGGTGAACCGCCGTGGCCGGCACGTAGAGCTCGCCGTCAATGGTGCGCGCGGCCGGCTCCACGAACTTCGGAATGCCGGCGGGCTGACGCAGAAGACGGGCGGTGGAGGGCTCCCAGGTCCAGTCGCGCACGCCTTCGCCGAAGCGTACCTTCTCCCCTTCCTCTGTGGCATCCACCCCCAGGCGGCGCAGGAGCGACGCGGGCAGCAGGAGGTGCTGCCCCGGCAGGAGCACGACCTGCGCCTGGACCGGCTTTCCCTCCGCGTCCTTCATGGTCCCTCCCAGGTACATCACGGAGACGGAGAGCGTCTGCTCCGGCACCCGGGGGAGGAAGAGGACCGGCTTCTTCGGGTCCTCCACGTTCCAATACTCGCCGTTGTTCTGTTGAATCGCCATCCCCAGACGCTGAAGAGCGAATGCGCCTTCCTGGCCATAGAACCACCGCGGGTCGGCACCGGGGCCACGCACACCGGCCGGCCACAAGACCCATCCGCCCTCCCGGAGGACGCGGGTTATCTCAGGCGCCGCTGGCGGGTAGGGGCAACGGTTGAACACCCAGGTCAGGTAGTCACGATCCCACGGGTCGGTGGACTGCTGGAGGGCTGTCACCAGCGATGCCAGAGCGCGCTCATCGCCGAGGATTGCCCTGGATGCCAACAGGCGCAACCGCACCCCGAGGGGCTTCCCCTGCCCCAACCGCACGAGTTCCGGGATTGCGGCGCCACCCATCCGAGTGAACGCCAGGTGTGAGTAGTGGCACTTGAGGACCTCCGTCTGCGGGGAGTAGGTCAGGAAGTCTCGGGAGGTTGGCTGGGCGATCTCCTGCTCGAGGGCTTCCACAAGTGCGTCCGCGCGCTCAGCCAGAGGGATATCCGTACGGGTGCTCACGTCAAGCGCTGCCTGCTGCCGGTCACCATAGGTGCCCTCCACCAGCGCCCGCTTCAGCTCCGCCAGCGACCGTGAGGGCCGCGCGGGCTCCGCCCGCGCGGCGGCGAAGGCCGCCACCCACGCGACTGCGACCGACAGAGCCGTGATCGTGGCTCTGCTTGCTGTCCGCTTCGCTGTGGACCGCATTTCATCCCCCTCTCCTACTGATTCGGGTAATTCGGCCACTGCACGCCGCCGGTTGACCAGTCCTCGGCGTGTGCCTGCTGACGCCGCTGGGCGTTCGCGGGTGCGACCCAGGCCCACTCCTTGTCCATGGCGATCTCCTCACAGTCGTTCGCGCCGTCACGGTCGAAGTCGACTATCCCCACCTGCGTCGGGAAGAGCTGTCCGTTCCGGTCGCGGAGCGCGTTTGCCTGACCGGTCTCATTGGCGTCCAAGAGCCAGTCGTTGTCCGCATCGCCTTCATCGGTCCATGGCCCGCCAAGGTTCCCCCGGCAGTGATCCGCGTGGGCCTGCTCGTGCAGGCAGAATCTGGCGAAGTTGTCGATGCCGCTGAGCAAGGGGGACTTCGGAGAGTTGTAGGCGCGAACGTTGTCCGCGCACGCTCCGGTACTGATCCAGAAGATGTTGGATCCGTCCATCACGTAAACCCCGGCGATGTCGCCGGGTCCGTTTCTGCCCACGAGTATGGAATCGTACATGTGGTTGCCGGAGCTGGCAACCGTCTGGGACCAATAGTGGTACCAGTTGGGAGATGGGGGCTGTCCGAGGTTGAGGCCAAAGTCGTGGTCCTGGATGTGCCCATCCTCCACCGGGTGGTTACTGGCATTCTTCACGAAGAAGAGCCGGAACTCGCGCAGTCTGAACGAAATGCAGCTCTCCTCGTAGGCGGCCAGGATCTGGGGTCCGAAGGAGCTGTTCTGTGACGGAAGCTTGCCGTAGTTCGGGTCCCCCGCCGGCGGTGGCGGGAAGGCGTCGCGAGTGCTGATGGTGAAGGTCCTGGCGGTTGTGGGCTCGGTAGAGGTATCCCACGTGGCGCTGAGTTGGTTCCCCAACTCGACGCTCCAGTACGCGGCGCGGCTCGCCGTCACGATCACCTGGCGCTCAGACGGCTGCGCATCCGGCATCGCGTACTTCCGGATCGGGGCTTCTTCGGGCGTCGTGATGTCCCACACCACCAGGATGTGCGGGTCTGTCGTGACTGGATCGTCGTCCGCGGTCCTGACAGTGGGTGGGTCCGGCGGCGGCAGGGGCGGCGGCGGCGGTGGAATCACGGCGTCCAGCGTCTCCTCGTCCAGCGTCGCCGTAATCGAGACGGCGCCCAAGGTGGTGGGGCAGCGATAGGAGGTGACCTGCTCGGGGTTGTCGGGGGTGGGCGTGAACTGCCCGCCCACCAGCTTCCCGAAGGCGCCGCCGGCGTTGCCGTCGCTCCATGCCGTCACCTTCAGCGGGGTACTGGCCAGCCCGTTTTGAAAGCAGCACCCGTAGCCGGTTTCACAGGTGTCCTGATCATCCGTCTGGTAGATGCCGACCGTCACGACTTCGCCTGGCAGGGCAGCATCCGGGCAGACCATCGCCGGTTCGCTACTGATGAGCGGGTTCGTGCTGAAGTCGTGAATGTGCGGCGGGGGGTCGTCACCCCGCACGCCCGGTGGCCCTGCGAGCAGAAGTGCCGCCGTCGCCATTGCCGTCGCCAGGCGGAGAGGCCGTCGAATGGCCGCCGGTCGGGGCCGGCGCTCACTCAGAGCGCCAGCGGGGGGGGGGGTAGAATTGTTCGGTCAACCTGCCATCGCATCGTTCCCTCCTTACGCGGGAACCGAACTGTCCAGCACTTTGCCGGGGCAGACAGGTGAGGCCGGTCCGGGAGCCGGCAGCTTGCCGGGATTAGAATAGTTTACCACGGCGGCGGGTCGGCTGTCTATTGGGGGGACTTCTGATTTTGATGCGGGGAAACCCTGGGAGCGCACCCGTCAGCAGGGCAGGCGCGCGCAGGGCTTCGCCGCCCTGCCCGGAGCGCCCGGGAACCGGGCCGGAGGCACC
>JACQGM010000266.1 GCA_016199585.1 Armatimonadota bacterium
GGGGCCGTCCTCTGTGCCGGCCCGCTCCGCGCTCCGAGCGCGCTGGCGCGCGCTCGGAGAGGGTAAGAGGGTCAAAGGGTAACGGGCGGAGAGGACCTGGCGAGCCGGAAACCAAGGCCGCCGTCCCTGAAGCCGCGGGTGCCCCAGCCCCGGTCGCACGCGCGCGCGAGGCCGCGGAAGTCGTACCAACCCCCGCCGCGGCTCACGCGGGCCACCTCGGCGGTCGGGTCTTCCCGCCCGTCGTCTTCCCGCCCGTCATCCGCGCGATACGGGTATGGCTTGTAGACACTGCTGCACCGCTCCCAGACGTTCCCGGCCATGTCGAGGCAGCCCTCGCCGTCCGGCGACCGGCCCGACGGGTACATCCCCACCGGGCTGGTGCCGCGCAGCCCCGACTGCCAGGAGTTGCAGCGGCCCTCCTGCCACTCGTTCCCCCAGGGGTAGGTGAGCCCCTCGGGGCCCCGCGCCGCGCGCTCCCACTCCGCCTCCGTGGGCAGGCGGCCGCCGGCCCACTCGCAGTAGGCGCGCGCGTCCTCCCAGCTCACGTTGACGACCGGGTGGTTGCGCAGCTCCGGCGGCACCCGGCCGCCCGGCCAGTGCTCCGGCGCGGGGCGCCCGCGCTCCCGGACGAACCGCTCGTACTGCGCGTTGGTCACCGGGTACTTGCCGATCCAGAAGGTATCCAGGCACACCTCGTGGGCGTCGCTGCCCTCGCCCAGGGTGAAGCGCCCGCCGGGCACCTTCACCCAGGCGGCATCGAAGTCGCGCGGGTCGCCGACGGCGCCGAGGGCGGAGCCGGCCCTCGCTCGCGCCGCCTCATCAAGGTGCTCGCCCTCCAGGAGCGCCACCAGGCGCTCCCTCACACGGACGACAAGGTCGCGGTCGTCGCCGTTCGGGGCGCGCCCGGGGCCGATCTCGGCCAGGCACTCGCCGGCCAGTCCGGCGTCGCGCCAGGCCGCCTCGGAGGCCGGCTCCTCGGGCGGGCACAGCTCGCGCACCAGGGCGAAGGGCTGTGAGACGTTGGTCCTGACGTGAACCAGGTGGTTCAGGGCGAGCAGCACGGCCACGCGCCAGGAGTCGGCCCGCCGCGCCAGCACGGCCAGGGTGGCGGCCACGTCGCCGCGGCGCGCGGGGTCGCAGAGCTCGTCCGGCACCTCGCCGCCGCTGCAGACGTGGCAGGCCGCCAGGTACTCCTGAAAGGTGCGGTGCGGGAAGGCGTAGGTGTCGGCGCCCTGCGGCACCAGCAGGCCCGCTCTCAGGCGGATCAGGCGCAGGAGGGCGCCCGCCCAGCTTTCGGCCGCGTCGCCCGGCGGCGCCAGGTCCAGCACGCGCCGGCGCAGCAGCGACTCGGACACGTCGGCCGTCGCTTCCGCGTCGGGACCGCCCTCGGCCGCCCGGTGCGCCTCGAACGCGACGCCATCGAGCACCCGGCGCAGGTCACTCTCGGCGCACCCGCCCTCCTTCAGCAGGTCCTGCAGCGAGAGGTCCTCCTTCCCCTCCAGGCGCGGTCGCCGCCACTTCCAGAGGAGGAGGTCCACCACGTCCTCGTAGACCACCGAGCGCTGGTCGGGCAGGTGCCCCTTGCGCGCGGCGTGGTCCATCGCCATCATCGTCAGCAGCAGCGGGCTGCCGGCCATGCGGCGCAGGTCGGGGTTAAAGAGGACGGCGCGCTCCAGGTGCGCCGCCGACCCGGAGGCGTCCTCTACCTCCCCCCGCGCGGCGAGCTGGCGGTACCAGGCCGCCACGAACGCCCGGATCTGGTCGTCGTCGAACTCGAGCAAGGAGTGCGCCGGCCAGACGCGCGCCGGCAGGAGCCAGGGCTTCACCTTCCGGCCCCGCTCGCTCCGCGTCTCCTCGTAGGTGCGCACCCGGCAGGTGACCAGCATCGGGCAGCCGGCATACTCGCCGGGAAGCGCCGCCAGCATCCGTTTCAGCCGGGCGTGCGCCGGGTGCTGCTCCGGCACCTCGTCCCAGCCGTCCAGGAGGAGGAGGGCCTTCCCCTGCCGGAGCGCGTCCAGGGCGGGATCCGCCATGGCCGGCGTGTCCGCCTTCTCCCGCAGCCACCAGCGGAGGTACTCGCGCAGCAGGGCAGCCTCCTCAGCCGTGGATTCCTCTCTCCTCAGCCAGGCGGCCATCTCGCGCAGGAGCACCGGAACGGGGAGGAGGGCGCGCCATGCCTCGGGCATCTCCGCCAGCGCCTCGCGGGCGTCGCCGTGCGTCTGCGAGCGCGCCGTGCAGTAGACGAGGTGGTTGACGAACGTGGACTTGCCGCTGCCCGGGTCGCCGAGGAGCACCATCCGCCCGGCCTGGCCGAAGGCGCGCAGGGCGGGCATCGGCCGGTGCTCGGGCGGGTCGTCTTCGCCGGCGCGAAGCTGCACCCGGCGGCCGTGCGCACGGAGTACGACGTGCGTCTGGGCATTGAGCGCGATGTAGACGTCGGCCACGCAAGGGCCATCCCCGTCCCCCTCGGCATCTGCGGCGGACGGGTCGACGCCCAGGCGCGGGAGCGTGCGCATCCTCCGGACGAGATAGCCCAGGTAGCGGCGGCGGGCGGCGTCCACGTCCGGCACAATTCGTTGGCGGATGGCGGCCGTATCATCCTGAATGCCCTGCAGCGTCTCAGTCGCCCCTCGCGCGGCGTCTCGGACCTCACCCAGGGTACCTGCCATGCCCTTGAGCGACCGGGCCATCTCCCGGAGCGCCGCGACTTCGATGGCGTCGTGGAGTTCCGGCTCGTCATCGGCCGCATCCGCGAAGGCCTCGGCGAACGCCGAGAAGAGGGCCTCAAGCCGGGGCCCGCCGGCGGGGTCCGGGTCATGCCCGGCGTTCAGAAGCGCGGCGCGCAGCGCGGGGAAGTTCGGGCACGTGGGCTCGCTCAGAAGCCCGGCGACGTCGCCCAACTCGTCCGCCTCAGCCATCTCCCGCAACCGCGCGTAGAGGCGGTCGCGCCGGGCCGGGTCGTCGCTCGACAGCTTCGAGGCGGCCCCGTGCAGGGCCCGGCCCGTCGCGCGGTGCAGGGATCGCTTCTTCTCGTCTCGCGAGAACCTGGCGGCCACGCGCCGGCCGGCAGCGCTGAGAAGGCTGGTCACGAACGCCCCTGCCAGCCCGCCGGTGAACTCCGTGCCAGCGCCGAAAAGGAACTGCCTGGTGGTAGAGTCGAGAGCGTGGAACCAGGTCATGGACGTCTCACCCCTCGTAGAGCGCCTCGCGCGGGAGGAAATCGAAATCGTGCGTCCCGGCATCGCTGCGCCAGCGGCCGACCGTTTCCGGGCGCACCACGATGCGCGTCAGCGGGAACCCCAGGAAGGCACCGAGGCGCTCCAGGGTGGCTTCCTGCTTCCGCACGAAGTCCTCGAAGCGCACCCCGATGCGCCGGGCGGGCGGCGGCGTCTGCTGCACCAGGTCGTACTGGTAGCGCCAACTGATGGCGCGACGCCGGCGCAGGTCGTCGGTCCTGTCGTACGGCACGCCGAAATCGGCCAGGTCGTCGGTGAGGTGACCGCCGAGGATGGAGTCGCGCGGATCGCGCACCCAGTAGATGTAGTGAACGTCGGGGAAGAGGCGCACGATCCAGGGCAGGATGAGGGTGGTCTCCGGCAGCTTCCACCCCTTGCGCGCCGCGTCGCTGTTCAGCACCGAGGCCAGATACGACTCCACCAGCTTGGGGAAGGCCGGATCTATCGGCATCGCGCGCAGGCGCGAGAAGTCCCACTCCAGGCCGCCCTTGTAGTCTACGTAGCGCCCCATCACCCGGCACGCCTCGTACAGGTCCTGCGGCGGGATCAGGTCCCCGGAGCCGTTGAGCCGGGCGCCCATGTAGACGCCGCTGGCGCTGAGGGTGTGCGACATGGCCCGGGTGCCGGAGTGCCCGCGACCGATGACGGTGATCAGCATGGGATGGATCTCCTTCGGCCCCGACGATAAGAGCCTGAGCGATGCCTTGAAAGGTCACCATGGGACGGTGTGCACGGTGTTGTCACCGACACGGTGGAACTGAAGGAACGTCGGAGCCGCGCGGACGACATTGCCCATCCGCGCGGCTTTCGTCCTGAACGCCGGCATCCGAAACAGGCGGCGCAGCGAGTCCGGGATCTCATCTTGGCGCTCATTCGGCAGGGTCAGACAGACGACGCAGTAACGCGGGTGTGGGGCCACCCGCTGCGAGAAGTCGGTGGTGTTGGTGGTCACGAACGTCGGTTGCCGCTCGCTCATCAGCAGGCCGGGGATCGCTTCGTCCTTGATCACGCTGTTCAGGCGCAGATCGCTGATGAACCGGACCCGTCCGGTGTACCACCGCGCGATAGCGGCGCAGATGCTCTCCCGCAGCACATTCTCATCGAGGATGATCACGCGGCGAGCGCCGCTGCCCTCGTACGCAGCGCATCCTCGGCAAGATGGATCGCCTCGCGAACCGCCTCGCGCGTGATCCCGATGGGGCGATACTCATCAAGGATACGCTCCACATCCCAACCGGCGGCCAACAGGTCCATGACAACCTGCACCTCGAACCGCGTTCCCTTGAACGTGGGCCGGCCACCACACACTCCCGGCGCGATGACGACGTGCTCGCCCAGAGGATAGTACTCGTAGGGCTCCCCACCGAGGATCTCGCTCACCAGCTTCGGATGGTTCATCTTCCCCTCCATTCGCTGCCCTCGCTGCTCTCCGCTGTGCCCAATCCGGCGCGATCCTACCACGGCGCACCGGAACCGTCAACCGCCGGCCGAGAAGCGCAGGCTGTAGAGGTCGGCATCCTCCATCACGAACCGCAGCCGCACCCTCTTGCCCGCCAGCGCCGAGAGGTCCGGGCCGCCCCGCCAGCTCACTACTCGGTCCAGCTCGTTCCCGTAGAGCCGGTCCATTTCCTCCAGCCGGAACCCCGCCAGCGGGTTGCCGTCTGCGTCCTGCACTTCCACCCGAATGAACCCGGCGGCGGAAGTGGCGTAGTTGAGCACTAGGCGGCTCCCCCGGAAGGTGAAGGGGCGGGTGGTGAACTCTCCTCCCGGAACGCTGGCGTGCAGGGAGGCGAACCCGTGCCGGCGCACCGTGTAGCGGCGGAAGTGGATCGTGTCGTGACGGTAGTGCTCCGTCACGTAGAGGGAGAACTCATCCGGGTCGAGCTGAACCACGCCACAACCGATGTAGTTTCGTTCGGTCCATTTCCTCGAGTCGAGATCGGGCCGCAGCCAGCCCTCGAGTGAAGGGCGCGACCAGAGGTAGCCATCCCGGCTGGTGAAGAGGAGCGCGTCCGACACCCCCATCTCCCGGTGCGCCTCCACCTTCTTGCGCCATTGCAGGAAGCGCATCGGGAACATCACGTAGATGTGTTCCGCCCCCGGCAGAGGAGAGGCCGCGTTGGTGTAGAGATCCTCAAAGAGTGGAACCCCCGGCGCGAAGGTGAGCTGCCGGGTAGCCGACCAGTGGAGGAAGTCCTCTGACTCGGCGGTCTGGATCGTTCGGACGGCCTTGTAGCCCTGACCCAGGCGCCCGTAAGCGCGATAGACCTTCCGCTCGCGGTCCCAGAAGGCGACGTTGGTGGTATCAAAGGGGCCGCCGGTGATCGTCGGCTCCCTGGAGCGCAGGCTCCACCGAACACCGTCGGGCGAGGTGACGGGCCAGAGCCCCGCCATTTGGGCGAACCCCTTGTAGCGCTCCTCCGGCCCGGCTTCCGGGTTGGCGTCGCGGAACATGCTGTTGATCCAGAGGAGGCTGCGGAGGTTGTAGCGTTCGAGCAGTTGTCGGGTCTCTTCGTGCTGCGGCTCGAGTAGCTGCCGGATCACGTGATCCTTGTCCAGCAGCCTCGGGGGGTCGTTCCGGTAGACGATGTTATTCTTGCCACCGTCTCCCGCTTCCCACTCGAACACGCCCAGCTCCGGTCGGGTGAAGTGGATCCCGTCCGTGCTCTCAATCAGGCACTGGGCGTTGGGGTTGGCCCTGCCTCGATAGAGGATGCGCAGCTTCTCGCCATCGTAAGCCGCAGAGAGAATCAGGGCGACGCTATTCTCCCAGGGGCGCTCCACGCGCCAGACGATCTCCCTCTGCACCGGCGGGTGTACCTGGAGCGCGATGTTGCTCTTCCGCGCCACCAGCCACTCGTCCATGAACGGCTCCGTCCGGCTGCCCAGATCCACCGGCCCCTTCTTGGCTTCCTCGAGATAGAGGTCGCAGGCATCCAGGTAGGCGCGGGTGTTGCGCGCCGGCCAGCTTTCGGGAGGGTGCTTCGCCACCCACTTCCGGAACCACTCGCGCGCCTCGCTGAAGTTCCCCTCCTGGTAGAAGGTCATCCCGATTTCGAGCTCGTTCCCGATCTCTTCCCAGATCCTCCGCGCCTCCGGCCAGGCCCCTTCGCGGCAGTAGGCGTCAGCGGTGCGCTGCAGCGCCGAGGTGCGCTCTCGCGCGCCGACATTCTCGATCTCCAGGACCTTGCCAAACTCCGCGCGCGCCGCCTCGTACTCCTCATCCTTGACGCAAAGGTCCCCCACGGCCAGCAGAGCGCGGGCACGGTCATCCGGAGTGGCGCCCGCCATTCCCAGGGCTTTGGAAAAGGCCTCTCGTATGTCGGCAAAGGAATAGGTCCCGGCATGGTAGTGCAGCACCAGGGCCACACCCAACTGCGCCTCAGCGAGGTGTTCGGGTGCCGCCTGCGGGGTCTTCAGCACCTCCTCATAGGCGGCCATCTTCTCGCGCCGCTCGAAGCGCGTATCGTAGGTGTGCCCGATCTGCAGGTGGGTGGCTGCCTTATCGGCAGGCCGGTTGGCGAGTCTGAGCGCTTCCGCGAACGCCTCGCGGGCCTCGCCCGGGCGCTTCTCCCGGCTGGCGGCCATACCGGCCTCGAAAGCCTGCGTGAAGTCCTTGAAGCCGGATGTCTGGAACCCGGAGGCGGTGGAAGCCCCCAGGCAGACGGTCGCCATCATCCAGAGTGGCATCGTTCGGCACATGATCGTCCTCCCTTGCATCACAACGCGGCATGGCCGCAACCGAAGTCCCCCCCTCTTATCCCCCCGCACGCGGGGGGAGGACCAGCTGACTCCCTCCCCGCGTGCGGGGAGGGCCGGGGTGGGGGTGCCACGGCCGCCGGGAATCATCGCGGCCGGCGACAATTCCCGGCGTTAGTACTTGTTTTCCGCTACCCCCCGGATGAGGTTTGACCGGACGCTCGGTTGGGGCACAAC
>JACQGM010000271.1 GCA_016199585.1 Armatimonadota bacterium
AGTAGGGCGCGGGCTCCGCCCCGCGCCGGAGGAGCGCCCCCGGTGAAGCGTTACGGCGGGCTGTGGGAGCAGGTGGTGAGCTTCGAGAACCTGCTGCTGGCGGCGCGCGAGGCACAGCGGGGAAAGCGGTTCAAGACGGCCACGGCTCGCCTCAACCTGTCAGTCGGGTCACGAGTTACGATTACTACGACAACGAGGACCAGAACCAGGGGAACCGGGGTCAGCTCAAGTGGGTGCGCGACGCCCGCTATGGCACGACGGGGCGGCAGTACGAGTACACCTACAACGGATACGGGCAGAAGACGCAGGAGAAGAACCTCAACAACATCTACACCACCTATACCTACGGGGATAGCTGGGGGAACCTCACCCAGGTGGAGCAGGACCCGACCGGCCTGGACCGCACCACCTCGATGACCTACGGCGTGGCGGGGCGGGTGACGAGCAGCACCGACCCGATGGATCGGGACACCTCGTTCACCTACAACGGCGTCGGGCAGCCGCTCACCGCCGTGTTCGAGGACGAGACGATCACCTACACCTACGGGAGCAACGGGCGCGTCGCCACCGTGGCCGACGACCGCGGCACGACCACGATCAGCTATGAGAGCGGCAACGACCGCGTGGCGAGCGTGAGCGACCCGGTGACGGGCACGGTGAGCTACACCTACGAGCCCACCGGCGAGCGCGCCACGGTGACCCTTCCGGGCAGCGACACCTGGACCTACACCTACGGGTCCGCCTTCCCCGGGCACTGCCTGCCGAGCGACGAGCCGGACAAGCTGCAGCAGCGGCTCACGTCGATTACCGACGACGAGGGGCGGCGGGTGGACTACGAGGTGGACAGCCGGGGCGTGCCGCGCGTGGTCTACAGCGACCAGACCTTCCAGAACGGGACGCGGGTGAGCTACCTGAAGACGACCTACACCCCGGAGCTGACGGCGGGCGCGCTGCGGATCACCCGCGGGCTGTGGGCCACGGTGAGCACCCTCTGGCACGACACCGGCGGCGATACCCTCATCAACGAGAACGACTACAGCTACGATACCATCGGCAACCGCGACACCAACGCCGTCAGCGACGACGGCGGGCTGATCCGCACCGAGGACTACGACTACGACGAGCTCTACCGGCTCACCGGCGTGGACTACGACGACGGCGAGGAGCAGACCTTCGTCTTCGACCCGATGGGCAACCGCACGCGGAAAACAATCGTCGGCCAGGGCTACCAGGATTACACCTACAACAACGCGAACA
The DNA here is from genome assembly GCA_016199585.1 of Armatimonadota bacterium. Classification (GTDB taxonomy): domain Bacteria; phylum Armatimonadota; class JAAZEB01; order JAAZEB01; family JAAZEB01; genus JACQGM01. Next base: position 1,258 of record JACQGM010000271.1, read on the forward strand.
TGCTCCTGACACGGGGCGGCCAGAACTACACCAACGACGCCGCCGGGAATACCTTGACAGACGCGGCGGCCGGGCGCAGCATGGACTGGGACTGCCAGAACCGCATGGTGGAGTGCGTCTACAACAACACGACCAGCACCTTCACCTACGGCGCCGACGGCCTCCGCCGCAGCAAGACCGTAGGACAGAACACCACCGACTACCAGCTCGACGGCCAGAGCGTGGTTGGGAGACAATCCATGCTTGCATGGCTGAAGCGATTTGCGTCGTGGAGCTGGCCCCACGTCAAGGATGCGTTCTGGACAGAGGCAATTGGATGGATACCCATCCTCCTAGCGCTACTCCTGATCCTCGGCCTAGTCGTGGAGAGATGGTTGGCGCAACTGGTCAAGTAGTCTGGCTGCGCGCGCTGCGCCTATGAACCGCCTGCAGACCAGCCTGACGGAACCACGAGCACCTTCACCTACGGCGCCGACGGCCTCCGCCGCAGCAAGACCGTGGGCCAGAACACCACCGACTACCTTCTCGACGGCCAGAGCGTGGTGCGGGAGTACCTGAACGAGACGCTGAACGCGCAGTACCTCATCGGCCCGAGAGGCCCCGAGTGCAAGCGCGATGCCGACGGCGACTACGAGTGGTATGTGTACGACGGCCTGGGCAGCGTGGTGGCCACCGTGGACGAGGACGGCGACGTGCTCTCCAGCCGCACGTATGACGTGTATGGGTCCGTGCGCGCCGGGGGCGGGGGCACCGCTCACAAGTTCACGGGGGGCCTGGGGCACGCCTCGGATGATGAGACCGGGTTGGTCTACATGCGGGCGCGGCATAGGCGGAGCGCGACGGGTGCCGGTCGCCGGAGAGCACCCGCCGCGCTCCGGCGACCGGCACACCGCCGGTGCCGTCGTGATCTGTTACGGCGCCGCCGTGCTCACCACGCGCTGGAGGAGCCGGACGCGCGTGCCGCCCACCATCCCCGTCGAGTTGCCGTTGTCGGCCACATACAGGTTGGCGGCGGCGTCCAGGCAGATGCCTGTCGGTCGCCGCAGCACGCTGCCGTTGGTCGCGCCGTCACCATCACCGGCGGTGCTGCTGCCGGCGACGGTCGTCACCACACCAGCCGGGCTGACGCGGCGGATCCGGTTGTTCAGCATGTCCGCCACATAGGCGTAGCCTGCCTGGTCCACGACGATCCCTGCTGGCGCGTAGAAGGAGGCGCTGGCGCCGGTGCCATCGGCGTAGGTGCCGCCTCCCCCGCCGGCGAGGGTGGTCACCACGCCGCCGAGACTGATGCGCCGGATCTTGCTCGAGTAGAACTCCGCCACCAGCGCCGCGCCCCAGGGGTCCACGTCAATGCCGGCCGGGTAGCCGAAGCTCGCGCCCGAGCCGGTGCCATCCTGGGACAGTGGCGACGGCGTGAGTGTTGAGGCGTCGCCGGCCACGAGCGACACCTGCCACTTGGCCGGGTCGTCCGGGTCGCCCCCGGTGAATTGCATGCGGCGCACGCGGTTGCCCAGGTACTCGGTGAAGAGGACACTGGTGGGCGATTCGATGGCGATGCCGCACGGGCGGTTCGTCCTGGCGTCGGACCCGGTGCCCTCCGCATACGCCAGCGTCCCCGCGGGGTTGACGACGGTGCTCACCTCCCAGCTCGCGGGATCGGCCGGGTCGATCCCGGTGAGCGAGATCCGCCGGATGGTGTTCCCGACGTAGCAGGCCACGTAAAGCGTCCGGCCATCCGGTGTCACGGCGATGCCCCGGGGGCCGTTGAGAGTGGCCGTGGTGCCGTACCCGTCCGTGTTGCCGGCGGTGCTCCCCAGGACGCCGGCGACCGTCGTCACCATCCCGGACGCGCTGATGCGGCGAACGGAATGGCGACCGTAATCGGTCACGTAGACATTGCCCGAGGCATCCACGGCTGCGTCGCAGATACCATTGATGGTGCTGCCGCTGAGGGCTCCGAAGAGCGCCTGCGAGCCGGGGCCATCACGGAAGCCGGTGAGGTCGGTCCCGGCCAGGGTGCGGATCTGCCCGGTGGAGGGCGCCGCGCCGCTCCCCGCGTCGGGGGGCGCCCAGAGCGTGGTGTTCGCCTCCACCGTCGCGGTGAAGGAGAAACCGGCGACGCCGCTCGGCACCGCGAAGACCCAGTCCCTGGGGCCCAGCGTATCACCCCGGGCTACCGATCCGGAGTAGGAGAGGTAGGGCTGCCCCGCGCGCGCGGTCACCCCGTCCGGGTTGGCCAGGCGCACCCCGTCTCCCGAGGGGGCGCTCACCACCTGGCGCAGCGAAACGTCATCCACATACACGCTGTCCGAGGGCCGTGAGGACCGGAACGCCGGGTCGCCCACCGTACACCCACTCGGGAGGGTGAACTGCACCGACACATCCGTGTAATCCGTTCCCGTCACCTCAGTGCTGGTGTTTGCCACCACCCAGGCCGCGTTGCTGATGCTCCAGAAGCCGTAGACCAGCGCCGCCCCGTTTCCCGATGCCCGCGTGCGGAACGACCAGAGAAGGGTGCTCGCCGGCGTCAGCCCGTTGACGATCTGCTCCAGGCGCGTTTGGCCGCCCGCGCCGGTGGTCAACTTCGCCGCGTGGCTGCCGCTGTTGACCAGCGTGCGCTCATCCGTGACGCTGCCATCGAAGGGGGTGATCATCCACCCCGGCCAGAGCGTCGAGCCGCTGCCGAGGGTCTCGAAGCCCCCGTTGGTGAGCAGCTCCGGCCCCAGGTAGGTGAAGTTGCCGAGGATCACGCGCACCCCGGTCTCGGTGCCGTCGGGGAGTTGGCCGATGGTATCGCCGCTGCGGTTGAGCAGGGAGACGCGCAGCGCCTTGCGCCCGACGTTGCCGGGTTGGTCGAGGAGGGTGCTGCTGTCGAAGCGGAGGGCATTGCCGCTGAAGAGGGCGCGGCCGGCATCGAGGGATTGGACGCTGACCGCTCCGGTCTGAACGTCCACGGTGAAGCGGGCGGTGCCGAGGAAGGCGCCGGTGTTGGGGATGGCGGCTTCCGGCGCCGTCGAGCCCCCGGGCGGCACGGCGCGGCGGGCGCCCCCGCAGCCCTGGGCTAGGAGCAGGACGGCGAGCGCAGAGAAGACGAGGCGGCGGCCAGCCGCGGGGAGGGCACACCCGGTGCGGATGTGCGGAAACATGCGTGACATCGTTCTGTACCTCCTAAACAGAAGCCTCTCGCCCGCAGGGCGGGCATGTTGGCCTCCCTTTCTGCGTGGCCTGAAGGCCCTCGGCGCGGTTGCGCCCGCGCGGGCATGGCGCCTTGCCGGTGGTGGGGCGCTACGGCGCCGCCGTGCTCACCACACGCTGGATGAGGCGGATCCGGTAACCGGAGCTGTCTGCCACGTAGACGTTCCCCGCGCAGTCTACAGCGATGGGGTCCGGACTGGCGAACCTCGCAGCATCGCCCGTTCCGTCAGCACTCCCGAATGTTCCACCGGCGACAGTGGTCACTGCGCCGCTTGGTCCCACGCGCCGGATGCGGTGGTTACCATAGTCGGCGATGAAGACGTACCCCGCTGCGTCCACCGCCGCGCCGAAGGGGCTGTTGAGCTGGGCTGTCGTGCCGGTGGCGCTGTCCAGGTATCCAGAGGTGCCGGAGCCCGCGAGGGTCGTCACGACGCCTTCCTGGGTGATGCGCCGGACGCGGTGGTTGTCCCGATCCGCCACGTAGGCGTTGCCCCGGGTATCCACCGTGATCCCCGCCGGGTGGTTGAAACGAGCGGCCGAGCCGGTGCCGTCCTGGAACGCACCCGTTGGAGAGACGATGCCGGACTCGCCGGCGACAAGGGAGACGTGCCAGTTGGCTGCCGTGGTGGGGGTTCCGCCCTTGAGCTGAATGCGGCGCACGCGCTGGCCGTGGTACTCTGTTATGAGCAGCGATGTGTCGGACTCCAGCGCCAGACCGTACGGCATGCGAAAGGATGCCACGTTGCCGGCGCCATCGTCATAGCCCGCCAGTCCGTCGCCGGCGATGGTGCTCACCGTCCAGCTCGCGGGGTCGCGCGGGTCTACGCCCGTCTGCTCGATGCGGCGTACCCTCTCGTTGCCGCCGTCGGCCACGTACAGCACGCACCCATCGGAGGTGATCGCGATCCCGCGCGGGATATCGAGCTTCGCCGCTGTGCCGAGGCCATCGACATATCCGCCGCCGCTGCCGTAGATGCCGGCGACGGTACTCACCACCCCGTCGGCGCCGACGCGCCGGATGGAATCATTGGCCGCATCCGCCACGTACAGATTCCCCGTCGCGTCAACGGCGATGCCCTGGATGCCGCTCCCGGCGGATCCGAAGCGCGCCACCGTCGCCGGCCCATCACGGAAACCGGCGGCGTTGGTGCCGGCCAGGGTGCGCACCTGCACCGCGCTCGACCCGGCGCCGCTGGCGGCACCCGGCGCTGCGGGGAGCGCCGTATTCGTCTCCACCACCACCGTGAAGCTGAACGCCGACACCCCCGAAGGCACGTAGAACGCCCACTCTCTGGGACCCAGTCGAGCGCCGCTGGCGGCCGACCCCGTGTAGGTGAGGTAGGGCTGACCGGTGTTTGGGCTGCTCTGAATGCTGGCCGTTACCCCGTCCGGGTTGGCGAGCTGGACCCCGTCTCCCGAGGGGGCGCTCACCACCTGGCGCAGCGATACATCATCCACGTAGACGCTGTCCGAGGGCCGCGAGCAGTAGAACGCCGGGTCGCCCACGGTACACCCACTCGGGAGGGCGAACTGCACCGACACATCCGTGTAATCCGTTCCCGTCACTCCGCTGTTGGTGCGCGCCACCACCCAGGTGGCGTTGCTGATGCTCCAGAAGCCGTAGTCCAGCGACGCTCCGTTCCCCGACGCCCGCGTGCGGAACGACCAGAGGAGCGTGCTCGCCGGCGTCAGCCCGTTGACGA
>JACQGM010000270.1 GCA_016199585.1 Armatimonadota bacterium
ACCAAACTCCGGGCATTGGAAATACCCGTCTGGAGAGCGGCGCGGCGCCGCTGAGCGTCCTCCCGGACGCAGATAGACTCCCCGTCCGCGAGGACGGTCGGCCGCAGGTCCGCGAGACGGGTATTTCCAATGCCCGGTAATCGCCGCGGCGCTCGCAGATTCTGCCCGTTAGTAGTACAGAGGGGAGCATCAGACGCGATCATGCCTAGTCTTTTCTTGTCGTCTCAGCGTTCTCTGTGTCTCCGTGGCCTTGTCCGGTGGCTGCCAGCCGAGGCTACTTCTCTCCTGCCTGCAAGCGCGCGGCCTGGCCCGGCGTGCCGATGTGGAGCGTATCGTACGCCTGTTGGGATGTCTCGAAGGCGCCCACGCCCTCGTGGCCGTTCCAATCGCCCTGGTGGTGGATCGGGTTGGGCAGGCCGGTCTCCCGCTCACGCTTGGCGATCCAAGCATCCATGCGCCCCTTCAAGTGGGCCACCACATCCGGCAGGGCATCCGCCAGGTTATTATTTTCTTCAGGATCCTGCACCAAGTTATACAGCTCCACGGGCGGCTTGAAGTGGAAGTCGGGCTCCAGCGCCACGATGAGCTTCCACTCGGGGGTGCGCCAGCCGTGCTTGCGCATCCAGGTGCACTCGGTGATGTAGAGCTCGGTGGCGTGCGAGGCCACCTCGCCGCGGACCATCGGCGCCAGGCTGCGCCCATCGAAGCGATCCGGCACTTCGATCTCCGCCAGCTCGAGGAGGGTGGGCACGAGGTCCTGGTGCTGGTTATAGCCGGACACGCGCCGTCCGGCGGGGATCTTCGCGGGGTAGCGGATGATGAGCGGCACGTGGAGGGTGTTGTCATACATGCCGTGGTGGTCGAACCAGCACTCGTGGTCGTAGAGGGTTTCGCCGTGGTCGGAGTTGATGACGACGATGGTGTCGTCGAGCACGTCCCTGGTTTCCAGCACGGTGAAGATCGCCTGGATACAGGCGTCCATGTAGGCCACGGCGCCGTCGTACTGAGCGACAACGTAGTCCTTGTCGGTGATACCGGGGGGCATCCAGGCGGCGAAGTAATCGCAGAACGGCTTGAACGCCATCACCGGCTCCATGCTCTTGTTGGCCGGGTCGCACTCATTGCCGTGGTAGAAGATGCGCTCGTAGGGCGCGGGCGGGAGGTAGGGCGAGTGCGGATCCATGTGGCGCAGGAGCACGAACCAGGGCTTGTCGTCGGCGCAGAGGCGCTCAAGCTCCGGGATGGCGACCTCGTTCAGGTTGCCCGCCTTCGGGCTGCGGCCCTCGGCGAGGCTGCCCCAGCCGGAGAAGCTGAGGTAGTTCTCGAAGCCGCGGGCCCCGGCGTTCGACTTGAAGCCGACCGAGGTGGTGTTGTAGCCGGCCTCGCCGAGGATCTCCGCCAGGGTGCGGACATCCGGGCGCAAGGGGCTTGTGTGACGCAGCGCCACCACCTGGCTGGTGAAGGCATCCGTGCCGGTGAGCATGGAGGCGTAACCGCTGGTGGTGGGGATGTGCGGGCTGTAGGTGCGCTCGAAGAGCGTGCCGCCCCGCGCGAAGCGGTCCATGTGCGGCGTGGTCAGGCGTGGGTAGCCGTAGCAGCTCATGTGGTCGGCTCGCAGCGAGTCGATCCCGATCAGCAGGATGTTGGGCTTGCGTTGGGATGGCATCGGTCGCTCCCTCCAAAGGCCGGGGGTGAGTCCGGCTTGATCCCGGATTCGCGCCCGGCGCCGGGTTCCCCTGCACGCCGGCATACGCGGTAGATCCCGGCGCGGCTTGCGAGTCGTCATTGAGGGGTGGTTCGTGCCCTACGAGATCCGTCTGCGCAGCGGGCAGGTGCGCCGCCACAACCTGGCGATCCGCAACGATAACCAGGCGAAGCAGTGGGTGTGGGACGGGGGGCTGTAGCTTCGGTAGGCACGATGGGCAGAGACATTACCCAATTCCCATCGGCTGGTATTCCGCCACTGGGCGCTCTGCCCGCGGCCCAGGCATTCCACCCTCCCGGAGTTGCGCAGCCTCTTCAGTACACGGCGCATCAGGTCCACGCTGACGCCGGGGCAGTCGTTCTGGATGTCTGAGACTCCGAAGGCTTCGCCCCCCCGACCGATGGCTGCCATCACCAGCTCCGTCTTGGACCCGCGCGGAGCGGCAACATCGCCGTCTTGCGGGCGGCTGCCATCCCCGGCCGTTTGCCGCCCTCTCGCGGCCGCGCCCGAAGCTCATGAGACGGATGTGTATTGATACGATTTCGTCTCTTGACAGGAACGCATTGGTCCTGTATACTCAGCGCATGAAGAATATCACAGGGCCTCCGGTCACGGGCGCCGACTTCTTCGGCCGCGAAGAGGAGTTGGCCCGTCTCCGCCGGGCGGTGGAGGCCGGGAACCACGCGCTGCTCTCGGCGCCCCGGCGCGTGGGCAAGTCATCCCTGGTCTTGCGCCTCTGCGATATGCTGTTGGCGGAAGGCTGGCAGGTGGTCCGACTCGACGTCCAGCACTGCTCCGACGAGGCGGAGTTCGTGCGCGCCCTGCTGCGAGCGACGGTGGATGGCGGGCTGGAGGTACCCGGAGGCGTGAAAGCGGTGGACGGGTTGCGCCGGTTTCGCAGTCTCTTCGCGGGTACGAAGGGCCAGGTCGGACCCGTGGGCCTGGAGGTCGGTGGTGACGAAGCCGACGTGTGGCGGAAGCTGGCGGCCAGTGTGCAGAGGGTGCTCAGCAGCGCTGGTGGGCAGGGTCCGGTGCTCATCGCCGTCGATGAACTCCCTATCTTCCTGGGCAAGGTGGCGGACTCCGAGGATGGCGTAAGGCGCGCACGGGGCGTCCTGGATTGGCTGAGAGGGGTTCGCCAGAACACTGGAGGCCGCGTCTCCTGGATCATCACGGGGTCCGTGGGTCTGGACAGCTTCGTCGAACGCCGCGGACTCCACGGTGCCATCAACGACCTGACACCCCAGACGCTGGGCGCCTTCTCCGACGAGACGGCTGTCGCCTTCCTGAAGGCGCTGGGGGCGAACCTCGACCGCCCCCGCAACATGGGCGACGAGGTGTGTGCCGAGATCATCAGGCGCGTCGGCTGGCCGCTTCCGTTCTACCTCCAACTCCTGTTCAGCAGCCTGATGGATCGACCCGCCGAGCGGCGCGAGGCGCCCGGCTTCCCAACGACGGAGGACGTGGCGGCGGCCTACGATGATCTGCTGCAACCGCACCAGCAGATCCGGTTCGACCACTGGGATTCCCGGCTGGACCAGCAGTTCGACGACCCGGCCGACGCGGGCATTGCTCGCTACGTGTTGGCGCATGTCTGCCAGCGCGCCCGCGGCTGCCCGCGCGGCAAGCTCTTCAACCTGCTGCTGTCGCGACAGCCGAACGTCGACCCCGACGCGCTGGAGCGCCGCCTGGTCAGCATCCTCCACCTCCTGGGGCGCGATGGCTACCTGCTGCAGACCGGGAGCACCCACGCGTTCCGGTCGTTCCTGCTCCGCGACTACTGGAAACGGCGGTTCTGCGAATGATGAGCGCCAGCGTGCAGACCGATCCCCTGGCGTCACTGAAGCGACGTGTCTTTAACCCGCACCGGCTGAGCGGTGCCGACCTCGAACGCTCGTTCATCGCCCGCCGGCAGACGCTGGAGGACATCCTGCGCGATGTTGCCGCCGAGGCGCCGGAGAGCCACCCCCAGCACCACCTTGTCTGCGGCCAACGCGGCATGGGGAAGACGACGCTCCTGCTCCGCATTGCCGTCGCCCTGCGGGACGCCCCGCTCCGGGAGCGGTTCGTTCCCCTCACCTTCCCGGAAGACCAGTACGTCGAGGTGGATCGCCTCTCGAAGTTCTGGCTGAACTGCCTCGACGCCCTGGCCGATGCCCTCGAACAACAGGGGGGGGCCACAGCCGAGGTAGAACGGATTGACGGCACGGTCAAGGAGATGGAGGCATCCTCGGCTGACGAGGAGACACTGGCGGCCGATGGCTGCGAGGCGTTCGCGGCGGCAATCGAGCGCCTGGGGCGCCGGCCGGTGCTCCTCATCGACAACTTCAGCCTGCTCCTGGGCCGCCTGAGGGCGCACGACTACCGGCTGCGCGGCTTCTTCGGCGCGGCGGGCGCGCCGGTTATCATCGCTGCAGCCGTCGCCCCGCCCGCCGACTTCGAGGATTACGGGGCCGCCTTCTACGACGGCTTCAGGACGCGGGTCCTGCGCCCCCTCTCACTGGAGGAACTGCGCTCGGTTATCATGGAACTGGCGCGCGAGACCGGCCGCTCTGAGGTGCTCGCCCGCCTCCCAAAGGAGACCCCGAGACTGGTGGCGCTCCGCGACCTCACCGGTGGCAACCCGCGTACCGCCGTGCTCCTGTTCGAGATGTTCTCCCAGGGCTTCTCCCAGGATGCTTACGAGGACCTGGATGGCCTGCTCGATATCGTCACCCCCCTCTATCAGTCACGGCTCGACCAGCTTTCCGGGCAGGCGCAGGTGATCGTCGGCAGCCTGGCGCGGTACTGGCGCCCGGCCACCGCGGCGATACTCTCCGCCCTGACGCGCATCCCGACGAGCAGCATCTCCCCCCAGCTCGGCCGCCTGGAGGCGATCGGCCTGGTGGAGAAGACCGCCTTCTTCCCCGAGAAGAAGACCGGCTACCAAATCGCCGAGCGCTTCTTCAACATCTGGTACCTGATGCGCTCCGGCAACCGCCGCCAGCGCGCCAGCCTCGCCTGCCTGACGCGATTCCTCCAGGAGTTCCACACCCCTGCCGAGCTTGAGCGACACGCGCGTCGCCTGCTCTCACGCGGTCGTCTGGACGCAGGCCAGATCCCTTACGCGATCGCCCTTGCGGGCGCACTTGCTGAATACCCCGGGCTGGCTTACCACCTGGAAGCCCGCGCACAGATGGAGCTTCTGCGGCTGACCGAGGGGATCCGCGAGCGCATCGCCCAGATCCTGGACCCGGATGAGATCGATCCCCGCATCCTGAGCTTCGCGGAGCTCGAGAGGGCACTCCGCCAGGCCGTGCCGCCAGACTCTCCGGTCAGCGGTGTGGAGTTCGCAGACCTGGTTCTCAGCTCTCCGGCAATGCTGGGCACCAACGAGGCCGGCACCGCGACTCGCCACGCCATCGCTGCTACGTCTCTGACCGCCGAACAGGTGGAGGACCTGGTGGGCCGGTTGCGGCAGGAGAGACACAACCTGGAGCTGGTGCGTGGGGAGGAGGCCGTCCGCTGGCTCTTGTCGCGCCTGCGGGAGGGGCTGATCACTTCCTGGGATGACGCACGGGAGGTGTCGAATGCGATCCTTGAGGCGGAGTCCTCCGAAACAGTCAGCATTCTGCTGTCGTTTGCTGGTACTGACGTGAAGGCCAGTCTCGACGAAGGCGCGTTCGACAGGGTACGTAGTGCCCTGCGCCCCGCACTCGGAAAAAGGGCCAAGGCGTGGTACGACTGGGGGGTGCGACTCGGCCGTGAGTTCGCTCGCTACGACGAAGCTGCCGCCGCCTACCGCCACGTTGTCGAACTCGACCCTACGGATTGGATGGCGTGGCACAATCTTGGATTCCTGCTCCAGGAGTACCTCTCGCGCTATGAAGAGGCAGAAGCTGCCTATCGTGCAGAGATTAGGATCAAGCCTGGATCCTCCAGCGCGTGGAACAACCTTGGCAACCTGCTGGCGCATCATCTCCACCGTGTCAGCGAGGCAGAGGCCGCCTTGCGCAAGAGTATTGAGCTCGATCCGAGAGATGCCATGCCCTGGTACAACATCGGCGTTCTACTCACCGACCAACTGGGGCGGCACCGTGATGCCGAAGTTGCCTTCCGCAGAGCTGTCGAGATCGCCCCCGACTACCCTTACGCATGGCACAACCTGGGTGCCCTCCTAGCCGATGGCCTCGCTCGCTATGAGGAAGCGGAGGTTGCTTACTCCACGGCCGTGCATGTTGATCCCCGACTCCGTCTGACCTGGAACAGCTTGGGCAAGTTGCTTGCAGACCGTTTGGGACGCTGGGAGGAAGCGCGCGGGGCATTCGAGAAGGCGCTGGAACTGGACCCGAGCGAGGACTCCCCGCGCCACAACCTGGCGTTCCTGCTGCGCGACTTCCTCGGGCGTCCTGAGGACGCGCGGCGGGTGCTGGCCGACATTCACGACCGGGAGGCAGTGAAGGACACCCAGGCCCTCCACGATGCCCTCTTCGCTGCCTACGACGAGAACTGGGGGCTGGCGGCGGAGGCGCTCCGGCGGGCGCTGGGTGAGGCGGAGTTCCGGTTGCCGCCCAATACGCGCGATGACTGGCTCCGCGCCTCGGCGGTACTACTGCACCTGGGGTACGGGGAGAAGCTGGTGGCGCTGCTGGATGCTGAAGGCGCCGACATGCGCATGCTCCCTTGGTTTGCCGCCGTCAACGCCCACGCGCGCGGCGACCGGCGCTACCTGGCGAACGCCCCCGCGGAGGCCCGCCCGGCGGCCGAGCGGATCTTCGATGAGATCGAGGCGCGTCGCAGCCGCCTTCCGGCCCGGCCGAAGCGCAGCAGGGGACGGTGAGGTAGTTGGCTAACTGGGTGGGGGGGGGACCGGATGCTGCCTCGGAGGCCGAACGGGATGTGCGGGCCGCGGGCGCCCCGGGCGGCGTGCCGCGCCGTGTCAGGGACGGGCGGTCCATTCCCCCCTCAGGATCGTCGTGGATGGGTGGTGACGAATGACGAGCATGGCCGCTGCTGCGGTGGCGCGGCTCTCCACGCTGGATGCGCTGGAGGCGGAGAGCATTCATATCATCCGTGAGGTGGCGGCGGAGTTTCAGCGCCCGGTGATGCTCTACTCGGTCGGCAAGGATTCCTCGGTGATGGCGACGCTGGCGCGCAAGGCGTTCGCGCCCGGCCGCATCCCCTTCCCGCTGCTGCACGTGGATACCGGACTGAAGTTCCCGGAGATGTACTCCTTTCGGGAGACGTTCTGTCGGCGCATCGGCGCGGATCTGCGGGTCTATCGGTATGAGGAGGCGATCGCGCGGGGCGTGAACCCGTGGGACCTGGGTACGGTGCGCTGCTGCGCCGCCCTGAAGACGCAGGCGCTGCTCAACGCACTGCGCGAGGGGGGCTACGACGCCGCCTTCGGCGGGGCGCGCCGGGAAGAGGAGCGCTCGCGCGCGAAGGAGCGGATCTACTCCTTCCGTGATGCCTTCGGGCAGTGGGAGCCGCGCAGCCAGCGCCCCGAGCTCTGGAACCTCTACAACGCCCGCATCGCGAAGGGCGAGAGCATCCGCGCCTTCCCCCTCTCGAACTGGACGGAGCTGGATGTCTGGCTCTACATCCACCGCGAGAAGATCCCGGTGGTGCCCCTCTACTTCGCGGCCGAGCGCGAGGTGGTGGTCCGCGAGGGGCGGCTGATCCCGGTCTACGAGCGGACGCGCCTGCTGCCGGGCGAGGTGCCGCAGCGGGTGCTGTGCCGCTGCCGCACCCTCGGGTGCTACCCCTGCACCGGCGCCATACGGTCGAGCGCGCGCACCGTGGCGGAGATCGTCATCGAGATGATGGCCGCGCGCCACTCCGAGCGGATCACGCGACTGATCGACCACGACCAGGACGCCTCGATGGAGCAGAAGAAGCGGGAGGGCTACTTCTAATGAGCGAGCGCGAGGTGATGGACCGTCTTCAGCGCGCCGAGATCCTCCGCTTCACCACCGCCGGCAGCGTGGACGACGGCAAGTCCACGCTGATCGGGCGGCTGCTGCACGACTCGAAGGCCGCCTACGAGGACCAGATCGCGGCCGTGCGCGAGGCATCGGAGCGCAGCGGGCAGGCGGGCATGGATCTGGCGCTCCTCACCGATGGTCTGAAAGCGGAGCGCGAGCAGCGCATCACCATTGACGTCGCCTATCGCCACTTCTCCACCCCGACGCGGCGCTTCATCATCGCCGACACCCCCGGGCACGAGCAGTACACCCGCAACATGGCCACCGGCGCATCCACCGCCGACCTGGCCGTCATCCTGATTGACGCCACCCAGGGGGTCGTCACCCAGTCGAAGCGGCACGGGTTCATCGCCTCGCTCCTCGGCATCCGCCAGGCCGCCATCGCCGTGAACAAGATGGACCTGGTCGGCTACTCACAGGCGGCATTCGAGACCATCCGCGAGGAGTACGCGGCTTTTGCTCGTGGGATCGCCTTCCGCCACCTCACCTTCATCCCGGTGTGTGCCCTCCACGGCGACAACGTGGTGCGGCGCAGCCCGCGGATGCCCTGGTACGGGGGTCCCTCGCTCCTAGAACACCTGGAGACGGCGCCCCTCGGCACCGACGCGCCGCCGGAGTTCCGCTTCCCGGTGCAGTACGTGCTGCGCCCGACCGCCGACTTCCGGGGCTACTGCGGCACCATCGCCTCCGGGGAAGTGCGGGTGGGAGATGAGGTGGCGCTGCTCCCGGCCGGGCGCCTGACGCGCGTGCGGCGCATCCTGGGGCCCTGCGGGGAGAGCGACCATGCCTTCGCCCCGCAGTCCGTCACCCTCTGCCTGGAAGACGACCTGGACGTGAGCCGCGGCGACATGCTGGCCCATCCGACCGCCCTCCCCTGGCTCGCGCACGAGCTGGTGGCGACGCTCATCTGGATGGACACCGAGCCGCTCCGCCTGCGCCGCCCCTACCTGGTGAAGCAGACAACCAACCTGGCGCGCGGCGAGTGCCTCGAGCTGGCGTGCCGTGTCAACCCGGATACGCTGGCGCGCGAGGCGGCGGACACGCTGCGCCTGAACGAGATCGGGCAGGTGTGGGTGCGGATGCTGCGCCCGCTCCTGTGCGACGCCTATGAGCAGAACCGCCAGACCGGCAGCTTCATCCTGATTGACCCGGTGAGCCACTTCACCGCGGGCGCCGGCCTGATCACCGGGGTGTGCCATCCCCAGCGGCCGCTGCGCCTGGTGGGCAACGGCCTCACGGCGGGCGGCAACCTGACGCCGCAATCGGGGCAAGTCGGGCCGGCAGAGCGGGCGGCCCTGCTGCGCCAGCGCCCGATGACGCTCTGGCTGACGGGCCTGAGCGGCGCCGGGAAGTCCACGCTCGCCTACGCGCTGGAGCAGCGCCTGGTGGCCGCCGGGCAGGCGTGCGTGGTGCTCGACGGCGACAACGTGCGCCGGGGGCTGAACCGAGACCTCGGCTTCTCGCCCCAGGACCGGAGTGAGAACATCCGCCGCATCGCCGAGGTGTCGCGCCTCTTCAACGAGGCAGGCCTCATCGCCATCACGGCCTTTATCTCTCCCTACCGGGAGGACCGGCGGCAGGCGCGGGAGATCATCGGGGAGGACCGCTTCCTCGAAGCGTTCGTGGACGCCCCTCTCGACGAGTGCGAGCGCCGCGACTCGAAGGGCCTCTACGCCCGGGCGCGCGCCGGGCAGATCCCGGAGTTCACCGGCATCTCCGCACCCTACGAGCCGCCCGAGACTCCCGACCTGCACCTCGACAGCGCGCGCGGGTCGCCCGAGGAGTTGGTGGGCCAGGTATGGAAGCACCTTCTGCAGGAGGATATCTTCCTGTACTACTAACTTGTTTTCCGCTACCCCGGGCAGGGAGTTGCGGTGA
>JACQGM010000268.1 GCA_016199585.1 Armatimonadota bacterium
CATAACCCGGAGGTCGTGGGTTCAAATCCCACCCCCGCTCCCATTCAGTACACCGCACGCTGGCTCCGGGAGCTGATAGGTGATCTCCACCGAGGGCTCTTCGGGAGCCAGTGTCATGTACGGGATCCACGCCCGCAACACCCCTTTTGATCTGCCGGCTCTCGGTGGGTTAGGACCCTTTCAACGTGCCTCCGACAGACCATCGCGGTCTCGACGTCGACCCGCGGCGCCGCGCCGTCCTCTTGCAGGGCCCGTGCCGCCGGGTTTCCCGGCACTCGCTACTTGTAGGCTTCATCGATCCGTGCTCGGGCAACCACCTTGGCCCACTCCTTGGCCATCCCCGGTAGGCTCCGCGCCGGGCGCAGGAAATCGAGGTCGTTCGCGCCTGGCAGCCGATGTCCACGAGCACCACGTCCAGGTGCCCTTGTTGCAGGAAACCCAGCGCACCCGCAGCGCGCGGGCCGCGCTGCGGAGCTGCTCTGGCATGCGGCCTGGTTACGCAAGGCCAGCTTAGAGCAGATCAGCTTGCTGAAAGCTGAACACCGCATCCCTGGAGACGATGAGGTGGTCGAGCACCCGGATGCCCACCGAGGAGGCCGCGAGCACCAAGGTGCGCGTGATCGCCTTGTCCTGTATGCTGGGCTCCAGATCCGCACATGGATGATTGTGCGCGAACACCAGGGCAACGGCGCCCCTGCGAATCGACCCCTCGGCTACCTTGCGAGGATAGACAGCCGCCCAGTCGGTGGTGCCCTCTTCCAGCGTCTCGATGCCGCCCGGCATGAGGTGGCCGATGGCGTCCAGGTACGCTACCTCGAACACCTCGTTCTGCAGACCGCCCAACCGGGCGCGCCAGAGCCGGCCCAGGTCATCAAGGTTCGTGGATCCAACATCGGACTCCAGCCTCTGCCGCATGGCGATCCCGGCTGCCGCCCAGAGGACGCGGATGATGGTCGCGCTCTGGACGTCTAGGCCCTCTACCTGGGCCAACTCCTCGAGCGAGGCGTGTAAGATGCCGCGCACCTCCCGGAACCTGCTCAGGAGCGCGGCAGCCAACGCCGCTGAGTCAGCGTGGGGCACGACAGCGGATGCCAGGGCTTCAGCAAGGTTATCGCTGAAGCGGGCGGACAGCCCGGCAATCGCCAGCTCGCGAACGGTCGGAAACACCGGGAGCAATCCATCCCCCGGTGCGTCTCCCGCATCCGAGCAGACGGGCGGTCTATCGAGAATGCCCCAGAGGTTGCCACAATGGACGATGAGGTCGCGCGCGCGGTCGATCACCTCAGCACGCGGATCGACGATGCCGAGCAACAGCTCCACCACCTCCTGGTCGGTGAGACCCCCGATGCCGCTCTTCTGGAAGCGCGCCATCAGGCGCCGTCGGTGCTCCTCGGCCTGACCGAGAGCCCGTGCCTGCTCCCGCGCCTTGCGGAGGGTGATGTCACGGACCACGATAGAGAAGACATACCCGTCGCCGTGAGCCACTCGCGTGATGCTGACTTCGGCGGCGAACTCCGTACCATCTTTGCGCCGGCAGCGACATTCATCAGGGGTATGGTGGGGATCCGCCAGGGAACCGTCAAGGACTCCCCCCTTCAAGATGTCCCGCAGTTGGAGATCATGGATCTCACCTGCTGCACAGCCCAGCATCGCCAGGAGAGCGCGGTTGGCTTCCAGGATGCGCCGGGTCTTCCCGTCTACCAGCAGGATCCCGTCACCGGTCTGCTCCACCACCGCCCGGTAGCGCCCTTCCATCTCTCGCTGCTTGGCGCGGGCGGCCGTGAGCCTACCGGAGAGGTGGATGCAGACGGCGGCGAGGAGCGCGAGCAAGGCGAGGTAGTGACGCATGGTGGTCCGCCCCTGCTTGAGGGCGACAGCCGTTCGCCGCACGCGTACCAGCACCGCCGGCCGGCCGACCAGGTCCCGGAGAGCGGTGTATCCCGCCACGGTGTCCGAATCCAGCCACCGAACGAGCAGTCTCCCTTGTCGCCTCAACTCGGCCAGCGCGTCCTGGCACTCCGGGCTCAGGTTCGGGTCGTCAACACGGAACAGGGCGATGGATCCGCTCAGGCTCTGCGGCAGCGACAGCAACTGCATCGCATCCGTCTGACGCCCTAGCACCACCGTGCCTAGCAGAGGCCCTCCGGTGCCGCACACCCGAACCTGCCTGGCCGTCACCAGGTGGAGCGCTCCGGCGGTCGCGACGATACCAGACCGCCGCCGGAACCGCGACCAGGAGCCGGCCGGAGTCCGTACGGGCGCGAGCGCCGTGAGAATCTGTGTGGTCACGCCGTCCGGGCCGCGGGTCCTGCTATAGCGGACATGCCCCGACGCTCTCAGAAGGATCGCTATGGTGACGCGCGAGTCACGGAGAGCAGCGCTGCTGATCGGGACGGCCTCTTTGGGGCTCGCAGACCCGCGGAGGAACCCGAGGACCTCCTCACGTTCGGACCACTCGGCCGCGCACCGCTCCAGGGAGGCGAACTCCGAGAACATCGATTGAACGATCAGACCGAGGTTCTGTCGTGCGGCCTCCTCCTCAATCCTGGCGAACCGGGGGATCACCACCGCGTTCGAGAGAACGAGCGACGCGCAGGCGACCGCCACTACGGCAGCGGCGGGCAGCGCCTTCCAGTGCCGCAGCCGGTGCCAATGGCGATGGCCGTCGTCATGGCCGCATGATGCTCTGCTGCCGCTTGGCAGCTCCGTCAGCATAGTTGAAGAACTCGCCATGCGTCATCCGGTCGAAGCGGTTGCTCTTCACGTGCCCGTCGGCGTAGAGGAAGTTGTTCTGGCGTGAGTGCCAGTGCGTCCGGTCGAACCGGTTCTTGAGGAAGTTGTCAATATCGCGCGAGGACATCCAGAACGTGCGCGAATCGGCCCACTTCCAGGCGCTGTCCCACATCACTACTAGCTCGGACGGATGGTAGAGCGCCGCATCGTGGTTGCCGGCCCCCGGCGGAGTCCACTCCGGTTGGGAGGAGATTCCGAGGTAGTTGTAAGCGTAACCGACCCGGAAGACCCGATCCGCGTACCCCGGCCTCGGCGGGGACCCGCACAGCCCGTCATCGTTCCGATTGCCGCCCGAGTAGGTCGAGCAGGCCCAGATGCCCGAGCTCTTCACGTAGGGGACGAGCAGGTTGCCGACCCAGCCCCGGGCTCCCGACTTGCCGAGGACGCCATTGCACGTGTCGGGGCCACTCGCATCCGGCCACCGCCCGTCGTAGTCCTGGCGGTACTGGGCGAATGCTGCGCCGATCTGTCGCAGGTTGGAGACGCAGGTGGACTTGCGCGCGGCTTCCCTCACGCTCGCGAACACGGGGAGCAGGATCCCCGCCAGCACCGAGATGATGGCGATGACTACCAGCAGCTCGATCAACGTGAGCGCCCCGCACGAGGCGCGCCGGTCCCCCACCTCACGTCTCCCTCCAGGCGCTCACCGGTTGCCGGCCAGCGCATCGCGCGCCTGCTGCAGCACGCTGGCACCCCGCTCCAGGTGGACCAGGCGCCGGTGGACGATGCGCCCTTGCTCGTCGAGCACGACCAGGTACGGGCAGGCGGGAACGCCGTACCGCTCGCCGATCCTGGCGCCTGTGTCCAGCAAGAGTCGCCCCGGGAATCCAGTTCGCTCCGCGAACCCGCGGGCCTTCTCGGGATCCCAGTGCAGGAGCCCGTAGACCGCAAACGGCTTCGGGTCGAGGCGAGCGAGGTCAACGGCGATGGCGTGGCAGGCAGGACAGCCGCAGAAGAAGAGGAGCATCGTCGGCGTGCCGGCGAACGCCCCACTGTCGGCCAAGCGACCCTCCGCGTCCTCGGTGCGGAAGTAGGGCGGCATTCCCCGTTCCAGAGCGGCCCTCTCTTTCGCCCGCCCTTCGGCGGTGGAGGGGGCACAGCACGGCTCTGCCGACCGCAGCAGGGCGCGCACGGGAATCCGCAGCACAGGCCGGCCAGCGCCATCGTGGAGAACCACTGTCTCGTCAATGACGGCGTTGGAGGGCGGACGCCCGAGCGCGAGGCTGAAGGCGATCTCGACGGCGCACTCGCGCGGCGGGGCGCCCGGGGCTTCACACCGGGCCGTGATGTAGGGGGCGCTCGGTTCTGCGCGGCCGAACTCAACCGGCTGCCCGTCAGCGCGGCTGATCGTGATCCGGGCGCGCCCCTCTTCGGCCCGCTCGTAGTCGCGTATGCCCAGCATCGCCTGATCCACCGACAGGACATAGCCCCGATCGATGGTACACGATACGGGTACTCGCACCTCGGGGCGGCGCGTGCTCGTCGTTCGCACCACCACGAGCGCCCGGTACTCGCCTTGCGGAAGCTCCGCATTAGGCTCGACCGAGATCAGCCAGTCTTTGCCCGGCCCGGAGGAGGGACTGGTAGCGACGAAGACCGGAGGGTCCACCTCAACCGCGGTGACCGTGGCGTCGCTCGCCGCAACGGGCTCGATGCGGAGGGTCCTGCGCACTGCGGCACCGGCCGCGACTCTCCCGAACGCCACCTTCGTATCCGCCCGGAACTCGGGCACGACCTCGCAGTTCGCCCACACGTCCACACCGGGAGCCGGCCGCGACGCCTCTACTGCCAGGGTCAGCCGGGCCACCACCTCCCCCTCCCGCATCTCCGTCCGGAATGTGGCCGTTACATCGCGGATCTCCTTCGCAGCGAGGGTGATTGGCAGCTCCATCTCCAGGCAGTTGCAGGAACTGTTCCCCCCCACCACCTTGATCGGTTCGTAGGCCAGGTTCTCCAGACGAACGTTGAAGCGAACCGTCTCAGCCTGCCGCAGTTTACCGAGGTCGTGGCCCGGCTCACGAACGACGAGCATCGGTGCCGGCGAAGGAGCCGCCGCGGCACTCGCGGTGACTGCGAGAAGGAGCATCAGCCTGATCATACCCTGGTCTCCGCGCCGGTCAGCGACGGCCGCTTCCCTGGCGTGCCTTTCGCTCGCGCTTGGCCTTCTCCACCAGATCGAGCAGGTCCGCGTCGGACATGCGTGGGTCATAGGGGTAGAAGATCGCGACCCCGAAACGCTCGTCGCGAACGCGAGTCTTCTCCGGAAACTCAAGTGCCAGATTGCCAGGAGGCATGGGAACGTTCACTCGGACATCCAGGATCTCCCAGGTGTCGGTCACCTGCACCTGGCGGTCTGCCTCCCGGTTGAGCCGATCGCGACCCATCATCCGCGACGGGTCGTAGTAGAGCTCCCGCGTCATGCGCAACGGCAGCCATACTCCCGCGCACTGCCGCCAGTGCTCGAACCGCTGAGTCTGCATCCGGGCGCCCCGGATATAGAGAACCAGCGATTCGGGAAGGCCGCGAGCCGCCAGGGGATCGCCGGATATGCACGTGGTGTAGTTCCCTTCCCCCGGGTGGTAGATCGTGAACGCAACCGGATCCGGCCCCGTGGTGACGCGCCTGCCGCTCAGATCCGGCGCCCGTTGGAAATAGCCCGCTTCGTGGAGGAGGCCACACGCCTGCCCTTCGTTTGGCAGGGGACTCGCCTTGCCCGCCGGCCGGATGAGGGCACCCGCCCAGGTGCCCTGCATCGCGCTGTACGCGGTTGTGGCATCTCCCCAGGTGACCCGGGTTGCCGTTCCAGACCGGCCGGCGTTGGGAATGCATCCGCCTGATAGGAGGTCTTTGACCTCCTCCGGGGGCAGCGGCTGCTCGAGCGTATCGAGCCAGCGGTCCCCCTGCCACCGCGACAGGAACTGGAGACGCTCCCGCCGCCCACTGGCGAAGAGGCGCGTCTTGACGAACCGGATCTCCAGCGACGTGATCCGACCGGCATCGAGAGACGCCGATTGCGCCGCAAACCACCGCCGCGCGTAGTCGTCTGGTTTCTCCGCAGCCGTGACACCCGACAACACGCCGAGTGGAAGAACCAATGTCACGACAACCCGGAGCCTGGAGGCAGGCATCGTGTCCTTCCCTCCTGTTGTGCCCGAAAGCTCCGCAAGCCGGCCACGAGCCGTGCCGGCCCACGCACAGGCGGCCGACCAGAAGCTACAGGCCCAGAGCCGCGATCAGGTCAGGCACTCATAGTGAGCACTCATAGTAAATAAAGGGCCGAATCTGATCGATGACGCACTGCAGCCCTCCCGATGATTGGGGCGCGAAGAAGCCGTACACCTCCTCACAGCGATAGTCAATCACCTCGACCTCTTGCCCCAGTGCCGCGCAGATCTGCTCGGACATGTTTCCACAGACCGGGAGCCCGGCGCTGGTGCCGTAGGAGGATGGCCAAATCTCGCAGACCCACTGACCTCCTTCCTCATAGACCCAGCACTCGCCATCGTACCAGGTCCCCGATTCCTCGCAAGGACCGGGGTACTCCGCGTAGCCTTGGCCGATTGCCGGCCCCGGCCTCATCAGGAACATCGCAACTGCGAACAGAACTAGACAGACCCTCATCGCACTCACCTTTCCGAAGACCTTGACGGGGCGTGCTGGAAGGACGGTTTGGTCCGGCCCCTATCCCGGTGCGCTGCT
The DNA here is from genome assembly GCA_016199585.1 of Armatimonadota bacterium. Lineage (GTDB taxonomy): Bacteria > Armatimonadota > JAAZEB01 > JAAZEB01 > JAAZEB01 > JACQGM01. The sequence continues at coordinate 6,493 of JACQGM010000268.1, forward strand.
GGACAGCGCGCGGGTGGCCGGCGGCCGCACAGAGCCCGCGTCCTGCCAGAGCGGTTGTTCAACATGCCCTGGCAGTTCTCCTTCCTGCCATGGAAACCTGGAAACCTGTATGTCTCGCCGCTGGTCGTCGGACAAGGGCACCGCAGCCCCACTGGATGCCCCGCCGCAACCCGATGGGAGTTTCCAGCAGACAGAGGAGCCCTCGCCAAGCCCATATGGGACTGACGCCCGAAGAGCACGGATAGTTGCAAGCGAGTTGCTGCAGAGTACCTCGTCAGCCGATCAACGCTCCTGCCAGTGGCGCAGCCTCTCCATCCGCGTCTTGACATCGAAATCGGGGTCGTGCTTGCTGTCGTGGCAGGAGCGGCACACGCTTTCCCCGATGTCTCGCTTGATGCGCTTTGTGCGGGGCATCATCCGGTGCAGGACCCCGCCGGTGTGGCAGATCACGCATTGCACTCCGTCGTCTGCGCCCTTCTCCGGGGATCGCCCGGCAGCTCGGAATGTCTGGGAGTGACACGGCAAGCATTCCGGCACCACGCGCCCCTTCTCTTCCAGCGTCCTCAGCGCCCTGGAATGAGGGTGCTTCAGCCACGCACCATACGCCCGCTTTTTGCACACTCCGCACTGCGCCGCCGTCACCCACTCCACGCGCAGTCTGCCGGCAAGCCCCCGGAGTCCCTGCGTTTCCTGCCGACGCGCCTCCTCTAGCTTCTCCGCCTCGGACCGCCTCAGGTCATCCACCAGGCCCTGCACAACCGCATCCGCTTGGCAAGCGCCATCCACTGGCAGCCTGCGGCACTCCCACCGCAGCTCTCTCTCCACGCGCCTGACGGTCAGGAGTCCGACTTCCCTCCCGAAATCGCTCGTGGGAAGGATGGTCGTGCGCTTCACCCTGAGCGGCTCCGCCAGTTGGGCGGCATCTCTTCCCCCGATGATGAAGTCAAGCCAGTCTCTCTCCCCTTGCCATTCGGCGATCTGCCGGTCTCGTGCCATCCCGAGTTGGCTGAGGGCTACTACCAGATCGTGCTGCTGCCGAAGTCGGGGCAGCAGCACGCGCAGTCGGTGGCGCAGCGCGTCCGCGTCATAGTGCTCGGACGGCGAGAACCCCACGATTGCCACCCGCCATCCCCTCGTGACCACGGAGTACCACTCACGCGGGTACCCTCCCCTCTTGCCATTGGGCACCAGCGTATTCACCAAGGGGACCTTCCGTTTCTCCGCGATCCGAATGCAACGGTTGCCGCCCAGCACCTCCGCCAACCCCATGCCCACTGCCTGGTAGCCCATCAGTGACATCGCTCGTAGGGACACGTCCAGATGGGCGTCCCCTTCTCCCAGGTTGCCGCTGTCCACCACCACCAGGTTGGGGTGCCGCTTGCGCAGTGATCGCAGCAACCCCGCCCGCCGCGGCAGCCCCCCGAGAACACTCTTGGAGCAGCCGCACGATTCCAGGAAGCCGCGGGTATCGTTGGTATACGCAATGGCCAGCGGCGCCAGGCTCGCCGATGCCACCGCACGGCGCGTGCTGTACGTAACCACCATTGAGGCGGCGAGCAGGCCGCCGACCGCCAGCAGGCGCTTCATTGCAGGGGTCCCTTCAAGGCTCTGTCGCCGTGGTGCGCCAGATCACCAGAATGGTTGTGCCGCGCTCCCACGGATGCCGAGGATCACCACGCTGCGGAAGGGGTCATTCGTCTTCAGGGTCACCGTCTCGGCGCTGCTCTCCGTGCCGCTGCCATCGAGTGCCACGGTCACCTTGCCCCCCTGTCCCGGCCGAACCACCACCGGTTCGATGACAACCGACGCGCAGGCACACCACTTCCGCAGCAGCGACACTCTCAGGCCTTCACCCCCCACGTTGCGGAACTCGAAAACCTGCTCGCTCTTGAGGCCCACCTCGGTCTTGTCCAGTCGCCTATCCGTCTGGATGAACCGGCACCGGGGCGTCTTTCCCTCATCCGCCCTATCTACCACCCACGCAACACCCGACCACGCCTCGCTGAACTCCGCGCGAGCGACAATGCGCAGGCCGTCTCTCTCACTCGGGCTGGCAGCGGTGACGGAGCCGCGAGCACCTCCCGTGTCGAGCAGACGCACCGTGAAGTCGCCGACGTCCAGCAGGATGGCCAGGCGTTCCGGCCCCTGCAGGTATGCCAACACCGGGCGGTCCAACTCGCGCAGTTCTCCCAGGGATGCCCCAACGCACGCCACCTTGCACCCCAGATCCGCAGCCATCGCCGGGAGCGTTTCGGCGTCCACCCGCTGTCCGGCGTACTTTCGGAAGCAACGGATTACGCTCTCATCATCCACCGAGCCGCCCGCCATCTCACAGAAGGTAATCAAGGTAGAGCGATCAGTCTCGGTGGGTATCCCGGCATCCATGCTGGCACCGTCGCTGCCCGGCTTGGCCCCTCCTCCGGCGTCCGTGGCGAAGGCGCCGAACTCCAGCGTGCGCCCGTTGTCCAACGCGTGCTCTGGCACAACGGCAATGCCCGGCTCTGCGGTAGCCTCCGCGGACAGGATTGCCGCATTACCATAGAGGACTACGACCACAGTGACAAGCCGGAGTATGCCCTTGACCCAGAAGCTCTGCTTTCCCACGGCGTCTACCCTCGTCACGGACCGCCCGCACCCGTCCCAACTTTTCGACGGCGAGGGCAGTTCTCCTTCCTCAAGGGGCAGGACTGCGAGCGCTCGATACCGAACCTGCTCAATGGCGCCGGGCCGCTCGGCGTTTCCGCATCGGGAGTGCAAGGAGAACGGATGAGTGAGGATCGGTTACCCTCGGACGCGGAGCTGGTGAGCGCGATCCTAGATGCCCACGGCGATGAGGACGGCGCGTGGCGCGCCCTCGTTGAGCGCTGCCGGCCGCTCCTGGTGGCAGTCCTGCGCGGCTTCGCGGCTCGCCACGTGGGCGGAACGCTCTGGGAGGTGGGGGATCTCTACCAGGAGCTGTACATGCACCTGAGCGAGGGCGACTGGCGGCGGCTGCGTTCCTATCGCGAGATGACTGGCGCGCGCTTCGGAAGCTGGCTCGCGGCCGTCGCCTACGACCTCGTCTCCCAGAGGCACCGCCGGCGGCATCCGGTGACGGTCTCGTTAGATGAGGGGGCACATGCCAGCGCGGCGGCACTCGGCGACTGCCTACTTGGAGATCAGGGGCGACTGGACGAGTGGCTGGTGGCGCGCGAGGAGGCACAGGCGCTTCAGGATGCGATCGCCCGGCTCACCCACCGCGAGTGCCGGGAGATCATCCGGCGGCACTACTACCGGGATGAGGAGTTCGTGGAGATCGCCCGGACTGTCGGGCTGAAGGCGGCTACCGTACGCCAGATGCATCACCGCAACAAGCGCGAGCTGGCCGAGCTGCTCCGTCAGAGAGGATTCGGATCATGAACCCGACCCACCGGCAGCCACCGGACGCCGTCGAGGCGCTGCTGGGCCGCGTAAGTCGGTGGTTGAGATCAGGGCCAGGAGCGCCTCCACCGCACCCTGACAACGGCCAGCTCGCCGCCTATATCGATTGGCTGAGCGATGGCGCCCCCGGGGCCTGCCCGCTGCCCGCGGTGGCCGAACATGCCGCCGCGTGCCCGGAGTGCTACCGCAAGGTGGAGGACTTGCTGGTCGCCGATGAGGAGGCAACTCGTGCTGCTTCCTGCCCCCAGGCAGCCTTCCTGCTCCACCTGGGCCGGTGGCTGGAGTCCAGCTTCTTCGAGTGGGTGAGTACCGCTGGAGCCACCATCCGTATACCCCTAGCCGGTCGAGCGGGTGAGTTGCCGGCCGGACCTGCCGTGGCCAATGCCCGGGCAGGCCGCCGCGCGACGGATCCCACACCGCTGGGTATCCCCCTCGGCAGCCTGGAAGTCGGAGTCCAGCTTCGCCAGGGCGACCGCGACTTCGAGGCGACCATCGCCATCGCCCGCGCGGGCCTTGCCGTTCCAGGCCTGCGCGTGCGCCTGGTCCAGGGCGAAGGGCGCGAGGTCCAAGCGACCGAGACGGATCGCGATGGGCGCGCCGTGTTTGGTGGAGTTCTCCCCGGCAGCTACCGTGTTCATCTCGGGAGCTGATCCTGTGTTTCGGCTCCTCCGCGCGGTGCTCTGGGTCATCTCTTGGCCCGGCCGTCGCCAGGAACCGATTGGCGACGCGCAACGATCCCGGTCACACCTCCAGATCCGCCAACGGGAAGTGCTGCTGGCTGCCGTAGACATCCCGGTCGTCGGGCGCCCCGGAGCTGGCCCCGGCGCGCGGGAGCGTGATCTTGATCGTCCGAATCCTGCGGAAAGGGCGGATGAGGACATCCGCCGGGGCTACCCGGTAGAGCCGGCCGATGGTAGCCGGTTCCAGGACGTTGGCGTTCAGGACCCGGTCGAAGTCCTCTTCCGTCTCGAACATCAGATCGAGGGTGAGTGCGAACGGCCCGGCGTTCTTGCTGCGAAGCACGCGGGCGAGATCGTAGAGACGCATCGTCAGACCTCCCGTATCTCGACGGGGAAGAGAACGGCGGGGTCCTCCCCTTCCAGCAGGTGGTAGACGGCGAACTCGTAGACGGCGCCCGCAGAGAGATCGGAGGGCGAGAAGGGGAAGGCGAGGTTCCCCGCGGTACTCTTCCGGCCCGGAAAGGACTGGTGCAGCGCCGTGGCCCGCGCCAGACTCAGGATCGTCTCCGCCAGATCCTGCGTCGGCGCAACCACATCAACGACCAGGCCCACCTCGCGCGGCGGGTGCAACGCCGGTGGCTCCGCCGGTCCCATCACTCCGTCAAGCCCGTAGCGCAGGAACCGCAGGGAGTACGCGGACGCCTCGATCACACCGCGCAGGTTGCCGGCCACCGCCTGGCGCACACCTTCCTCGATCTCCGGGAGGTGCGCGATGGCCAGAGGGTCGCGGATGCCGGCAATCGTGACCGCGCGGTAGCCGCGCAAGGCCGCGCCTTCGAGCTTGACCGTGCGCCGGCCGTTGGGCACCAGACGTGAGCCGGTGACCATGACCGTGCGTTCGTCCACCGCGTCGAAGCGGCAGCCCGTCAGGTCAACCTTCCCCTCCGGCTCATGGAAGCAGCCGGGGTCCGGCTGCTCGTAGAGGGAATGGGCGGCCACCGAATCGGGGGTGCAGGCCCGCTGGGCGCTCGCCGGCTCAACGAGGAAGTGATCCCCCCGCAGCGTGCCGAGGAGGCCGTCGTTGGCCCCCTCCGGCCGGGCGCAGAGAGCGCCGCACTCGGCGATCTTGGCCAGGTGCAGGGCCAGGCCCGGGTCGAAGCCGCCACGAATCGCCAGCGCCGCGAAGATCGCCGTGTCGCAAGCGCGCCCGGCGACGACCACGTCCGCCCCGGCGTGCAGTGCGCGCAGGAAGGGATCCGTCCCCATCTGCCCGACGAGGTGCGTGCAGGAGCGCACCGCTTCCTCGGTCAACTCCGGCAGGGGTCCGCACGGGGCAGTCCGGCCCTCGTTGAGTGCCCGAATCACCACGTCCTTGGGGACATCCGCCCGGATGACCGCCAGCCGGAAGTGAAGCGCGCGCTCGCGCGCGATCTCGCCGAGGATCTCGAGGAAGGCATCTACGTGTGGGCGGGCACCCGACCCGCCGGCGCTGCCGACGATCAGGGGGATCCGCTGCCCTCGCGCCGCCAGGAGAGCGTGCTCCAGGTCGCGGCGCACCTGACGGGGCTTGACGAATCCCTGGCCGCTCCCGAGGTAGTACGGCCCCGGATCGGTGGAGCCGGCATCCACCCCGATGAAGCTCACTCCGCGCGCCAAGCCGCGCCGGAGACTCTCCAGGGGGTAGCCGTAGCCGAGCATGCCGGTGAGAGAGAGAAAGCGCAGCTCCTTCACGGGCGCCCTCCCTCAGGCCGCGTCGGCGTGAACGTGTAGTCGGCGGGGATGCCCAACTCCCGCTCGATCGCCTCCAGGCGCCCGCGCGACCCCGCCTCCTGCTCCTCGAAGTAGTTGCCGCCGCGCGCGTCCATGTCCACGAAGAAGGGGCCGAATCGCTCCACCTCAAACACCCAGGTAGCCTCCGTCTTGCCCAGCTCCTCGAGAAAGTGTACGGCGCGCACCCGGCGCACCTGCCGCGCGAGGGCGTTGCCGCAGAGGCCGATCTTCGTCAGGTGTACCCCGCCCACGTCTCTCAGTGCGCCCGCCGTGGCGCGGCCCATCGTCGTCTTGCCGACCAGAACGCGCAGGCCGAGGCGGCGTACCACCGCCGCGCCGTAGCGCTCAAAGCGGATACTTGACGTCGGCTCGGCGCTCACCACCTGCCACTCTCCCCTCTGGAGACGCATGACCGGCCCGACGTGGAAGAACGCATTCACCCTCGCGTAATCGAGCGGCGGCACGATGGCCTCATCCACGGCGCGAATGTGGAAGCGGCTGCGCCCCGTGAAGAGCAGACCCGAGAGGGTCACCATCTGCCCGAGCGGCAGGCTGCGCGC
>JACQGM010000269.1 GCA_016199585.1 Armatimonadota bacterium
CGGGATGTGCTTGGCTACCTTACGGAAGCGTGTGCCGCCGCGATTCGCGGTGACCGTGCGCCCTCGTTGCTGCCGGATCACTCAGTGGTCTCCCAGGGGTAGCTTAGCACCCCACCTGAACGGTTACCACCCGCGTGTCCGGCGCCATCCTGGCGAGCTGGTCGGCGCCGGGCGGGCTGCAGAAGAGCCGGCGCCAGGTGGCCGGCGGGGCGACCTCCCCTTCCGCCCGGGTGGGGCCGAGGGGGACGCTGCTGGTGGCGGAGCCGAGCGCCAGCGCCTCCGGATCCCAGCGGAGGAACATCTGGTCCAGGTGCCGAAGCGGAGTTCTGAGGCGGGCCGCCCGCTCCTCCGCCTCGGCGTCGTACCACCGTCGCACCAGGTCCGCTTCCTCCGGCGCCAGCTCAACGGGGACGATCGCCCACTGCGCGCCCGCGGGCACCGGCACCGGCGGCAGGCGCTCCCAGTGGGGGCGCAGCATCTCGGCGGCGGCGGCGGCGAGCGCCTTCGAGTCGGCCGCGACGGCCTCCGGCGCCGGCAGGGGCGGCGGGGCGCCATCCACCGCCAGCAGCTCGCCGACCAGGAATCCATCCGCCCGGTACTGCTCCAGGATGGCCGCCACCAATTCCTGGAGCGTGCCCGCCTGGAGGGCGCCCTCGCCCCGCCGGTCCGAGGGGCGCGCGATCACGGTGCGGACGCCGTAGTCGCGCTCCAGGGCGGCGGCCACCTCGGGGAGGGTGCGCCCGGAGAGAGCCGCGCGGTAGAGCGGCTGCCCGGCGCCCTGTGCCCGGGCGGCGGCGCCACAGCAGAGGGCGGCGAGGAGGATCATCAGGCGCCGCATCACGAACCTCCTTCCTTGGGTCCGGGAACCGGGGGGATGGTGACCGGGTGCCCGATCATCTCCGCTTTGAGCCGCACGTAGGTCATGGCGCTGATCCGCTCCGTGCTGCCGCGCGTGCGCAGGTAGAAGCTCCAGGTCTTCTCATCCTCGAGGAGCGCCAGGTAGGCGTTGCCCTGCGCGTCGGGCAGGTCGGCGAGGATCATGCCGAAGCCGCCGGCGAAGGCGGTCTCCAGAAGATCGGCCAGGCGGGCGCGCGGGGCGGCGCGGAGGGTGGAGACGCTGCCGAACCCGGTGGGAGGGAGATCGTCCCACAGCGCCCGCTCCAGCGCCCGCCGCCGGGCGAGGCGCTCGGCGCGGCTGAGGCGGGCGGCGCTCCAGAGGCGGAGGGGGAGCGCCGTCCAGAGGCGCTCCGCCGTGGTCTGCGGCGCCGCCAGGCGGATGCCGGTGCCGTCCGCCGCCAGCGCCGCGCCTCCCACCCGCGCCAGGCAGATGAGGAGGTCTCGCAGGGGCGCGCCCCGCGCGATCACGGTCGCGCGCGCCCCCCCGTCCGGGAGCGCGCCGGTGACCGCCTGGCCGGAGGCGTCCCGGAGCGCGTCGGCCGCGGCCGCGAGGGAGGCGTCGCGCGCCGTCACCTCGACCGGGGCGGACCACGCGGCGCTCTGCAGCAGGGGGAGCGGCACCGGCTCCGCCGGTCCGGGAACCCAGTAGCCCGCCTCGTAGCTGTCTCCGCCCTGCCCCCCCGCCCCCTTCGCGTTGAGCACGTCGTGGGCCGGGTGGTGTACCGTCAGAGTGATCCCCGCCGCGAACTCGTCCTCGACGGGTTTCGCCAGCGAGAACCGCAGGTGCGCGGGGCAGGGGTCCCACGGCAGCACCGCACGGGGTCCCTTCCGCCATCGCCCGGCCAGGGACCACGCCCCTTCCACCGGCTCCCCGCGGAGCGCCTGCGCCTCGACGAGCCGCCAGAGGGCGACATCGAGGCCGTTGCCCATCATCCAGCGCACGGCGTCGCCCACGGCGCGGGCGGCGCGGTCGTCGGTGCGTCCGGTGTAGAGCACGCGGATCGCATTCAGCAGCACGGAGAAGTCCGGCGGGGTCTCGCACATCGCCAGGGGCTGGTGAAAGACGAGCTCCCGCTCCTCCGGGGGGAGGGCCGCGGCGAGGCGCTCGCGCACGCTCCCCTTCCCGGCCGGCTCCGCGACGACGACGCCCCGGAACCGCGCCACCTCGTAGCCGGCGCCCGGCAGGAGCGCCTCGGCGTTGGCCGGCGCGAGATCGGGAGGGAGCGGCTCGGTCCCGTGGGCCACCACCAGCGCCGTGGGCGGAGGCGGGGCGGCCGGCGCCGCGAGGCCCGGCGGCCCCGGCGCGGCCAGGAGAGCGCACGCCGCCAGAGAGCGGATCAGAACGTCGCGCACGCGCACCCGATGCCTCCTTGCGCGCGTCGCGATGGACGCGCAGCCCGAAAGGGTGGACGGAAGGCGGGCGCTTGCTTCGCCCGCCTGAACTACTCGCATAGTAGCACTCTCCTTTCACGAGTGGAATACGGAAGATTGCCGATTCTTCACGTGGGTGATTTCCGGGATGCCGGCGGGTCAGCACCGTCCAGGAACCCGCGCTGGCAAGCCCAGCACACGGCAAGCAGCCGGTGGTGGAGTCCCAGGCGCTCGTAGATGTGCTCGAGGTGGGTCTCCAGCGTGTCGGGCTCAACGCGCAGGGCTTGCGCCGCCTCCTTGGTGTAGGCGTGCTGACGCACGGCCCGGAGAATCTCCACCTGCCGCGGTGTCAGAACGGCGAGCGGCTCGATGGACGGCGGGGGGGGAGCGCCAGACGCTGCGTCTGCGACGTCGTACCCGAACGAGCGGAGCGCGTTGGCGAGAAGAGCGCACTCGGTCTCGGGAAGACCCACAATGCGTAGCTGCCTCTGCTGCATGACGACCTCCATGCCGGGACCGGCACGCGGCGGCGGGGTGGCCGGCGCGGGTCCCTCAGCAAGCGAAGGCGGACTCCCCCAACTGGTTGTTGGCGCCGGAGCCCGGCCCTGGCTGTCCTGCACCTCATGGCCTCGGGTGCCGAAGAAGCGGCTGCGGAGGAGAAGCCTGCCGGAGCGGCCGGCTCTCCTCACGTGGTTGGACTGCGCGGAAGAGCAAGAGTTGCACCCCCCTTTCCGCTCGAGTGCAGGACTTCCGCGCCTCGGGGCGGAACCGTGTGCCCGTAAGGAGGCTTTGCGTGAGCGCCCGACGACCGAACATCCTGCTCATCACCAGCGACCAACAGCACTGGCGGACGATGGGGTTCCTCAATCCCGAAGTGAAGACCCCCCATCTCGACCGCCTGGCGCGCGAGGGGAGCCATTTCCCCCGCACCTACTGTCCCAACCCCACCTGCTCGCCCACGCGCGCCTCGATGATCACCGGGAAGTACCCCAGCCAGCACGGGTGCTGGTCCCTCGGCACCAAGCTCCCGGAGAGCGAGCACACCGTTGGCGAGGACTTCGCCGCCGCCGGCTACCGCACCGCCCTGGTCGGCAAGGCGCACTTCCAGCCGCTCGCATCCACCGCGGAGTTCCCCTCCCTCGAGTCGCGCCCGATCATGCAGGACCTGGACTTCTGGCGCCACTTCCACGGCCCGTTCTACGGCTTCGAGCACGTGGAGCTGGCGCGCAACCACACCGACGAGCCGCTCGTGGGCCAGCACTACGCCCTCTGGATGGAAGAGAAGGGCTTCACCCAGTGGCGCGAGTGCTTCCGCAAGCCCACCGGCACCGCCGAGGCGCAGTACGGCCGCTGGAACCTCCCGGAGGAGTTCCACTACGACACCTGGATCGCCGAGCGCACCAACGCCCTGATGGCGCAGTACGCCGGGAAGGGCGAGCCTTTCCTTCTCTGGGCGAGCTTCTTCGACCCGCACCCGCCTTACATCGTGCCCGAGCCCTGGGACACGCTGTACGATCCCCGGCAGATCACCGTGCCGGATGTGACCCCCGGCGAGCACGACCGCAACCCGCCCCACTTCCGTCTCACCCGGGAGGAGCACCCGGATTTCACCCCTTGGAGCGAGAGCGGCCAGAGCCTTCACGGCTTCCACTCTCACCTCCGCTCGCGCGAGCGGAAGCAGAGCGACGCCGCCATCTACTATGGCATGATCAGCCTGATGGACAAGTTCATAGGGAAGATCCTCGACCAGGTGGACGCCCTCGGCCTGGCCGAAGAGACCCTGGTGGTGTTCTCCTGCGACCACGGCCACTTCTACGGGCAGCACGGTCTCACCGCCAAGGGCGCCTTCCACTATGAAGACATGATCCGCGTGCCCTTCCTCGTCCGCTGGCCCGGCAAGGTGCCCGCCGGCCGCACCTCACCGGCGCTGCAAACCCTGGTGGACCTCCCCACGACCCTCCTCAGCGCCTGCGGCCTCCCCGCGCCCCGGACGATGGTCGGTGCCGACCAGCTCCCCGTCTGGCGCGGCGAGCAGGAGAGCGCCCGCGACCACGTCGTCGTGGAGAACCGCCATGAGCCGACGACGATCCACGTGAAGACCTACGTGGACGAGCGCTACAAGCTCACCGTCTACTACCAGCGCGACTACGGCGAGCTGTTCGACCTGAAGGATGATCCCGGCGAGGTGCACAACCTCTGGAGCGACCCGGGCCATGCTGCCCTGAAGGCCGAGCTGGTGATGAAGCTCCTCTTCGCCGAGATGGGCAAGGAGCCGCTCTGGATGCCCCGGGTGTGGGGAGCGTGAGGGGATTTCAGATTTGAGATTTCAGATCGCGGATCCGGGGATGTCAGTCGAAAGCGGACATGCAGCCAAGTAGGAAATCTCAAGTCTGAAATCCGAAGTCTGAAATCCCGTTGACGCCCCTTGCCCCTGGTGGTATCATGGGGCCGGCGCACCGGAGGCGCCTCCCATGCCGACCTACCGATATGTCGCCAAGGACAGTGCCGGCAAGACCGCCGCCGGCATCCTGGAAGCCGAGAGCGAACAGGCCGCCGGGCGCGCCCTGCGCGACCAGGGCCTTTGGCCCCTCCGCGTGGTGCCCGCGAAGGGCCGGGTCGCGGCCCCCGACATGGTCGTGCCGGCCGCGCCAGCAGGCCCGGGAGTGGCTCTGCGCGCGCCCGGTCCCGCGGCGGCGCCCGGGCGCGGCGAGCGCGGCGTGTCCCCCCTCGATCTCTCCGTCTTCTTCCACCACCTGGCGACGGCGGTACACTCGGGGATGCCGCTGGCCCGGTGCATGGAGATCATGGCGCAGCAGAGCCGGGGGCCGCTCTCCCGCATCTCGCTGGAGGCGCAGGCGGCGGTGAACCGGGGCCTGCCGATCTCCACCGCCTTCGTCCGGCACCCGCGCGTCTTCTCGCCGACGGCGCTGGCGATGGTGCGCGCCGGGGAGAAGGGCGGCTTCCTCGATACCGCCCTGCAGCGCATCGCCGAGGTGCTCGAGCGCCAGCACCAACTGCGCCAGACGATCCGGCGCGAGACGGCCTACCCCAAGCTGGTTGTCGGCGCCGCCCTGGTCATCCCCGTTGCGGTGCGCCTCATCGTCGGCAGCATCGCCGGGAGCAGCGCCCCCGGCGGCGTGAGCGGGTTCGGCAGCGCGATCTGGTCCACGGTCGTGCCCCTCTTCCTCCTGATCGCCGCAGTCGTGCTCGTCAACCGCTTTGCTGCAGGCGCGCCGTGGCTCGACCGGATGAAGCTCCAGATCCCCCTGGTGGGGAGGGTCGTCCGCCACGTGGCGGTCGCGCAGTTCTCGCGCTCGCTCGCCAGCCTCTACCGCGCCGGTGTTCCCTACCCGGAGGCCGTCGGCACCGCGGCGGACGCCTGCGGCAACGCGTTCCTCGCCGAGCGCCTGCGCCGGGCACTGCCGGCGGTGCAGCGCGGCGAGCGTCTCAGCGTCGCCCTCGGCCCCTCGCACCCCCTCACGCCGATGGCGATGAACATGCTCATCACCGGCGAGGAGACCGGCGACCTCGATGCGATGCTCGACAAGGTGGCCGACTACGCCGAGGGCGAGGCGGGCACGTCCATCAAGGTGATGACGAGCATGCTCACCCCCTTGCTCATTCTGCTCATCGGGATCGCCGTCGCCGTGGAGGTGCTCCGCTTCTACACCGGCCTCTTCGGGTCCCACCTGACGCTGCCGGAGTAGCGCCCCGCCGGCAGGAAGACGGGGGCCGGCTTGTCGCCGCGCGGGCGACGAGCTCTCTCATGCGCAATCCCTCCTTACCACCGCGCCCGCCCGTTTCGATAGAGGGACTGGAGGCGCGCACGATACCGCGCCTTCGCCGGGGGCGAGCCGATGCGCTCTCCCCGGCGCGAAAGGAGGTGGGCGTGATCATGAAGGACGTCACACCCGCCCCGGAGGCAGGGCGCCGGTAGTCGCTAACCGGGAAATGCCTCGCCGGGGCCGCCGCACCAGCGGTGGCCCCGGCACGTCTGTGGGATGGGAGAAGGATGTGGTGCGGAGACCTGGAGAAGATACTGATGCGCCCGCCCGCCAGCCGGGGCGTGGCACCGTCTTCCGCAAGTCGCAAGGCCGCTACTGGCTGCGCACGCCCGGCGGCGCTGTTGCGTGCTCCCTCTCGAACAAGCTGCGCAAGGATCTGGTCCGCCCCACCGCCGACCCATCCTCGCTGCGCGCGCACGTGGTCGGCGTCCGCGAGATCCGCGTCGTGGACCCGGTGGCCGTGGGCGACGAGGTCGAGTTCCTGCCCGGCGGCGGCGGCGCCGGGATGATCACCGGCGTGCTCCCCCGGCGCAGTCGCATCTCCCGCCGCGCCCCCGGCTCCCGGCCGCTGGAGCAGGTCCTGGTCGCCAACGTGGATCAGTTCGTCCCGATCTTCGCCGCCGCCCAGCCCCCGCCGAGGTGGAACCTCCTGGACCGCTACCTCGCCACCGCGGAAGCCGCCGGCATCGAGGCGCTCGTCTGCGTCACCAAGCTGGATCTGGCCGAGGAGTCATCGCTGCAGCCGGAGGCCGACATGTACCGCCGCCTGGGATACCGCGTGCTCCTCACCAGCGTGGTGACGGGTCGGGGCCTGGAGGGGCTCGCGGAGGCGCTCCGCGGGCGGGTTTCGGTGTTGGCCGGGAAATCGGGGGTGGGCAAGACGAGCCTCCTGAACGCCCTCGAGCCGGGCCTGGGGCTGCGCGTCAATGAGGTGAGCGCCGCCACCGGCAAGGGGAAGCACACCACCACGCACCTGGAGATGTTCCCCCTGGAGGACGGCGGCTTCGTGGTGGACACTCCCGGCGTGCGCGAGTTCGGCCTCTGGGAGGTGCCCGCCTCGGAGGTGGCCTCTCTCTTCCGTGAGATGCGCCCCTACCTGGGCGGCTGCCGCTTCGGCGCGGGCTGCGCCCACCTGCGCGAGCCGGGGTGCGCCGTGCGGGATGCGGTCGCCGCCGGGGAGATCACGTCCAGGCGATACGAGTCGTACCGGCGGATGCGGGAGTAACGCTGGGGCCGGGTGAAACGCTTCCCCGTAACCGATGGTACCCTCCTCACGCGGAGGGCGGACGTCCGTCTGATGAGTGATGAGTGATGGGTGAGCCGGCGCATCGCCCATCACTCATCACTGGTCACGCACCGGGGAGGACCGCAGGTGCATCTGACACGCCGGTTCGCCGATCTTCACATCCGCCCCGCCACGATGCGCGACTACCCGGCCATCTGCCGCATCGCAGCCCAGGCCGACCGCGCCCACGCGGAGCTGCTGCCGGATGTCTTCCAGGCCCATGCCGGGCCGGCGCGCACCCGCGAGTGGGTCGCGGCCTATGTGGACCCACCCGATGCCGACACCCTCCTCGCGGAAGTGGACGGGGTCGTGGTCGGCTTCCTCAGCGTCAAGGCGGCGGCCCACCCCGACTATCCGATATTTCGGCCGCACACCTTCGCCCTGGTCGAGAACCTGGCGGTGGACGAGGCATGGCGGCGCCGAGGCATCGGGCGGTCCCTGGTGGCGGAGGCCCGGCGCTGGACGGAGATGCGCGGCTTGGAGGGGATCCAGCTCACCGTCTGGGTCACCAACACGGCGGCGCTCGCTTTCTATGAGCGCCTCGGCTTCCGGCCGCTCACCTGGCGCATGGAGCTGCGGCTGGACAAGGAGACGGGGAGCTTCGAGGACGACGCCGAGGACGACGGGTTGGAGCCACAAGTGGGAGGGGCCGCATGAGCAAGATACCCTGGTATCAAGAGTTCTTTGGCGAGGATTACTTCCGCATCTATGGCGGGTTCCTCATCTCCGAGCGGTCGCGGCGGCAAGGCGATCAGATCGCCGATCTGCTGGCGCTGCCCCCGGGGAGCCGCATCCTCGATCTCTGCTGCGGGCACGGGCGGATCACCGTCCCTCTCGCCCGGCTGAAGGAGATCCCCCTCCCTCCGGCGTAGTCCAGGGCCGGCGCCGCGGCGAAGACTGCCGGAGCGCCGGGAGGAGGGTACGATGACGATCCGCGACCTCTACCAATTCGCCATCGAGCAAGGGATGGAGCGCGACCCGCGCGGCCCCGAGGAGCTGCGCCGGCAGATGAGGGAAGCCCGCGAGGAGTACGAGGGTCTGGACGGGAAGGAGCGCGCCGGGTTTGACGCCGAGCGCTTCACCAACCCTTTCGGCGATACCCGCCTGGTCTACGGCGATCCGGAGACGCCGGTGCGCCGCCTCGTCTGTGGCATCGACATCACCGTCGGCGAGGTGCTCCTCGCCGATGCCCTGCGCCACCACGGCCGCCCGGTGGACCTGGTGCTCGGGCACCATACCAGCGGCATCGCCGGCGCTCTCGGCTCGCGGCGAGACACGATCTGGCCGCAGGTGAGGATGCTCACCGACTTCGGGGTGCCCGCGCACAAGGCGGAGAAGCTGATCCGCAAGGGCGCCGAAGGCCAGCAGCGATCCGTGAACGCTCCGGTGAACCAGGTGGCGGAGGCGCTCGGACTGCCGCTGATGACCATCCACAGCCCGGCCGATGCCTTCCTACGTCAGGAAGGCGCCCGCGCGCTCCGCGAGGAGGGCTTGAGGACCGTGGGCGACCTGGTGGCCTACTGCGACTCCCTGCCCGAGGTCCGCTGGCTCATCGAGCGCGGCAAGGGCACCGAGGTGGCCGTCGGCGACCGGCGCGACCCCCTTGGCAAGGTGTACTTCTGCTTCTATGGCGGGTGGAACCCGACGCCGGAGGTGTTCGAGGCGATCTGCGAAGCGGGGTGCGGCACGCTCTGGGTGGTGGCGACGAGCGAGCCGCTGAACGAGGTGGCGCGCAAGCGCCGCGTGAGCGTGGTCGTGATCCCGCACTACCCGGCGGACAACTTCGGGCTCAACCGGCTCTTCGACGCGGCGATGGAGCGCTTTGGCGACTTCGACATCGTGCCGACCAGCAACTACGTGCGCATCCGCCGGCCCGGCCGGGAGGGGTGATACCTGCCGGGCCGGGCGCACTGCGGGCTGTTCGCGCGTGCGGGCTTCACGTTGGCGCTGCGGAGCGCCGCTGGTGACGGCTCCGTCTCGCTACTCTCCCCGGCGGACGTCGTCGGTGGGGCAGATGAATGAACTGGGACTTTTCTGTACATCAGGGCATCGGGCAGTTCGGCGCTGCCTACCGAATGATGCTGGCGAACGATGCCCACGCCCCCGGCTCGGTGGACCGCGTGCTGATGGAGCGCATGGTCCGCCTCTGCCCCGAGACGGTCGACCATCTCTATCCGTCCGCGGCGCCCGTGCGGGTCGGCTACGACCGGGGTGCCCGACCGGAGCTGGAGGAGCACGCGGCACGAGCGGTGGACGGATGCGCAAGCGACGAGGAGGGCTGGAGGGGATCGCCCGCTTCTGCAGCGCGCTGGGTGAACGAGCCCCCGATGGACTGGCAGAGGCGAGGCTCGGCGGCCTGGAGGAGGAGATCATCCGGCGCGGCTCCGATTGGTGTACGGACGTCGCCCGGGCCGCGTGCGCCCTGTGTCAGGTGGCGGGGATCCCTGCCCGTCTGGTGTGCCTGGCTGACACCGCTCGCGCCTACTGCGGGCACGCGATCATCGAGGCCGCCCGCAGCGGCGTGTGGGGCGCGGCGGACCCCAGCACGGCAGTGGTCTACCGGCTTCCAGGCGGCCGGCCCGCATCCACCTGGGACCTGATGAGCAGCCCCGACCTCATCGAGGCGCATTGCCGGGCGACGGGCGGGTTCTACACTACCCCCGGCCAGTTCCGCGCCGGCGCCATCGCCGAGTACGCCATCTGGAAGAGGCGCGAGTATGACTACACGGTCAGCGCCCTGAATGAGTACTACCGTACCATTCTGGAGATGAGCGCCGCCGGGTGGCCAGGCGGCCTGCGCTGGCTGCACGGGGGGGTCGGTAGGCCCGCCACCTATCCGGGCGCCCCGGGTGCTGCACGGCGGCGTGAGGGCGAGCGGTAAGGTGTTGATCCGGGGGAAGGTGGCTCGGCCGCCGCCTGTTCAGGTTGCCTGGGCCTGTCACAGCAGGCGGTCGTACTCCGCGTGAGTGCCGATCCAGAACCAGATCAGGTCGCCCTCGTGTTCCACCGCCACCGCCCGGTAGTGCAGGCCGACCCGAACGGTCCAGAAGCGACCGGTCTTCTTCATGCGCAGCGAGGGATGCCGGGGGTTCCTCCGAAGGACATCGTAGCATCGGTCCGACAGTTCCCGGACCTCCTCCGGCAATCGGTGGTAGAGGGACCAGAACTGGGGCGTGGCGCGGTGTCTCACAGCTCCGTGCAGAGCCCCTTCTGCGATTGCCGGATCGCCTCGTCGGCCAGGGCATCGAGCCGGCCGGCCAGAATGTCCTCCTCCAACTGCCGATCCCAGGCATCGGCGTCAAACTCGGCGAACCATTCGCGGAAGGCGGCCAGGTCTTCCGACGAGAGCTGGCGTACCGCTTCCTCGACCTCTTGAACGGGCACCGGAGTCACTGGGGCTTCCCCCTTCCAGGAGTTCCCGACCGGCGAGAGGGCGCAGCCATTCCTCCTCACCATCCGTGGACCATTATAGCAGGTCGATTCGGCGCCCGTCAACGTCGTTGGACGCAGCGCGGCCGGGGGTCACTCCACACCGCAATCACGCCGGGCGCCCTGGCCGACCGCAGGGAGCTTCCTACCGACTCGCTCGTGACACGGACGGTGTCGCTCGCGGTTCCACGATCTCGGTCCAGGCCCACGACTCGCCCCCTCGGTCGAGGGCATCAGGTAGCTTCGTCCGCCACCTCGCGGAGAAGCTGGCCCAGCAGAATCTCCTTCCGTAGGGCGTCCCTCAGAGCGGCGCCGCACGCGCGGGAGCAGAGCACGAAGATCACGTTGTACCCTTCGCGCCGGGCCGGCGCGGTCGCCGTGGGCACGATCGCATCCACTCTCCTCGTCTGCGTCTCCAGCGGAATGCGGATACCCGCGCCTTCATAAGGCGACAGGTCCACCTCGTCGCGGGCCACCCCGCTGAGTGCGAAGTGCTCTCTGTTCGGCCGCGGGCGTTTGCCACACCAACAGCACTCGTTCACCAAGGCGTGGGCGTCCAGGCGCTCAAGCGGCATTTCAGTATCCCTTCTCCTCACCGTTCGACGTCCGAGCTGATTCCCCTGGGAGAGGACCGCGTCGAGGCTGAGAGGCTGGCACTCACCCAGGACTTACCTGCCTCGCCGCCGAACCTGCCGGGTGAGGGGTTCGTCTCGTAACCACGAAGGTGACGGACGAATCCCGTCTCGGGAGGAGCGTCATGCTGCGAGTCTGCGTGATCGGCCTGGGTCCGATCGGGAACCTGCACGCCCGGATCTACCGGGAGGACCCGCTGGCCGAGCTGGTCGGCGTCTGTGACGTCATTGAGGAGCGCGCCCGGGCTGCCGGCGAGCGCCTGGGAGTGCCGTGCTTCACGAGCGCGCCGGAGATGCTGGCGGCGCTCGCGCCCGACGTCTGCAGCGTCGCCACCGGCGGCTACGAGTACGCCAGCGACCATTGCGAGCCGACGCTCCAGGCCATCGAGTCCGGCTGCCACGTCCTGTGCGAGAAGCCGATCTGCAACGACATCGCGAAAGCCGCCGAGATGGTGCGCGTCGCCCGCGAGCGGCGCCGCTGTTTCGGCATTGACCTCAACCACCGCTTCACCCCGGCGGCCCGCCTCGCCCGCCAGTGGCTCGACGAGGGCCGCCTCGGCGACCTCCTTTTCGTCAACATGGCGCTCTGGATCGACAAGCCCGGCCGCTTCGACTCCCCCTACTTCCACCTCAAGGCCCTCAATCCGCACTCGGTGGACGTGATGCGCCACTACTGCGGCGACATCGCCCGGGTGCAGTGCTTCGCCGTGAAGGCTCCCGGCCGCAACATCTGGTCCACCGCTTCCTTCAACATGGAGTTCCGCAACGGCATGGTGGGCCATCTCACCAGCAGCTACGACATCGCCCGCGGCCACCCGATGGAGCGCTGCGAGGTGGCCGGCACCAAGGGCCGCTTCGTCCTCGACGACATGTGGCGCGAAGTCACCCTCTATCCCGCGGGCGAAGCGGTGAAGTCGGTCTACTCCAACCCGGTCTTCGGAGGCTACCGCGATTTCGATGACACCTTCCGCGAGCGGCTCCATGCCTTCCTGAAGCAGGTTTCGGAAGGTGTCCCGCCGGAGGAGATTGACGGCTCCGGCGCCGATGGCCTGGCGGCGCAGCAGGTGATCGCCGCGGGGATCGAGTCGCTGGAGACGGGGCGGGTGGTGGAGGTGTAGTACGCCTGGCGTGTCGATGCGGTCTGTGGCCGTGGCTCATGGCCGTCGAGTACCGGCCAGGCGGTGCGTCGGAGCGTCGGGGGATCGAGCAGGATGACCGACGGATGTCGCGAATCGGATCCATGGTCGCGCGGCGGATCGCGCGCGTCCGACCCTGTCTCCGATGGGAGGGAGCGATGATAGCGAGCAGGACCGTGGAAGCGCGGCCGAGGACGGAACTGGGGCGCCGCCTTGCGGAGATCCGTGCCAGGATCATCGCCTCGGGAGAGCCACTGCTGGACTGGCACGGGCTAAGCGACGAGGTCGCCAAGAGACGCGGCGAGGGGCGGAGTGCTGTCCGCATCCTGTCCATCCACCCGCGTTCTGCTGAGCCGTAGAGCGCGGTTCGGCCGAACCATTTCAACGCTGGCACCCGGCCGGCCGGAGGGATCCCCACTGTGAAACCCAAACCCCGCCGCGCCACGATCGAGCGGCGCACCGGTGAGACGGACATCCACCTGGAGTTGGACCTGGACGGCACCGGACAGCACGACATCAACACCGGAGTCGGCTTCCTCGACCACATGCTGGCCCAGATCGCACGCCACGGCCAGGTGGACTTGACCCTCCGCGCCCGGGGCGACGTTCACATTGACTTCCACCACACGGCCGAGGACACCGGCATTGTACTCGGCGAGGCGATCCGCCAGGCCCTGGGCGACAAGGCGGGTGTCACGCGCTATGGCAGTGCCCTCATTCCCCTCGACGAGGCGCTGGTGCAGTGCGCCCTGGACCTGAGCGGCCGCCCCTTCCTCTCCTACGACGTGCCGGTATCCGGGAAGGTGGGTGAGTTCGACGCTGAGCTGGCTCTGGAGATCTTCCGGGCGATCGCGTTCAACGCGGCGGTCACCCTCCACCTCACGGCCCTCGCCGGAGAGAACACCCACCACCTGATCGAGGCGGCCTTCAAGGCGTTCGCCCGCGCGCTGCGGGCGGCGAAGGCGGTGGAGCAGGGGAGCACCGAGGTACCCTCGACGAAGGGGGTCCTCTGAGGGCAGGTTGGTGTGGGAGTGGCGGATCAGGGGTGCTGTCGGGGCTGTGAGTGGACATAGCGCACCACATCCACGTCCTGGATGGTGACCAGGCCCTCCGTCACCATCTCATCCAGCATCGGGAGGATACGCTCGATGCGCTCGGCGACGTCCACAACTTCGATGACCACCGGTAGATCCTCGGAGAGACGCAGGATGCGAGCCGTGTGGATGCGCGAATTGGCGCCGTAGCCCTCGATGCCGCGCAGCACGGTGGCGCCTGCCAGGTCCTTCTCACGCAGCCGCTCGACGATGGCGGTGTAAAGCGGCCGGCCGTGCCACTGGTCCGACTCCCCGATGTAGATGCGCACGCACTTCGCCGGTCCGGTGAACTTCATGCTGCACCTCACAGCAAGCGCCCGATGACGCTGCCCACCCACGCTGCCAGCAGCCCGATGATCAGGCTGCCGACCGCATTGAGCGCCGCCCGGACGAAGCTGCCCCCCGCCAGCAGCGCGAGTGTCTCATAGGCGAGCGTCGAGAAGGTCGTGTACGCGCCCAGGAAGCCGACGCCCAGGAGCAGGCGTGCCTGCGGCGCCACGAAACGGTCGGTGGTCAGCGCGGCCACCAGGCCCAGCAGGAGTGAGCCGGTGGCATTGACGAGCAGCGTGCCGATGGGGAACGCTGTGCCCCAGCGCGCTGCCGCCCACCCGCCGACCAGGTAGCGGGCGACTGCGCCTGCCGCTCCGCCCAGGGCCACACACAACACCCGTGTCACGTACGTCGGGCAATCCCTTCCTACTTGGTGCTACACGCCAGTATAGCACGAGCACCCGCCCCCGTCAAACCCGAGTTGCTTGCCCGACCGCTCGCGCTCCCCACGCGCTGTGTGCGCCGCGAAACCGGCGAAGCGCACGCTCACGAACCTCCACAACGAGCGCCCGGCCTGGCGCACCGGAAGCTGGGCGCGGCGGTGTTCGCAGCGTATGGGTGGGAGGCATCGCTCTCGGATGAGGCGGTGCGGGAGCGGCTGCCGGGGCTGAATGGGGAGCGGGCGAGCGATGCGCGTTGACGCCCGCGTTCCGATACGCTATACTCGGGCTGACGGGATGTGCCGCGATGTTGGGAGAGCCGACGGTCCTCGGGGAGATAACGGACCCCGAGGTCATCAGAGAGATGGAGGCGCGGCGGGCGCGATACCTGCGCAACGACGCGGTGTTCTGCCAACAGATGCGCACCATCTACGAGCGGTACCGCGGCAAAGTTGTGGTCATCGCCGGGGAGGAGCTGCACGTTGCCGAAACCCCCGACGAGGCGTGGGCTTGGGCGCGCCGGCACCACCCCGACGACGATGGGCTGCTCGTCCGATCGAGCCCCAAGGAGAAGGGCTGGCGCATCTATGGAGCTTCACGGCGAGTGGTACGAATGTGATGACCACGTGGTCCGCCCGACTATCCTGGCGGACATCCTCGTGGCCGGGCGCGCGGCCCACGACGTGCGGTTCCTCGTGGACACGGCAGCCGATTGCACGGTGCTGTCGGGCGACCTCTTGCCCGGTCTGCCACCGGTGCTGCCTCCGCCGCCGGACCTAACCCTCTCCGGCGTTGGCGGCTCGGCGGCATTCGGCGTGGTGCCTTGCAGCCTGGCCTTCCTGCGGCCCGGCGCTCCCCCAATCACTGTGAACGGGCGATTCGCTGTTTTCACTGAGTCCGGAGCGGTCGACATGTGCATCCTCGGGCGTGAGCTGGCGACACGACACGGTGCTGCTCCTTGGCGGGAACCACCGCTTCGCAGTGGCCGGGCCATAGCGCGCTTCCTTGTCCGTTTGCCCGCATCTCCTCGACGCCCGGGGCATCGGCACGGTGCGCCATTCTCGCCGGGTGCTCAGGAACCCCGAGCATGCCGCGAAGCTGTCCAAGCGCACGCTGACGAGCCTCTACAACGAGCGCCCGGCCTGGCCGGCGACGATCACCACCGCTGCACCACCCATCAACGCGGCTCGGCGTTGGTCCGAGCGACGGCGGGAGGCGCCGTGGCCCGGATGGTCTCCGTCACGTCCGCGAAGCGGTAGAGGTGGCGACCATCCTGGAAGGCGTAGGAGCGGTCGGGCAGGAGCGGCAGCTCTGCGCCGAAGTAACGGTTGAGGACGACGCGGAAGGAGTTGACCGGGGTGATGGTCGGGTAGAGCCCCCGGCGCCCGCCGGGGAGGTAGTAGGCGCTGAGGATGCCCAGCTTCTCGCGCAGCTCGGCGGGGGTGGCCCCGCGCCAGTTGAAGCCCTCTTCGTCCTTGAAATAGCGGTGGGGGAAGGGTCCCTCGTCGGATTGCAGCAGGATGATCGGCGGCTCCGGCGAGGTCGCCAGGATCTGGCGCACAAGCCTTGTGGCTGCGGTTGCGGTGTAGCGGAGCTGCTCGACGTAGTTCTCCTGCTCGCTCCGCTCCATCAGCACCTCGAACGGCACCACACGGCCCGTGTGGTCCACCACGTAGGGCCGGTGGGGCATCAGGATGTGCGCGAAGGTGAAGGTCCGGCGGGGGTCCTTGGCGATGCGGGCCAGGCTCTCGATCTGGAAGCGGGCGGCCGCCAGGTGCTGGTCGCGGAAGGTTATCGGTCCCGTTCCGAAGCCGAACGCGCGGGCCATCGTCTGCTCCGTCAGTGACTGCACGAAGAAGGATGACCAAACGGATCCCCCGTGCAGGTTGACGTCGGCGTGGGGGTTGTTCTCGGTGGCCTCGAACGAGGAGCCGAGGTGGATGTACGTGTAGCCGCGTGTCTTCAGGAATCGCCCCACCTCGTGGTCCCGCAGCATCGCATGGACCGGCGCCCAATCGTTCGAATCCTCGCCCACCGCCTGCGCCAGCGGCGTCAGGTGCCGCATGTTGAGCGAGGACGCCAGGGACTGGGCCGTCTTCAGGTAATTGGCGAAGGCGGGATCGGCCACATAGAGGCCCTGCGCGCGCAGGTCACGAACGAACTCGCTGTTGTCAAAGCCGTAGGACTCGCGGAGGACGCTGGCGCTGGCGAAGCGGTCGAGGATGATGTAGTAGATGTCGGCGTCCGGCCCGGGCGCGACGGACCGGGCGGCTGCAACCGGAGCCGCGCCGGCCGCCGTCGCGTAGTGCTGGCGCTGCAGCGCGCACGCCCCCAGCAGATACGCCGGCTGGATGACCAGGAAGAGGGCCGCGGCATTGGCGACGGCGGTCACTCTCCGCAGGTCGCGCCGGGTGAGCAGGATGGCGCGCCCTGCCAGCGCCAGGATGAGCATGGAGACGACCAGCGCCCCGGTGCGCGACGCACCGATCCCCATGGCCGCCGAGACGCCGGCGTGCAGGTGTCCATAGGAGACGAAGAGGAGAACCAGAAGGGAGGCGCCCAGCCCGGCGCGGTGGGCATCACGCAGCGCCAGCCGGAGAACGACGAACAGGCCGCCTCCCACCAGGATGAAGAGCGCCAGCAGCTTCACCAGGGTGCCGTCGAACTGTACCTGGCGCACGTTGCGCGCTGCCAGCGACAGCACCGGGAACACCGCGAAGAGGAGTGGATGGAGGACGGCGGTGCCCACCCGCTTTCACTTCCTCCCTGGCCGGCCGGCCCGGCGCACCATGAAGCGGCGCAGCTCGCGCCAGTAGACTTTCACGGAGTAGACAGCCCCGAACACCATCGCCAGCCCGAGCTGGAGCACGTAGCTGCCCGTCCCCGGGTCAATGTAAGCGTCCGCGCGGTACGGCACCAGCAACCCGACCACCGAGAGGCCCACCGCCATCCGCGTGACGTGCGCCGCATTCGTCCCCATCATGCCCTCCTGGTATCCTCCGACACGGGGATCCCGAGGAAGGCCGGCAGATGGCGCTCCGCCCCTACCCACACCTACCACCGTCCGCCATCCCGGCCCATCCTCGTTGCCCCGACTTGCGCTCCTATCAGCGCTCGTCCTGTTAGATGCAGCAGGAAGGCGGAAGGTTTAACTTTTTTTAAGCCAGATGATCATTCTCGGGCGCCGCCCGCCCGAGCGGCAAGGAGGCCGGCGGCGGGTCTCAGCGCACGATGACCACCACCGACCGGCACGTCTCGAAGCCGAGGGCATCCACCACTTTCACCCCGATGCAGCGGCGCCCGGGGCCCCGGTAGACGAAGGGATCGCTCGTGAGGCGCAGGATGGGGGACTTGCGAGTGCGGTAGGCTACCCAACCGTCGGTGAACGCCGGCCCGTGATGGTCCCAGTCTACCATCCAGGTGTCTATCGCATCGTGCCACTCGGCGGCAGGGGCGCTCGCCGCCCCCGCCAGCGTCTCCGGGGAGGGGTGCGCGAAGGCCACCAGGGAGACGACTGCGGTGAGCGGCCGGGGGAAGCTCACGGCCACCTCCAGCCGGGGCACTTCGGGGAACCGGATGCTCCCCGGCCCGGCGTCCTCCTCCATCACCTCGCGCGGGATACGGAAACGCCGGATCATGATGCCGCCCGCCGACGGCCCGGACTCCCATCTTCCGTCTCCGGTCTCCGCGTCCTCCCAAGTGAGCACGTGCAGCTCCCGGCGCCCGAGGCGCATGCACTCTGCCGCAGCGCGCTCGATCTCGGCGGGGTCCGCCGGCCCGTCCACGGGGCCGACGCGGACGAGCGCCTCCCCCTTCTCGCCCTCCGCAGCGGCGAGACCCGCGAGCGGGGCGGCGCCGTAGAGACTGAGGATGCGTGCCCGGCAGCGGTCCAATCCACTCTGCGCTCCGCACTCCGCGCTGCCCGTGCCGAACCCGGCTCCCTGCCACCAACGGCGCTCGGCGGCGCCCATCGTCAGCAGGTCGAAGGGCGCGGCATCCGGGATGTCGAGCAGGCGCTTGCGGGTGGCGTGGATGGCGAAGCGGGAGCGGTCGCTCCCGATCCATCGGCGGCCGAGCTTCGCGGCGACGGCGAGGGTGGTGCCGGAGCCGCAGAAGAAGTCGGCCACCAGATCGCCGGGGTTGGAGGAGGCGGAGAGGATGCGCCGCAGGAGGCTCTCATTCTTCTGCGTGGCGAACCCGGTCTTCTCCCGTGAGAAGCTCTTGATTTGGATGGAATCGAGCGAGCCGCCCCCCTTCCGCGCGTGCTCGGCGGGGCTGGCGTTCCAGACGTCGTCGATCGGGTGGCCGCGTCCAGTCGCCTTCTGCCCGCCCCGGCGCCGGTAGCCGGAGGGGTAGGGGAGGTACTCCTTGTTGAAGGTGAAGCGGCGGGGGTCCTTCGCATAGAACAGGATGGTATCGTGGTTGCGGATCCAGTTGCGGGCGGCGCTCTTGTAGCCGGAGACCCAGCCGATCCGCCACACGATCTCGCGCTGGAAGCACGCCGGCCCGAACACCTCATCCAGCAGCACCTTCACGTAGTGCGCGACAGTCGGGTCGAGGTGGACGTAGAGGGACCCGGTGGGGGAGAGGAGGTCGCGCACCAGCACCAGGCGCGGGTGGATCATCGAGAGGTAGGCGCCCACCCCGCCCGGCCAGCAGTCGCGATAGGCCGGCGCGGCGGCCGGCGCCGCGCCCCCGACCGGGGGCGCGTAGGTGAACTCCGACCCACCGGCGAAGGGCGGGTCAATGTAGACGAGATCCACCTTCTCGGCGAACTCCTCGCGAAGGGCCGCCATTGCGAAGAGGTTATCGCCCCAGATGAGGCGGTGGCGCCAGGGGACGTCGGGTGGTCGGGTGGTTGGGTCGTTGGGTAGTAGAGGCGAGTCGAAGAGGGATGGATGGTCCCGGCCACGAGCGTCTCGGGCGGCGCGGGTCTCATCAACGCGCTCGCGCACCCGGAGCGCGCCGGCAATATCCAACGCCTCCCGGGGGGCCGCCGCGCCGTCGCGCTTCCCGCTCCAGGTCAGTGCCACTCCGGGGGAACCGTGCGCTGCCATCCGACTGCCACCTCCAGACGAGGGCTCGGCATCCATCCGTACGGATCGCCGGGGGAGCGAGAGCGGGCGCACCGCCCGCTCTCGCTCCTCAACCGGCCTGCCTTGGAGTGAGTATAGCGTACGTGGGGTCGGATGTCCACCAGGGCGGGCGCGAGGAGGAGAGCGGTGGCGCCGCGCCGAAAGCACACCCCGGTGCAACGGCGCAGACCGCTTCGGTGCGCAGGAGCAGCGGCGCGCGCCCTGGAAAGGCAGTCCCTCGCCATGAGCGACCGGAATCGATGGGAACAGCAGCTCAACTCGTTCGACCCCGCGGAGCGCCGGGAGGCGCTGGAGAGCCTGGCGGCGCTCTCTCTCCCCGCGCCCCCGGAGGGCCGGAACGTCAACCTCCATTACCATTCTTTCTTCTCCTACAACGCCGAGGGGTGGTCGCCGTCGCGCATCGCCCGGGAGGCGCACCGCGCCGGACTCTACGCCGCCGGGCTGTGCGACTTCGACGTGCTGGACGGCCTGGAGGAGTTCCTGCTGGCGGGCGAGCGCCTCGGCCTGCGCGTCACCGCAAACCTGGAGACGCGCGTCTTCGTCCACGACTATGCGGATCAGGAGATCACCTCCCCGGGCGAGCCGGGCGTCACCTACTTCATGGGCGCCGGCTTCGCCCGCGAGCCCGCGTCCGGGTCGCCGCAGGCCGCCGGCCTCGCCGCCTTCCGCGATGCCGCCCGCGCCCGTAACCTCGACCTCGTCGCCCGCATCAACGCCCACCTCCCGGAGGTGGCCCTCGACTACGAGCGGGACGTTCTTCCCCTCACTCCCCGAGGTGTCGCCACCGAGCGGCACATCATCCGCGCCTATCTGGATCGCTCTCAGGCCGCCTTCCCGTCACTCGATGGCGCCGACGCGTTCTGGTCGCGCGTGCTGGGGAAGGGCGCCGGGGAAGTGCGGGCGACCTGGGGCACGCCGGCGTTGGAGGAGGCGGCCCGCTCGCGCCTGGTGAAGCGCGGCGGCCTCGGCTACGCGCAGCCTTCCGCGGAGACGTTCCCGCCGGTGGAGGACTTCACCCGCTGGGTGGCATCCTGCCGCGCCGTGCCGATGATCACCTGGCTGGATGGCACCTCCGCCGGCGAGAAGGATGGCCGCGCCCTCCTGGAGTGCCTCTGCGCCAAGGGCGCTCAGGCGCTCAACATCATCCCCGAGCGCAACTGGAACTTCACCGACCCTGACGTGCGCGCCCTCAAGGTCTCCCGCTTGCGCGACATCGTCGCCATCGCCGACGACATCGGCCTCCCGATCAGCATCGGCACCGAGATGAACCGCGCCGGCCTCCCCTTCGTGGACGACCTCGACGGCCCGGTGCTGCGCGAGTTCCGCGAGAGCTTCCTGCGCGGCGCTCGCATCCTCGTGGGGCACTCCCTCATCCTGCGCTACGCCGGCGTCTCCTATGCCGATTACGACGCCGGCACCCGCGAGAAGAACGCCTTCTTCGAGCCGGTCGGCGCCCTGCCGCCTCTCACCCGCCCGGTGGCCGAGACGCTGGCGGAGATGGGTGAGGCGCGCGCCCTGGCGGCGATCCGGGATGCGGTGGGGCGGGGATGGTGGTGAGGGAACGGACTGGCGCCAGCCGTGGGTCACACGGTATCCCAACATTTGAGTTTACATAATGCTCGATTCCTGCTATACTCTTCAAGGGGAGGGGAGATTGCGAGGGAGTTGTCCATGACGCGACCGATCACCGCAGCGCGCCGCGAGATCGTGACACTTCTGCGCCGGGAAGGCCCCCTGACCGTTGACATGCTGGGCGAGAAGCTGGGCATCACCCCGGTCGGGGTCCGCAAGCACCTGGATGTGCTGCAGATTGACGGCCTGGTGGCGACGACCACCCAGCGACGGAAGATCGGCCGTCCCGTCCAGCTCTACTCGCTCACCGAAGAGGCCGACGAGCTCTTCCCCAAGTTCTACGATGCGACCCTGGCCTCGGTGCTCCGCCAGGTGCGGCGCATCGGCGGCAACGCGCTGGTCCGCCAGGTGCTGGAGGGCCGACAACAGGAGCAGGAGGAGGCATTCCGCCAGCGCGCCGGTGATGCCGCCACCCTCGAGGAGCGCGTGGCGCTGCTCGCCCAGGTGCGCGACGAGGCCGGCTACATGGCGGAGTGGTCGCAAGAAGAAGGCGGGGCCTACGTGCTGAAGGAGCACAACTGCGCCCTCTGCCGCGTGGCGCGCGAGTTCCACGAGTTCTGCGACAGCGAGCTGGCGCTCTTCCGGCGCGCGCTCGGCGAGGGCGTCAGCGTTGAGCGCATCGGGCACACCGCCGGCGCCGGTGGTTGTACCTATTTGATCCGGGCGGAAGCGTAGCCCGCCGCGGTCAGCGCCAGTGGCGCAGGGCGCGGGCCAGCACCCACAGGGCCATCCCCGGGCAGGCGAAGCCGGCCAGGCGGATGCGCGTCACGTCCAGGATCGGCAGGACGCTCTCCAGCACTTCACGAGCTGCCATCCTTGTTCCTCTTCCGGTTGCGCCGCTGCCCGTTCGCTTCCAGCGCGTACACCACGTATGGCCGTTTGATCACCGGCATCGCCACGTTCTTCACCGGGATCCCGCCCTGGGTCTCCCCATCCTCGACGCCGTGATGGGCGTGGCCGTGAACGACCAGGTCGCAGCCGTGCTTGTCAATCGGGTCGGAAAGGATGGAGGACCCGAGGAAGGGGTAGAGCTCCGCGGGCTCCCCGAAGAGCGTGTCGCGGATCGGCGCGTAGTGGAGCAGAGTGACGCGGAAGTCGGCCCGCAGCGCGGCCATGCTGTCGTCCAGCTTCCGGGCATCGGAGCGGGTCTCACCGACGAACCGCTTGATCTCATCCTCGCCGAAGGGGGTCAGGCAGTAGGTGCCGAAGCCGCCGCAGAACCCCTTCGCGCCGGCGAAGCCGACGCTGGCGCCGTTCACCGCCACCCGGCACGAGTCGCCCTGCAAGACGCAGACCCCCGTGTCCTCGAGCATCCGCGTGATCAGGCCCGCCTGACCGCTGTGGCAGTCGTGGTTGCCGAGCACGCCCACCATCGGGATGCGGATGCCGGCGAGGACTCCTTGCAGGGCGCGGCCCTCCTCTTCTCGACCCATATTGCACAGGTCGCCGCCCAGCACCAGGATGTCCGCCTCATCGCTGACCGGCTCCAGGCCGCGCCTGAGGTCGTCGGCCGTGTCGGCGCGGCAGTGCAGATCGGCGACGAGGGCGAGAACCACGCGCTTTGCCATCACGCGGCCTCCACGGCGCCGGCCGACGAGGCCACGTGCGCCACGCGCAGTCCGTTGTGAACGCCCACCACGCCCGGGACGCTGCGCGCGATCTCCTCGGCGGCGCGGATCTGGCTCGGGCTGGAGACATCTCCCTGGAGCTGCACGCGTCCACGGTGGCTGTATACGGTGATGTCCATCGAGCCGACGCGCGGATCGGTGGCCAGGGCGGTCTTCACCGCATTGGCGATGGTGGCGTCCGAAATCATCTTCAGGCCCTCCCGCGTCAGCTTACCCCGGCGAGGGGTTGGTCAAACGGACCAGACCCCCGGCCTGCGGGCGCGCGGCAGCACCCGACCCCCGGCCTGCGGCCACGCGGCAGTACCTAACCCCCGGCCTGCGGCCCCTTCCCGCCACGGGAAGGGGGTCGGGAGGGGTCGTGCGTGGCTGCCAGGAAACCCCGCCGGAAGCGCGAACCACTCACCATGCGCGGCATCTGGCTCCTGATGGCGGTGATCTCTGCCGGTCTCATGGCCGGCGCGTGGCGCGGCGTGCTCCGGGTGGATGAGGTGTTCGGGTTCATCACCGGGGCGGTGTGCGTGCTCCTCGTCGTGCGCCAGAACATTTGGAACTTCCCGGTCGGCATCGCCAACAACGTCTTCTTCATCCTCCTCTTCGTCCGGGCGCGCCTCTACGGCGACATGGCGCTTCAGGGGGTCTACATCGCGCTGGCGCTGCACGGCTGGCACCAGTGGCTGTATGGCGGCCAGGCGCGCACGGCGCTGCGCGTGGGCCGCGCCTCGCTGCGAGAAGGGCTGGCTCTGGGCGCGGGCGGGATCGCGGCCACGGCCGGCATGAGGGTCTACTTCATCCGCTTGGGGGACGCCGCCCCCTTCCTCGACGCGCTGACGACGGTCCTGAGCCTGGTGGCGCAGTACCTGCTGAACCGCAAGCGCGTGGAGAACTGGTACGTCTGGATCACCGCCGACGTCCTCTACATCGGGATCTACCTCGCGCGCGCGTTGTGCCTCACCGCCGCGCTCTACCTGGTCTTCATCGGCATGTGCCTGATGGGCCTGGAGGCCTGGAAGCGCGCCCTGCCCTCAGCGGAGGGCACCGAACCGGCGGCGCGCGCGCAACAGGAGGTGAAGGCGTGAAGCCGTACCGGACCGGCGTCGTCATCGGCAAGTTCTACCCGCCGCACAAGGGGCACCACCACCTGATCCGAACCGCCTCCGCCCGGTGCGACCACCTCCGGGTGCTGGTGTGCTGGAAGCCGGAGCAGAGCGTGCCGATTGACGTGCGCCTGGAGTGCCTCCGCGAGGAGCACCCGGAGGTGGAGGTCATCCCCGTGGCCGATACGCTCCCCGACGACGACAGCCCCGGGTGGGCCGCCTACACCGTGCGCATCCTGGGCGCCGCCCCCGAGGCGGTTTTCACCTCCGAGGACTACGGCGATGCCTACGCCCGCTGCATGGGCGCCGTTCACGTGATGGTGGATCGCCACCGACGCGCGGTGC
Source organism: Armatimonadota bacterium (assembly GCA_016199585.1). Classification (GTDB taxonomy): domain Bacteria; phylum Armatimonadota; class JAAZEB01; order JAAZEB01; family JAAZEB01; genus JACQGM01. Next base: position 24,135 of record JACQGM010000269.1, read on the forward strand.
CCTGCTCCGGCACGATGATCCGCGCCCGGCCGCTGGACCACCTGGACTGTCTCTCCCCCTGCGTGCGCGCGTTCTACGTGCTTCGCGTGTGCGTCCTCGGCGCGGAATCGACCGGCACCACGACGCTGGCGGAGGCGCTGGCCGCGCACTTCCGGACGGCGTGGGTGCCCGAGTACGGCCGGGGATACTGCGTGGAGAAGTGGAAGGACGGCTACACCGACGAGTGGACAACCGAGGAGTTCGTCCACATCGCCACCGAGCAGTGCCGCCGCGAGGACACGGCCGCCCGCGCCGCCAACCGCGTGCTTATCTGCGACACCGACGCCTTCGCCACCGCCATCTGGCACCGCCGCTACGTGGGCCGGCGCAGCCCCGAGGTGGAGGCGATCGCCGAGCGGCGCCGCCCGCACCTCTACCTCCTCACCGGCGACGAAATCCCCTTCGAGCAGGACGGCTACCGCGACGGCGAGCGGATCCGCCATCGGATGCACGAAGTGTTCGAGCAGGAGCTGGCGGCCAGCGGCCGCCGGTGGGTGACGGTGCGCGGCACGCACGCGGAGCGGATGGCGCGGGCGACGATGGAGGTCGATTGGTTGCTCGACCGATCGTAGTGTCGCGCCATCGTGTCTACTTGAGACTGACTTCTGCACCGCGGCGACCATCCTGCAAGGCGGACGGCATTCAGGCGCGCCCTTGCTTGACACCAGTCCTGGCGTGTGCTATCATCATACTGCCATAGTCTTCGGGATGGACGCGCGATGAGTGTTCGAGACCGACTGCTCGATGCGAAGGTCCTATGGGGGAACGACCGCAAGGAGGGCGCCTGGATCCAGGTCCTCATCGCGGCCGCTGCCACCTCTAGGGAGCGCTTTCCTGACAAGGGAGACGGGGCTGCCTTCCGTCAGTTCATCAGAGAGATCACTCCCGAGATACTCGACTCGACTGCTGCGGCCATCCCGGGGGGTATCACCGTGATCTTCAACGGCGATACGCCGCATGCGGGACCGCGCCGGAATCGCCCGGCGGCCCCCGACCGTATCACCGTGATCTTCAACGGCGATACGCCGCATGCATTGCCGCTGCACGACGTAATGTACAAGCACCTCCGCTGCTACTTGGTACATGAAGCGCAGATGCCCCCCGAAGTTCGGTTGTCCAACTCCCGGGTAGTTGATGGCAAGCTCGTTGCGGACCTCCGTGGAGGGACACCACTGACGATTCCGGACTTCTGGGTGTTGCACCTTGCGAAGGCCGTCGCAGATGCGCCTGAGAATGCTGACGCATGCACGGGGATCTTCTCCTGAGCCGTCGGCATTTGAGTGCCGCATTCGCAGCAAGACGGTCGCTATCCGGATCAGCATCGCCGCGTGCTTCGAGGAGGTGCGACGGGTGCTTGAGCGCGAGCATCTCATCCATGCCTGATGCCCCACTGATAGGGGGTACGCTCGCCACAAGCGCCCGGCGTGGAGGGAAGGGCACCGTCGACCATCTTCCCCCCGCCCTCCAGCCCCTTCCCCCCCCTGCCTCCTCACGGCACCCGCCCCACGTTGTTCAGCTCCGTAGCCTCCGACACCGCTCCGTCTCCGTTCGACAGCACGCGCGCGCCATGCGGCTTCAGCGGGAGCCCCACCACGGCGCGGCACTCTTGCGGACCGGTGGCCCCATCCCCGCCTGGGGCCGAAGGAAGGTGGGAGGGCAGTTGACCCTTGACAGCCGGGCACCCGGGTGGTATCCTCTCGGGTGACGGGCACAGCCGTACCGTCGGATCGCCGGCGTGAGCGGCAGGCTGGAGACGGGGTACCGGGGACAGGCCTTGCCGGTGTGCGCGTGGAGTACGGGTTGTGCCTGCCGGGATGGGTGCAAGATGATGAACCTGGCTCTCTGCTGCATTGCGGGGGGCGTGATCATGCTCCTCCAGGGGAAGCTGTCGTTCGTGCCCCTCGGTTTCTTCATGGAGCTGGTATTCGGCGGCCTGGGTCTGTCGCTGCGGGGATCCTTCGCCGAGGCGGTGGCGATCTCGCGGCTGGACCAGCGCGCGGCGCGCCTCGTCGTGCTGACAGTGGGCCTGATGGCATTCTCGGTGGTGGCCCAGTGGTTCCTCGGCTAGCTGGTTCTCTTCGCCTTGTTTGGGGCACCCGGGAGATGGGGCGCTGATCGAAGCCCGGGAGACGCGCTACGCCGCGGCGGGGGCCGCCCTCCTCGCCGTCGTGCTGAACCTCAAGTCGCTGGCGGAGGGATCGAAGGGATCCGAACGAGGTGTGGGCCGCCCTGCGGGATGTCCGCGCTAGGAGCCTGTCTGAGTAAGGCGTTTTTCGCCCGTTGCCATACGATATGTAGTGGCGCCTGCGTCCTTCCGACCCCACATGTGGGGCCAGATCGGGTTACTCAGACAGGCTCCTAGGTCCCTAC
>JACQGM010000036.1 GCA_016199585.1 Armatimonadota bacterium
CCCGGCATGGCGATGAGCACGGTGTTGTGCGCCACGCTCTGGAAGGCGTAATTCCCGGCACCCTCGGGGCGCGGGTCCGCCCATTGGGCGCGGGTGCCGCTGTCTATGGCCAGATAGCCCCTCTTGAAGATCGTGAAGTGGCCGGCGTCGAAGTCCTCGGCCCCCGGCGTCAGATTGGAGGAGGGGGCTCCGCCTCCGCAGGAGTAGAGCGCGTAGGTGGAGGCCTTCGTGTCGAACCCCGAAGACATGAGCACCAGACCGTTCGTCGGGTAGTGGCGCGCGACCGGCAGGCCCTGCGGCAGCACGGGCGGAGGCGCCCCGGTGAGATCCATCACGTAGGGCAGAATGAGGTAGTGGCCTTCACCGACGCAGCCGCCCGCTTCCATCTCCTTCCGGAGGTAGGCGGCGATCGCCGCCTCTTGAGGCTCGGTCCGGGAGAAGAAGTAGATGAACTCCCCCAGGTTGTCATAGAGGAGGCTGCCGCCGGTCCAGCCGTCCTTCGGGTTCCAGCAATGGCCGTAGCCGAAGTGCCGGAAGCATCCCGTGAGTCCTCCGCGCCGCTCGACTCTGGCGAACCCGAGCGTGTCTCTCAGGACGCAACTGGGCGCGACGCCGCTGGCGAACGTCCACTCGTCAGGGATCGATCCGACCGCGGACCGCCAGCAGTGCAGGAACGTCCAGCAGGGGGTGGGCAGATCCTTGAACGCATAGTCGGCTCTGGTCACGCGGCCGCGGTCCTTCATCAGCTCGATGCGCTGGGCGAAACTGGACACCACGTGGTTGTCGTAGCCGCGTCCGAGCACGGTGAGCGCCCGGAGGTAGTCCACCGGATCCATCCCCGGATCCAGCGTCGCCAGGCCGACGTACCAGTGCATCGTCGGCATGTAGTAGTAACCGTCGCGGTCCGCCTGCCGCGAGTCCACGAGCATGTCCTGCGCGTGCCGCCCATAGGCGTGGCGCAGCAGATCGTGGGTCAGGCCCTGGCGCTCCGCGGGGGCGAGGTCGTTCCAGACCCAATCCAGGGCGGTGAGACAACACACCCGGGACGAGACGGAGGCGTTGATGTCCGCGCGCGCCACGTAGTGATCCGCCGTCGCCCGCAGCATCTTGCGGATCTTGCCCAGCAGCGCCGCGTCGCCCGTGACGCGGTAGACGAGCGCCGCGCCCATCAGATCGGGGTGGCTCCTCCCGCCCACGTACTGTCGGGCGCCCCAGTCCCGGACCTCGAACTCCTCCGGCAGGGCCCGGGCCTCCTCTTGGAGCCGCTGGAAGGTCTGCGCGTCGGCCTGCAGCCGCGCCTTGACGCCGGGCCAGGTGTCGGCGTTGAAGAAGAGGCGCGGATGGTCGGGCCGGATCCGCGGCGCCACATCGAGGGCCTCCAGGTACAGCCGCGCGCTGAACCGCAGGGCGTGGCTCAGGTCGGTGCGGGCCGTCAGCTCCGTCAGCTCTTTGCGCGCCGCGGCGTTGTTCTTCTCTTGCAGGTACGAGCGCGCCGCGACGAGCTGGACGACCGAGGCCCATCCCGGCTCATCCGAGAGGGCGCGCGCCCGGGCGAGCGCCTCGCGCGCCTGTCCGCAGTCGTTCTCCAGGAGCCACGTCTCGCCGATGCCGAGCGCGGCGCGCGCCTTCTGCTCGGACCGCGCGCCCTCCAGCGCCTCGGCGGCGGCGAGCGGCGCGCGGATCGCGGGCGCATTCGCCGCACTCACGGTTTCGATGTCTTGCAGGTCGTTCTCGGCGGCGGCCAGGAGAGCCTCCGCCCGCTCCTCATCCGTGGCGGCAGCTCTGAAGGCTTGCCGGAAGCTCGACCGAGCCCCGGCGAAGTCGAGCGGCGCCGACCAATGGTACCGCGCATGGCGGCGTTTGCCGGCCGCCATGGCATCCTCGAAGCTCAAGGGATTGGCGCGCAGCTCCTGCGGGCTGGCAACGGCCAGCTCAAAGGCCTCGTTGTTCCGGCCAATCACGGCCACCGCCAGCACGTGCGGGCCTTTGCTCAGCGTGACGTCGAAGACGTGGTCTCTTCCGGTGATCGGCCTGATCCCGTTCCCGCACTTCCCCAGCGTGCTGTAGACGGGCCTCCCGTCCACCCACCACTGCATCCACCAGTTGGCGCCGGCCCCAATCTGGATGGCGGTGTCCGCCGCCGCAATGACGGGCGCCATCAGGTAGCCGATCCCGCCACCCCTCGCCGAGTCGAGCCTCATGCACCGTGACAGGTCGAGCCGACCCTCCTCCAATCGCACGGTCTGCCCCTCAAACCGCCGGTCTCCGATCACCAACTCCTCGGGGATGGCTTTCAGCGCCTCTCCGGGCAGCAGATCCGTCGCCCTTGGCTCCCCCTCAATGCCCATCCGCCCCATAACGTACGACCCGAAGGCGGTCCATTCCTGTGGCCAGACCACCTCCGGCTCCGGCACCGCCCCGGGTCCTTCTCGCCCCGCCGCGGCGGCAAAGGACCCCACGCACATGACCATCGTCAGTACCATCATCGCTCTCACCGTGTTCTCCTCAATGATGTCCCGGGTGAAGAACCCGGTGCGCCGCCCGGCGCACCGGGCCGGAGACAGGCAGGCGTAGGTGGGCCGCGCCTGCCCCCGGCTCCGCGCTACTTGCCGGGCGTCAGCGCCAGGCCCCGCTGCTCCATCACCTCCTGCGTCAGCGGGCGGTCCACCAGGACCCCGCCCCCCTCCGCGATGCGGATCTGCCCGCCGACCTCGCCGGTGTTGCTGAGGGCGATGGTGTAGGCGCGCCCATTCGCCGTGAACGCCAGCTCGATCCGGCCCGCTCTCTCAGCCACCTTGCTCTCGACCATCCTCTCCACCGTCTGGTCCGAGACCTGGATGAGGTGGAGGAAGCAGTCCTCGGCGCGGGCGGCGCCCGGCGTCACCTCCACCCGCCAACGGCCCACGGTCTCCGGCACGTCCGCGGCGTTCGCCATGTTCATGTACGGCCCGACGTAGGGGGAGTAGTCCGGGATCGGCCAGTTGCGCCCGTCCGCCCAGAACTCCTTGCCCGGCCCGCCGATCTTCCCCAGGACGGCGTCCAGGGGGTAGAGCGTGCGACAGAAGATCCGGCCCTTCTCCTGGTCGGCCCGGAACTCCTTACCGGTGATCGCCGGCTCGTTTCCGGTGTGCAGCAGCCACGTCTTCGGGTACTCGGCCTTCTTGGACACCACGCGGTCAAACACCACGAAGTGGTTCGGGGGCAGGTAGAGGAACTGGCGCACCATCCGGGCGCACTTGTCGGGGTGGTAGGTCGCCGTCGCGTCGGTGGCGGCGTAGGCGAAGAGGGGTTGGGTCTCGAAGGCGAGCACCGTGGCGAAGCGGGGCAGTTGGCACTGGCCGCCGGTGTTGATGACCGGCTCGCCCCACTGGCGCGGCATCACCTCGCCCGGCATGGCGATGAGCACGGTGTTGTGCGCCACGCTCTGGAAGGCGTAATTCCCGGCGCCCTCGGGGCGCGGGTCCGCCCATTGGGCGCGGGTGCCGCTGTCTATGGCGAGATACCCCTTCTTGAAGAGGGTGAAGTGGCCGGCGTCGTAGTCCTCCGCTCCTGGCGTGACACTGGAGGCAGGTGCCCCTCCGCCGCAGGAGTAGAGGGCGTAGGTTGAGGCTTTGGGATCAAAGCCCGAGGACATGAGCACCAGCCCGTTGGTGGGGTAGCAGCGCGCGATTGGCAGGCCCTGCGGCAGGCTCGGCGCAGGGGATCCCGACAGGTCCATCACGTAGGGGAGAATGAGGTAGTGGCCCTCCCCGGTGCATCCCGCTTCGTCCATCTCCTTCCGAAGGTAGGCAGCGATCGCCGCCTCTTCGGGCTGCGTCTTGGCGAAGAAGTAGATGAACTGGCCCAGGTTGTCGTAGAGGAGGCTGCCGCCGGTCCAGCCGTCCTTGGGGTTCCAGCAATGGCCATAGCCGAAGTGCCGGAAGCACCCCGGTTCCCCTCTCCCTTGGATTCTCGCGAACCCGAGCGTGTCTCTCAAGACGCAACTCGGCGCGATGCCGCTGGCGAAGGCCCATTTGTCAGGGATGGGACCGATGGCCGACTGCCAGCAGTGCAGGAACGTCCAGCAGGGAGTGGGCAGGTCCTTGAAGGCGTAGTCCACTCGGGTGACCCGGCCGCGGTCCTTCATCACCTCCAGGCGTTGGTCGAAGCTCGCCACCACGTGGTTGTCGTAGCCGCGCCCGATCTCGGCCAGTGCCCGCATGTAGTCTTCCGGGTCCATCCCCTGGTCCAGCGTGGCCAGGCCGACGTACCAGTGCATCATCGGCATGTAGTAGTAGGCGTCGCGATTCGCCATCCGCACCCCGGTGAGCATATCGTGCACGTGCCGACTGTAGGCATGGACCAGGAGGTCGTGCGCCAGGGCCTGACGCTCGGCGGGAGGCAGATCGTTCCATACCCAGTCCAGGGCGGCAAGGCAGTTCATCCGGGTCCCGACGCCGGCGTTGTAATCCGCGCGCGCCAGATAGTGATCCACGGTGGCCCGCAGCATCTTGCGGATCTTTTCACGTAGCGCCGGGTTTCTCGTGACCCGGTAGACGAGCGCCGCCGACATCAGGTCAGGGTGATACCTTCCCCCGATGTACTGCCTGCCTCCCCAGTCCCGGACCTCGAACTCGTCCGGCAGGCCCTGGGCCTCATCCAGGAGCCGCCGGAAAGTTCCCGCGTCGGCCTCCACTCGCGCCTTGACTCCCGGCCACGTATCCGCGTTGAAGAAGAGCCTAGGATGGTCGGGCCGGATCTGGGGACCCACGTCCAGGGCCTCCAGGTGCAGCCGCACGTCAAACTCCAGAGCGGGATCCAGGTCGGTGCGGGCCGCCAACTGCGCCAGTTCCTTCCGCGCCGCGGCGTTGTTCCTCTCCTGCAGGTACGAGCGAGCCACGGCAAACTGGACTACGGGCGCCCAGCCCGGCTGATCCGACAGCGCCCGCGCCCGCGCGAACTCCCGCCTGGCCTGCGCGCAGTTGTTGTCCAACAGCCACGTTTCCCCGACTCCCAGCGCGGCGCGCGCCTTCTGCCCGGCCTGCGCGCCTCTCAGCGCCTCGGCCGCGGCGAAAGCCTGACGGATCGCCCCGGCCTTGGCCGCGCCCAGGTTTTCGATGTCGCGCAGATCATTCTCCCCTGCGGCCAGGAGGGCCTCTGCCCGCTCTTCATCGGTGGCAGCAGCCTTCAGGGCCTCCCGAAAATCCAGGTGGGCCCCGGCAAGATCCAGGGGCACAGACCAGTCGGGCCGGGTGTAGTGGCGCTTCCCTGCCTCCATCGCTTCCTGGAAACTCAACCGATGGGCGCGCAGTTCCTGCGGGCTGGTGATGGCAAGGGCGAATCCCCTCTCGTTCTCGCTAGTTACCGCCACGGCCACAGTGTGCGAACCCCTGGTCAGCGCCACGTCAAACACGTGGTCGCGCCCGGTGATCGGGAAGCTGCCGTTCCCGCACTTCCCCAACGTACTGCAAACGGGCCCCCCGTCTACCCACCACTGCATCCACCAGTCGGCCCCCGATCCGATCCGAATGGTCGTATCCGCCGCCGCGGTGACCGGCGCCATGAGGTAGAAAGTCCTGGCAGCGAGCGGTGTGCCCGCCGGTGTCAGCCGAGCGAGGTCCAGGCCGCCGTCCTCCAGGCGCACTGTCCGGCCCGGGAATCGCCGATCGCCGATCACCAGTTCCTTGGGGATTGTCTTCAGCGCGTCGCCCGGCAGCAGGTCTGCGGCCATTGGCTCCCCCTCCCGCCCCATCCGCTTGATGGTGTGCGGCCCGAAGGCGGTCCATTCCTGTGGCCAGACCACCTCCGGTTCCGGCGCCGCTCTCATTCCTTCCGGCCCCGCCGCGGCGGCAAAGGACCCCACGCACATGATCATCGTCAGCACCATCATCACTCTCACCGTGGTCTCCTCAACGACATCCCTGGTGAAGAACCCGGTGCGCCGGGCGGCGCACCGGGCCGGAGACAGGCAGGCGTAGGTGGGCCGCGCCTGCCCCCGGCTCCGCGCTACTTGCCGGGCGTCAGCGCCAGACCGCTCTGACGCACCACCCCGCGCGTCAGCGGGCGGTCCAACACCACGTTGTCTCCCTCGGCGATCCTGATGTGGCCGCCGAGATCGCCCGTCTGGTTGAAGAGGACGCGCACGGAGGCGTTCCCGGCCTGGAACTCCACGCCTACTCGCAGACCCTCATCCACGAGCCGGGAGGGCGTCATCTCCTGCAACTGCTGGCGGTCGCCCACCTGGATCAGGTGCAGGAAGAGCTCTCGCCGCTGTTCCTGAGTGGACGTGACCTCCATCCGCCACTGGCCGAAGAGGTTGCGGTCAGGAGTGGGTTCGCCGTCCTTGTGCATGTAGGTCTGCTTCTGATCCGCCGGAGGCCAGTTCTTGCCGTCGGCCCAGAACTCCTTCCCCGGCCCCCCGATCTTGGACAGGCTGGGCACGCGCGGCAGCAAGGTGCGCGCGAACACCTTGCCATCCCAGTGCTCCGCCGCGAAGGTGTCTCCCTGCACCCGGGGCTCGTGCTGGGTATGGAAGAGCCACGTCTTCGTCTGGTCCGCTCTCTTCGATCCCACCCGGTCGAAGACCACGAAGTAGTCCGGGTAGACGAAGAGGAACTGGCGGATGACTTCATCGGCCTTCTCGGGGTTGTAGCACGGCGAGGCGTCGCTGGAGAGGTAGGTGTAGCGGTCGTTCGTCTCGAACGCCTTCACCACGGCGTCGTAGTTCCGGTTCATGCTGCCGTTGTTGACGGCGGACTTGTGGCCCCAGAATCCGGGGAACTCCTCCCCCTCCATGCGGATCAGGACGCAGTTGTGGGCGATGGTGTCCATGTAGTAGTTGGTCTGGTGGAGGCGGCCGCCACCCGGCGCGTCGCCGTCGCCGGAGATCTGCGCCCCGGTGTCCATCGCCAGGAACCCCTTCTTGTAGATGGTGAAGTGGTTCTCGTCGTAGTGCTTGCGGATGAACGTCTGCCGGCCGGCGACGAACATGGCGTAGGTGTCGTTCTCGCCCCAGCCGCTGTTCATGAAAGTGTGGCCGATCGGGTCCGGGAAGTGGCGCGCCCGCGGCAGCCGCGCCAGCACGGCCTGGATCTGCTCCCGTGAAGGAACGGGTGCCGACATCAGCAGCGGCGACGCCGGGGTGAGGTAACAGACGCCGTAGTTGAGGAAGCGATCGTGATCCCTGGGAGCCTGGCGCTCGGCCACCGCCGCCAGCGCCTCCACATCCACGAGGTCGCCCATGTCGGCGTAGAGGTCGCCGACGCGCATCAGGTAGGGGAGGTGCATCGGGTCGAGGTGGTTGTCGGTGTGGTGTTCATCGCTCCAGCCGTAGGTGATCCGCCGGCTGCCGCCGGGAGCGATGGTGTTCCACAGGCTGTAGGTGCCGAAGTAGGCGCGTTTCGGGAAGTAGCGGGCGAAGTTGCCGCCGATGGCCGCGCGCCAGGAGTCGAGGAAGCCGACTTCGGCGCCGATGAACTGCGTGGTGTAGCCGAGCGCGCCGGCAAGAACCACACCGTCAGGTTCCGCCGCGCGTGTGCGGAAGAGGTTGATGTACTGGTCGTACTCGTCACGTAGGAGCTTGATGCAAGTCTGCTCGTCGGCACCCTCGACGTCCGCCCCCAGAAAGACGAGACCCAGGTACCACCCCATGAGTTCGTCACCGTAGTAGATCTGAGTGGGATTGCCGCGCCGGGCCCCCTCGTACCAGGAGAGGAGCGGGGCGAAGAGGGATCGGCCGATCCCCTTCCGCTGCTCCGGCGTCAGGCTATCATAGAGCCAGTCGTAGGCCGACAGCGCGTAGAGACGGACGTAGGCCCGCTCCTCACAGATGCGCTCGTTCTTGTGGATGATGTCCCACAGGGCGATGGCGTGCTGTAGGAACTGAACGGCCCGGTCGAAGTGCCTCCGTTCCCCCGTCACCAGGTAGGCGAGAGCCGCGTGGCCGGAGTAGTACCCCCAGTCTCCCCCGCGTACCCGGGGCGCCACGCCCGCCGCGTAGCGCACGCCCCCGGCGTCGCTCAACATGTGCGCGACGAGCTTCTCATCAATGACCGGCGGCGCCGGGTAACCATCCACTCTCGCCTTCAGCGCCTCCAGCCAGCGCTGCTGCTCGGGGGTCAGCCCATCCTTCTTGACCTTCGCCAGGATCTCCCGGTTGAGGAAGAGCCGGGGATGGGTGGTCCGCACCTGCTGCAGGACATAGCGGAAGTCCGGCGGCTGGACTTCCGCGGCGGCGAACGCCCCCACCTCCCCGACCAACGCCAGACCGAGTACCGTCACGATGCTTCTCATGGTGTTGCTCCTCTCGGCACGGACGAGTCTCTAGCCCCCCGGTTGGCCAGCGCCAGGGCATCCGGCAGGGGCGACCAGTCGTCGTTCTCATACTCCTTGCGGACGGATTCGTCACGCAGGTCCGGCACCACGAAGGGGCGTCCCCCCTCCACGGCCGACCGGTGCGCCAGGATCCCCGGCAGCGTCGCGTCGGCGGCTTCGTAGATGTCCACCGGAGGGGGCGTGCCCTCGCGAATCGCCTTGACGAACTCGTGGAGGACCAGATGGTCGGCGCCGCCGTGCCCTGCCCCCGATGCCTTGATCTCCTGCTCCAGGCGCTCTCGCCGGGGAGCGTAGCCCACCCAGCCTTCGGTCAGCGCGTTATCCTTCTCGAGCACGTAGAGGGCGTTCTGGCTGATGCGGTCGTTCTCCATGCACCCCTTGGTGCCGTAGTACTGGAAGAAATGGCCGCCGACCCGGCTGTTGGCGAAGGTGACCATCACTCTCACCACTCCGCCCCGGGCCATCTTCACCAGGCCGATGCCCATGTCAGCCCGGCCCGTAGGCCAGCCCCACTCGCGCGTGATCTTGTCGCCGGTGTTCATCCCGACAACCGATACCGGCCGGTCGTTGCACATCTTCAGGACGGGGCTGAGCGAGTGGGTGCAGTAGTGGATGCAGGGCTGCCAGAAGCGCCAGTGCATGCTGCCGTCCGGGCGGCGATTGAAGGGAGCGGGCATGTTGTGGATGTACTCGCACTCGGCGTACATGAACTCCCCGAGCCGCCCGCTGCGGGCCACACCGATCATGTGTTCCAGCCCTGCCGAGAAGCACGTGTTGGCTGCCATCATGTAGGTGAGACCCGTCTCCTCGACGGCGCGGGCCAGGGCCACTCCTTCCGCCACCGTGTGGAATGCCGTCACCTCGGAGAGGACGTGCTTGCCGGCGCGGAGCGCCTGAACCGCCTGGGGTGCGTGCTCGGTGCAGTATCCCGCGATGACCACCGCGTCAATGTCGGCGGCCAGCAACTCCTCGAAGCTGCCGCAGAGCAGGATGTCCGGGTAGGTCGCCCGGTGCCTCTCCTGGTAGGCGGGGTTGAGGTCGCACACGGCTGCAACGGAACAGCCCGCGTAGCCGAGAATCAACCGGCCGTAGGACCACCCACGGCTCAAGCCAAGCACCCCGAAACGTAAGGGTTTCATTCTCAGTAATCTCTTTTCGTCTGCTTCTGCGCGCTCTACCGCGCCAGGGCGAGCCCGCTCTGGCGCACCACCACCCGCTTCAGGGATCGATCTACACAGACTCTCTGCCTCGGCAGTCTTGATGTGGCCGCCGAGATCGCCCGCCTGGTTGAAGGGGACATGCGAAGAGGCTTTCCCGGCCTGCATCTCGATACCTGCCCGCAGGCCCTCCTCTACGAGACGGGCGGGGGTCCTCTCTCTTAGCTCGCGGCGGTCGCCCACCCGGACCAGGTGCAGGAAGTGATCTCGTCGCTGCTCCTGCGCCGCCGTGACGTCCATGCGCCATTGGCCGAAGAGGTCGCGGTCCGGCGTGGGTTCTCCATCCTTGATCATATTACGAAGTACAGGCGTTTGGCAGAGCCGGGATGTGGGCGCCCCGCGAAGGCGGGGCGCCGCCAGTCGCGTCACGAACCGACCTCACGGGTTGTCTAGCCGCCAGGCGCCGCCGACGCTCGGCCGCCCTGCGGCGGCGTCCGCAAGAAGGAGGGATTCGTTGATCACATTCCTCATGGTGATCCACTTGACGTGCCCGTCGCAGAAGGTCATGTTGATCCCCACGAAATGCCGCCCGCTCTTGCAGTCCGAGCACAATCGGGAGTAGCCTGCCGCGGCCAGCGGATCGCAGTACTCCGGATGACCGGATGCCTCGCCGATGCCCGGCATGTACTGAGCCCTCGCTGCGCCTCCAGTGGTGAGCCCCTGGTACCGGATCCAGTCCCTGACGTCGGAGTAACCCATGACCTGGTACGAGCTGTCGAAGATCATGTAGGTCTTCGCGGGGTTGACGGCCTTGGCCTCGCTGGTGCCCACGCGTTCAAACACATAGCCGTTGCACCCATAGCCCGCGTTCTGCAGGTTCTGCCAACTCCCCTTGGCACCCCCCGTGGCCGTCGGGCTGTTTGGGCACACAGCCATCGATCCCGGTTCCGCGGAGTACTTCTGCTGCTTCGCCTGGGTGGTGTAGGGGTAGAGGAGCATCTGCCAGGGCACCCACGTCCCTGAAGGGGCCCACGACGGGTATCCCCAGCTGTACATCGGTGGGTATGCCTGGTCGTAGTCCTGCATGTAGGACATGGTCCCCAGCCCCCACTGTTTCAGGTTGCTCAAGCAGGTCGTCTTGCGCGCGTTGTCTCGCGCGCGCGAAAACACCGGAAAGAGAATCGCCGCCAGAATAGCTATGATAGCTATCACAACGAGCAACTCAATCAGGGTAAAGGCGTTCGATCTGCAACTCCTTCGTTCCATCGGAATCCTCCTCTTGCGGTCAACGGTTGGCCCTATCTCAGGGCGGAAGCGCGATACGTTTCAGGCTTCAGCCCTCCTTTCCCGCCCCGCGGCGGCTGCGCCGCAGGAGGCGCGCACGACCAGGCGTGGCTCGATCTGCACCACCTGTGGCGGCCGCTCCGGGCCCTGGTTGGCGATGTGCTCGAAAAGGAGCGCCACCGCCTGCTCCGCCTGCGCCGCCACCGGCTGCGCCACCGTCGTCAGCGGTACGGGCGCGTAGGCCGCCACCTTGATGTCATCGAAACCGACGAGCGCCATCTCCTCGGGGATCCGCAGGCCCGCCTCCGCCAGGGCCTTCATCGCCCCGATGGCGATCTCGTCGTTGCTGCAGAACGCCGCCGTGGGCAGCGGCTGGATGGCGAGGAGGTGCCGCGCCGTTTCATAGCCCAACGCGTAGCTGCCGTCACGGCTGGCGCCGACGATCGGCACCAGAAGGGACGGGTCCACGGAGCAGCCGTACTCCGCCAGCGCCTCCCGGTAGCCCTCGTAGCGTTCCCAGGATGGGCTGCGGTCGAGCTGGGAGTGGAGCATGGCGATCCGGCGGTGCCCCAGATCCAGGAGGTGCCGGATGGCGAGGCGGGCGCCCGCTCGCCGGTCAACGGTGATGATGTCCGCCTCCACTCCCTCCAGCGGCTCCAAGCTAACGATGGGAATCCGCCTCTCCGCCAACACCTCCAGCGCGTGGCGGTGCCCGCGGCCCGCGTTAGCGACCACCACGCCTTCCACGGCGCTGCTGATGAACTCCTTCGCCGACTGAACCTGCAGCTCGTCGTGCCCGGCCGTGTGCCCCAGGAGAGGACGATAGCCTCTCGCCCGGATGGCGCTCTCGAGCGCCTGGAACTTCGCCAGGTTCACGCCCTCCATCAGGGCCGAAGCGAAGATGCCCACCACTTCGCTTCTCCCTAGCGCGAGCTGGCGGGCGTACACGTTGTGCCGATACCTCAGACGGCGCGCCGCTTCCATAACGCGCTCGCGCGTCCCGGCGCCGATCATCGGGTGCGGGTCGCCACGAAGCACCCGCGATGCCGTGGACACCGCAACGCCCGCCTCGGAAGCGACGTCCTTCAGGGTAACGGCCATCGGTGCTCCTTTCCCAAGCTGCAACAAGAAACCCCAATCGTGTGTCGCCAGGGGTAGCGGTCTGTCTCCTCGGCAGACACAAGCGCTCGCTGGCAAGCGTAACGCTGCAAGCGTTTGCGTATTCTACCACGTGGGACTCCGGCTGTCAATAGCTGGATAAATGGGTAGTGTGAGGGTCTATGTGGAAATCTCGTCGGATGACCTGAACCGCTGGATCCGGTCGCGGACGGAGCAGCGATCCTACGTACCGTTGGGATCCGACGTAGGGGCCGTCGCTCTGTCTCGACCCGCTTGTACCGCAGACCAATTCTAGACCCTCACACTACCATAAATGATCTGTCACTGCTCAGAGCGTGTACGAGAAGTCGAACACCAAGGCACCAAGACACGAAGACACAAAGGGAATGCACGATGGATTGTGCTGGGATGGCATAGCACTTCGCGTCTTCGAGCCTTCGTGTTGAGCCTTTTCGTACACGCTTTCAGAGGACGCTGAGGATCAGGGCGAATTCCTGCCCTGATCCTCAGTGTTCTCCCTCTTCTCTGGGGCCTCTGCGTTGGGTTCTCTCCGCGGTCTCTCATCCTCTCGCACGCGCCCTCAGATGCCGGAATCAGGAAATGTCACCGGTGGCTGCTCAGCGGCGCCACTCGGGCTCCTCGTCGTCGCGCTCCATCGCGACCGTGCTGACGATCCCCTTGATTCCCATCACGTTCACCGGGCGCGCCTGGATTCGGTTGACCCCTTTGCGCAGCCGAATGACGAAGGTCGCCGCCGAGCGCCGCCACTCGCCGTCATCGAGGCGCACCTCGAAGTGGCTGAACCACGGCGTCACGGTGGAGAGGTTCACGCGGAGCATCGCCGTGATGGCGAAGGGGTCCTTGTCGTCCGCGGATTCCAGCTCGATGTGCGCCTGGTTGAGCGTCCACTCGAAATCCTCGCGCCGGCCGCTGTAGAACACGTGCGGCCGCAGCCGTCCAGTGCGCATCACCATCGGCAGGGAGGAGGAATCGGTCCACACGACCTGGGGAAGGAAGCCGGTGCCGTTGTCCCTCCCGTACGAGGGCCGGGAGAAGTGGTTGTTGCGCATCGTGGTGCGGATCTCTTCGTAGTAGTCCATGACGCGGTGACGGAAGAATATCTCGAACTCCTTCTTCACGTCGAAGGTCTTGGACTGCTGGCTGCCATCCGTGCGGAAGGGAGGGTCGCCCTGGACCATCTCCACGGCCTCCGCCTCGTGGTTCACCCAGGCATCGTGCAGCTCGAGGGCGCTCACCGGGACGCCGTCGCGGGCGTAGTGAACGTTGCCGTCCGGGTCCATCAGGACCCACTTGCGGTAGTCGTTGGACCAGACTTCCGACACGCAGTGGGCCACGTTCCCCTCGACGGGCGGGATCCACTCCTTGCTGGCCTGGCAGATCTCAACCAGTCGCGCCTGCCATCCCATCGCCAGGCAGAGCTGCACGTAGGTGGCGGCAGCCACCGGGCAGGTGAAGGTGGCTCCTTGCTCGGCGGCCTCCAGGTAGGCCAGAGCGTTCCAGGCCATCCTGCGGTTGACCTTCATCCCCTCGGGGCGGTGGATGCCGTGGACGAAGCGGGTGGCGCGCCAGCAGCGGAGGGCCACCTGGCGCTCGAACTCGCTCCCTCCCCCGACGACGCGCTCCAGTTGGTAGTTCTCGCGCAGCTCGGCGAGCTCGGGGGTGTTCGGGTCCTCATAGAGGAAGGGGTACTTCCCCACCACGATGTCCTGGTTATCGTACTCCACGACGCGAAGGATCTTCGCCTGGCCTTCTTCTGCAGCCATCTCTTTCTCCTTTCGGTCCTGGGAACCCGGCGACCGAGGTCGCGGGCAAGGGCGGCACGAAGTCGGCCTGCGCCGACTCGGCTTTCCGCTCCACGAAGAGGGCCTGCACCGGCTCGGGTTCCCGCTCCGCGGAGTGGGCCTGCGCCGGCTCGGCTTGCGAGTCCGCGAAGGCGGACTTCGTGCAGTGGTCGCCCGCGACTTCCAGTCGCCGGGCACGCGCGCCCCACGAACCATCGCTGTCAAGCTACCTCGGCTCGATCTTCGTCTCCTGCAGCTCCTGCTTCAGCACGAGGAGCGTATCGGGGGGCACGTCGTGGTAGACGATGACCCCCGGGCCGATGACGGACCGCGCGCCGATGATGCGCCCGGGCATGACGGTGGCCTGCGCGTTGAGGCGCACGCCGTCGCCCAGGAAGGCGCCGATGTTGAACCATCCGGTATCCATCAGCCGGCCCTGGATCTTGGTCTTCACCGGGTTGCCCCGGTTGGCGGTGACGATGGCGCCCGCGTTCAGCACGGCTCTCTCGCCGTAGACGCCCATCCCCGCGTGGCAGTGGTGCCCGAAGCCGTTGCGCCCGAATCCCACCGCCACCGGGCACTCTCCCGGGAAGCCGACGGAGCAGCGCGGCCCCAGCACGGTGTGGTGCGTGTATCCCGTGGGACCGATGCGGCACCCCGGCCCGAGGATGGTCCGCATCAGGTAGGAGTGCTCCCTGATGTGACACCCCGCGTCGAGGATCACGTCGTCCAGCACGGCGCCGCTCTCCACGATCGCGCCCTCGCCCACGATCACCGTGTTCTTCAGGATGGCGTCGGGATGCACCTTCGCGGTGGGCGCGAACTGGCGGATCGGCTCCGGTCGGTCGAATGTCAGGCGTATCCCAAGGAAAGAGGCCCCCAGTATCTCCCAGGGGTAGTCCATCGTGATGCACTGCTTCGTCGAGCGCGCCCCGGCCAGCGGCAGGCCCTCCGCGACGCACGCCGCGGCCAGCTCCGCGAAGGTGACCGGACGGCGTGCCGCGAGGATCTCCGAGAGGCGCCCGGAGGCCGCCGGGCTCACCAACATGCACCCGGCGAGAATGTCGGGAAGTGGCGACTGCTCCTGCACCTTGATGCGGTCGAGCGTCACCGGCTGCAGCCCGAGGAGCGCCCCCCGCGCGTCGAGCAGGGCCGAGGAGTGATAGAGCGGGTTCGTGTTCACGCCCAGCCCG
>JACQGM010000037.1 GCA_016199585.1 Armatimonadota bacterium
CGCCGGGATGCCGGCGGCGATCCGGTCACGGTGGACCTCACCTACCAGCGCGTGCAGGGGAAGTACTGGCTGCCCTCGCGATCCGTGGCCCGGATGAAGCTCCCGGCGTCCGCGCCGGCGGCGGGCGTGCCGGATGCCACCGGCCCGGACAGCAGGCCCCCGCTGCCGCGCCAGGGGAGCGAGGGCGCGGCCGAGCGCGTGCCCGGCACGGTGACGGTGATCTTCCGCAACTACCGGATCAACACGGGCCTGGCGGATTCTCTCTTCGATGCCCGCGAGGAGCGCCCGGTCCCTCTGCGGCGGCACCACCGGAGACGGTGGCGACCGTGACTTCGGCGGAGATGGCGGCGGCGCGCCCGCTGGACGCGGCCGCGCAATGCAGGGGGTGTGACGATGGAAGGGATCGTGAAGAGCTTCTCCCGGAACCGGGGATTCGGGTTCATCACGGCCAGCGACGGCACGGACGTGTTCGTGCATCATACCGAGCTCTCCGACGAGGAGAGGGGGTACCTCGTGCCCGGCCAGCGCGTGCGCTTCGAGGTTGTGCAGGGCGAGCGCGGGCCGCGGGCCGCGGGCGTGCGCGTCACCGGAGAGGTGCCGCTGGCGAAGGAGCGTCTCCTGGACTGGCGGAGGCGGCGGCACGGCCATCCCCGCGCGGGGGATGTGCCCGAGGCGGCGTTGCGGGCGCGCGAGGCCGCGCCGGGGGAAGAAGAGGAATCTCCGCCTTCGCGCCTAAGTGAGTAGCGGTATGGCGGCGGAGCGGCATCGGGCGGCTCCGTCGCGAGCGGACATCGGCGTCTGCCAGGCCTGTCACCCGCGATGCATCGCCTCGGCCGCCGCGGACCGCTCCGTGTCTGGCCGGCGGCGAGGACGAAGGGTGCCGTGAGAGCCGGAGGGCCGACTTCCGGCTGCCCGCATCCCGTCCTCGCACCCGCCGCATCCACGAAAGGACCTGCTGCCGTGCTTTGCGAGCGTTGTGGAACGGACAATCCCGAAGGTGTCGTCGTCTGCGTCCAGTGTTACTACGCGGTGGGCGTGCCCTACGACGTGACGATGAAGGGCCGGAAGCCGAAGGGGAATGGAAAGGCGCCCGCGTGGGCCACCGAGATGGGCCTCAACGAGATTGAGGTTCGCCAGGTGACCGCGAAGCTGGGCGACGCCGCGACAGGCGCCGTGATCGCCTACTGGTTCGCGAGCGGCGACGAGGCGGCGGAGACCCAGAAGGCGCTCCAGGACACCATCGGCCAGGATATTCAGGCGCAGAAGACCAAGGTGGCGATCTTCAGTCTGCAGGGACGCTCCGCGCTCTTCGTCGCCGGGAAGGTGAGCGATCCGGACACCGTGCGCATGGTGTGCGATTCGTTCAGCGGCCAACCGGCGGCGGGAGCGGCGAAGTAGCGGTCAGACTTCCACCGTCACGCTCAACCCGTCGTAGGCCAGGCCCACGCCGTCGGGCAGGTCGGCGCTCGCCGCCGCGTGGTCCACATCGTGGCAGAGGTGGGTGAAGAGGGCGCGCCGGGGCCGCAGCCGCGCCACCACCTCCAGCGCCTGGGGGATGCTGAAGTGGGTGGAGTGCGGCCGGAAGCGCAGGGCGCCGAGGATCAGCAGGTCCAGCCCGTGAAGCGCGTCCTCGGCCTCCTCCGGCAGGAAGCTGACGTCGGTGACGTAGGCGACGTTCCCGAGTCGGTAGGCGGTGATCGGAAGCTGTCCGTGCATCACCGTGAGCGGGCGCACGGCCAGGCCGAAAAGATCGAAGCGCCCGTCCAGGGGGCGCAGCTCGAGGCGCGGCTTCCCGCCGCCGCGCTGCGTGGGCACGAAGACGTAGCGGAAGATCCGCTCCAGGTCGCCCAGTGTCTCCGCGTTGGCGTAGCAGGGCAGCGCCCCTCCCTGCAGGTCGTTGAACCGGCGCACGTCGTCCAGCCCGAAGACGTGGTCGGCGTGGGAATGGGTGAAGAGGACCGCATCCAGGCGGGTGAGACCGGCGCGGATCGCTTGCAGCCGCAGCTCCGGCGGCGTGTCCACCAGCACCCGCGCTTCGCCGTACTCCAGGAGAATGGAGCAGCGCATCCGTTGGTTGCGCGGGTCGGGAGAGGTACACACCGGGCAGCGGCAGGCGATGACCGGCACTCCGTGCGAAGTGCCGGTGCCCAGAAACGTGATCTTCAGCATGCCCCCATTATACCCAACGCGCCGGGCGGAGGCAAGTCGGGGGTGCCCTGCTGCAGGCCGCTCGCCCTGTTGACGGCCCTTCGCTGCGGAGCGATACTGAGCGGCGGCAAGGAGACAGACGCGATGCGAGTGAAGCTGGATTACGGCAAGACCGGCCTGGAAGTGGAGGTGCCCGACCGGAACGTGGTGGGGGTGCTCGGCCTCCACCCGCTCCCCCCGCTGCCGGACCCGTCGGCCGCCGTCAGACGGGCGCTGGCGGACCCGATCGGGTGCGCCCCGCTGCGGGAGCTGGCCCGCGGGCGCCGCGATGCCTGCGTGGTGGTCTGCGACATCACCCGGCCGGTGCCCAACCCGCTCCTCCTGCCGCCGCTGCTGGAGACGCTGGAGGGAGCGGGGATCCCGCGCGAGCGCATCATGCTCCTCATCGCCACCGGCATCCACCGCCCGAACGAAGGCGCCGAGATGGAGAGCATCGTCGGCCCCGAGGTGATGGCCGGCTACCGCATCGCCAACCACTTCGCCCATGACCTGGGCAGCCACCGCCACCTGGGAGCCACCACCGGCGGCGCTCCGATCTACGTGGACGCGCGCTACTGCGCCGCCGACCTGAAGATCGTCACCGGGCTCGTGGAGCCGCACTTCATGGCCGGGTTCTCCGGGGGTCGCAAAGTCGTCTGCCCCGGCATCGCCGCCCTGGAGACGGTGAAGCGCTTTCACTCCGCCCGCATCCTGGAGCACCCCTGCGCCGACACCGGCGTGGTCGAGGGCAACCCGGTACACGCGTTCTCGCTCGAAGTGGCGAAGGCGGCGGGCGTGGACTTCTCCCTCAACGTCACTTTCGACGAAGAGCGGCGGATCACCGGGGTCTTCGCGGGCGAGGTGGAGGCCGCCTGGGCGGCGGGAGTCGCTCAGGCGCGCGCCATGACCACCGCCCCCGTGGATGCCCCCGTGGACGTGGTGGTCACCAGTAGCGCCGGGTATCCGCTGGATACGACCTACTACCAGGCGGTGAAGGGGATGGTGGCGGCCCTCCCGATCCTGAAGCCGGGCGGCACCATCCTCCTCGCGGCGCGGATGAGCGAGGGCATCGGCAGCCCGGACTTCGCTCGCCTGCTGCTGGAGAGCCCCGACCTGGACTCCCTGGTCGAGCGCATCCGGCGCCCCGACCATTTCGTGGTGGACCAGTGGGAGGTGGTGATGCTCCACAAGGCGGTGGCGCAGGCGGAGGTGCTCTGCTACAGCGAGGGGCTGGACGCGGCGACGATCCGGAGACTCTACGCCACGCCCGTGCCCTCGGTGGAGGCGGGCATCGCCCGCGCCCTCGACCGCCACGGCCCGGACGCCCGCATCGCCGTCATCCCCAAGGGGCCATACGTCATGCCCGTTCTGCGCGGGTGAAGTGTCGAGGGGCGGAAGCTCCGTGTCCTTGACGAGGCTCCGCCTGTGTGCTACACTGCCGCCAACGGGCCGGCACGAGGGCGGAGCTGCGGTTCGCGCCCACGCTGCCGGATACCCCCGAGTTCGGCCCGGGAGGAAGCAATGAGACGGAGCGTTCTCCTCGTCGTACTGGTGTCCCTCTCATCCGCGCCGGCAGGCGGAGCCTTCGCTGCCGAGACGGCCCGTTCCATCGCCGTCGTGCCGAAGGCGGGGCCGCTGGCCGGACGGGCGATCTACGGGAACTCGCACGCGCTCCTGATCGGCGTCAACGAATAC
The DNA here is from genome assembly GCA_016199585.1 of Armatimonadota bacterium. Classification (GTDB taxonomy): domain Bacteria; phylum Armatimonadota; class JAAZEB01; order JAAZEB01; family JAAZEB01; genus JACQGM01. The sequence continues at coordinate 3,883 of JACQGM010000037.1, forward strand.
CCCCACCTACAGCGCAGCAACTGGCTGCAGTACGCCGCAAACGATGCCGCCGAGATGCGCGCCGTGCTCACCCGTTCCTACGGCTTCTCGGAGAGCAACATCACCCTGTTGGCGAACGAAGGCGCAACCCTGGCGAACATCCGCCGTTCCCTGGCGCGACTGGCGGACGCCAGGCTGGTGGGCGAGAACGACCGCATCCTGGTGTACTTTTCCGGGCATGGTCAGACGGTCAGTCTCCCCACAGGGGGTGACATGGGGTTCCTGCTGCCCTACGACGCCCAGGTTGACCTGGAGCGCGTCCAGAACCCCGGCCCCTATCTGGCGACGTGTCTGCGGATGGACGAGATCTGGGGATACCTCGAATCCAGCCCGGCCCGGCACAAGCTGATCATCGCCGATGCCTGCTACAGCGGCCTGATCGCCCAGGCGCGCAGCCCGGAGCCGATGAGCCCGGCGGCGCTGACGTCGCTGGCCTACCGCCCCGCGATGCAGGTGATCACTGCCGGGCGCAAAGGAGAGCGATCCTTCGAGATGCCCCGCCTGGGGCACGGCGCGCTCACTTTCAAGCTGCTGGAGTCGTTGCGCGCACTCGCCCGAGCTCCCGGCGAGGTGACCACGGCCACCGAGCTCTTCGCCGCGCTACAGCGCCCGGTCATCAACCTGACCGAGGGCAAACAGACGCCCCAACTGGGGAGCCACAACACGGAAGGCGAGTTCCTCTTCATCCCGGTGCCCGCGCCCGGAGAGACGCCCGCACCGGAGGAGGACCAGGATACGGTCCTCCTCTCCCTCGATTCGATCCCCTCGGGGGCGGCGGTCTTCTCCGGCGGTCGCCAGATCGGGGTCACGCCGCTGAACGTCCTCTTCCGGTTGGGCGGCCGCGGCGAGGCTACCGGCGTGGTGACTCTCCAGCTCGCCGGCTACCGAACCGAGGTCTGCCGGGTGCCGTTGCTGCGTGGGCAGCGCGGGCGACGGGTGGTGCCCCTGGTTCGCGAGGCACCGAGCGGCCCCTCGCCCGCCGCAGGGCTGGCGCCACCGCCGGCCGCCGCGCGCCCACCCGCGCTCGATCCGGCGCGCTTCTCTGTGTCGTTCGTGGCAGGTGACCTGAAGCGCGCGGCCACACGCTATGAGGTATACGCCGCGCTCGCCCAGACGTTCCGGCTGACGGACCTCGACCCCTCATCCCCTCTCAATCCGCAGGGTGCCCTGAAGCCTGAACCTTTCACGGATGTGCCCTCCGATCACCAGTGGCACAACCACATCGAAGCCGTGCGGCAGCACGGGCTGTTGGATGGCTACCCGGATGGAACCTTCAAAGGAGACCGCCCGGTGACGCGGTACGAGTGGGCACAACTACTGGCCCGCACGGGCTTCGGCCTGGAGGTGCGAGGTCTGCGCCTGCCAACCGCGCCGCTGAAGCCCGAGCCCTTTGCCGATGTCCCTCCCGATCACTGGCCCTACAACGCCGTGGAGTGGATGCGCCAGCGAGGAGTCGTGGAAGGCTATCCGGACAGCACCTTCAAGGGCAAGCGCCCCCTAAGCCTGGCGGAGCTTCAGGCCGACCTCAGGCGCGCGGTGGACCTGTTCCGCGCCGCGGCGGCACCGCGTTGACGTGCCCCGGTCGCGGTCAACGGTCCATGCTGCTCACGCCCCCTCCCCCGGCCGTGGCACGGGCATCCGGAGCGCGGCGGCGGCATCTCTCTCTGCCTGCACCGATTGCCGGGTCTCCGGCGGGTGCAGCTCCTGGTAGACCGCTTGGGCCACGGCCGCCAGCGGCAGGGCGATGAACACGCCCAGCAGCCCAAATAGCGTGCCCATCGCCAGCGTGGTGAACAGGAGCAGCACCGGGTGCATCCGCAGCGCCCCCGCCATCACCAGGGGCACCAGCAGGTGGTTCTCCACCTGCTGCACGCCGAAGAAGACAAGGGCCACCCAGAGCGCGCGGATCGGCTCCTGCGCGAAGGCCACCGCCATCGGCGGGAGCGCCGAGAGGAGCGGCCCCAGTGTGGGCACTATCTCCAGCAGCCCGGCCAGCACCGCGAAGAGCGCCGCGTAGGGCACACCCAACAGCGAGAGCGAGAGACCCACCGTCAGGCCCACGGCGGCCATCGCCACCAACTGACCGCCGATCCACCGCCGCACCTTGCCGAGCCCCGCGTTGACACTCCGTCCGATGCGCTCGCGCCGGGATTCCGGCCACAGGAGAAGGAGACCGCTGACGAGCGGCAGCGGGCGCACCAGACTGTAGAGCGCCACGACGAGGATCAGGATGGTCGCCGCCAGCACCTGCACGAGCGCCAGCCCCGCGGCGCCCACCCAGGCGAGCAGGTTGGCTGCGTATCGCTCCACCGCCACCTCTCCCAGTTGGCGGCGGGTGTACTCCGCCCAGGCGGGGTTCCGGCGTGCCAGCCCCAGCAGTACCTCCTCGGCGCGGCGGTGCAGCGCCGGGATGGATTCCACCAGTTCGCTCGCCTGGGTCAGCAGCACCGGCACCCCCCACACCACGACGGCGGCGGTGCCCCCCACCACGACAAGAGCAAGGGAGATCGCCAGTGCCGCCCGCGGCAGGTGGGCGCGCTCGTGCAGCCAGGTGGCAACGGGGTGCAGGACGGCTGCCAGCAGCAGCGCGATGAAGAAGAGGAAGAGGAGCGTGAGGAGCGGCCGGAAGTAGAGGTAGAGGAGCACGGCGATGCCGAGGACCCCCAGGGCCCGCCACTCGGGCGGGAACCGCACGAGGGTCGCCCACCTTCCCTCCGACGGCATAGGCGTTAACATAAGCGTTCCCGCGGTGCCACCCGGTATGAAACCGGGTGCTCCGGGCCGCTGGCCGGGCGTCCTCACGGACGCAGAAAGCCTTCTCCCGTCCTATGTACGGCCAGCCGTAGGCTCGGTGCACCCCGGTTTCATACCGGGTGGCACCAACCCACGCCTTATGTTAACGCCTATGCCCTCCGACGGTCTCTCCCTCCTCTCCAC
>JACQGM010000288.1 GCA_016199585.1 Armatimonadota bacterium
CGCCGCCGCCGCCGCGAGCCTGGAGAACGCGCGCCGCGCCCTCTCGGAGGGATCGCTGAAAGCGGCCCTCTCGAGCGCCCTCCTTGCAGTGAAGATGGACCCGCTCTCGGCGGAAGGCTGGGAGATCCTCGGGCTGCTGCACCGGCAGGCCGGACAGCCGCGGGAGGCCGAGCACGCTCTGCGCCGCCTGCTCTACCTCGACCCCGAGTGGCCCCTGGCCCACTTCCACCTGGCCGCGCTCTTCCGTGAGGCGAACCGGCCGGACGACGCGCGCCGCGAGTACGCCAACGCGGCTCGCCTGCTCGCCGCGATGCCGCCGGATACGGTGGTGGGCGGCGTCACCGCCGATCTGATGCTGAGAGCCTGCCGGCAGTTCGTCGAGAGTGCGGGATAGCCCGGCGCTCCGGTGCCGGCGCCACGCCCGTGCCCCCCGACGAACAGACGGCCGTAGTGATGCCGCCCCTCTTGGCGCGCCCCGCTCGCCCGGGAATGGCGCGCTGTCCGCATTTGACAGGCGGCGGCCGGGGTGTTACAATCCACGTAGGCACTCGCGCCACCGGGCGCTCGCGGGCCTGCTGCCACTCGCCGCCGCCGGAGGGAGAACTCGATGGACTACCGACGACACTACCACTTTTCCCGGCTGCTCTGGATCGCGGTCGTGGCGCCGCTCGCCGCTCCGGCGCACGCCGCTCCCGAGGCGCCCGCTCCCGAGGTCCGCACCATCGCGGTCCTGCCATTCACCCAGAACAGCCCTCGCAAGGAGGATGAGTACCTGCAAGGAGGGTTCGCCGAGCACCTGACCACCGCTCTGGCGCGCCTGCGCGCGGTGCGCGTGGTGGAGCGGTCCCACCTGAAGCGCATTCTGGATGAGCAGAAGCTGGGGCAGAGCGGCCTGGTGGATGAGTCGAAGGCTGCCCAGATCGGCAAGTTGGCTGGCGCCAGGCAGGTGATCGTCGGCTCGTTCATCCGCATCGGCAACCAAATGCAGATCAACTGCCGCTTCGTGGACACCGAGACGAGCCTCGCCGACCCCGACCACGTGGCCCGGGTGGATGGCAAGCTCGCGGCCGAGGAGGAGATCTTCGCGCTCCTGGACCGGCTCTCGGAGGCCGTGCTGAAGACCTTCGGCGTGCAGCCGACGGTGGAGGAGAAGAAGCAGTTGGCGGTGGTGGCGCAGGCCACCCGGAACCCGGGGGCGCACGAGCAGTACCTGCTGGGGCGGGAGAAGTACCTGCAGATGTCGCTGGCGGGCTGGAAGGAGGCCGCATCCCTCTTCCAGAAGGCGGTTGACACCGATGCGAAGTACGCGCTCGCCTGGGCCGGCAAGGCGGAATCGCTGCGGCTCTGGGGCTTCCAGGAGGAGCAGCGGGGGCAAGACGCCGCCCCGCGCTACTCCCGGGCCCTGGAGGCGGCGAAGAAAGCCGTGGAGCTGGCTCCCGACCTGCCGGAGGCGCACCGCGCCCTGGCGTCCGTGCTGCTGCACCGGGGCGAGCCGGGGCAATCGAAAGAGGAGCGGAAGCGCCAGTGCGAAGCGGCGGCGCGCAAGGCCGTCTCCCTGAACGACCGCGACGCGGAGGCGTGCGTCTGGCTATGGGAGGCCCTCGGCCGCCCGGTCGAGGGGGAGGGGTCGGAATACATCCGCAAGGCTCTGGAAATCAACCCCGACCTCCTGGTGGCGCACAACGACCTGGGCAACCGCTACGCCGGGCTGAACCGCCTGGAAGACGCGCTGCGGCACTGCAAGAAGGCGGTGGACCTCTCTCCCCGGAACATGATCGCCCTCGGCAATCTGGCGGGGTGCTACCTCCTCCAGGGCGACATGAACCGGGCGAACGAGACGCTGCAGAAGGCGATGGCCGTCGAGCCGGATGTGCCTCCTCTCCTCTTCGTCAAGGGACTGATCCTGGAGAAGCGGTCGGAGAAGGCGCTGGCCGAGGAAGACTTCGCGCAGGCCCAGGCCAGAGCGGTGGAGGCCCTGGGCATCTACGCCGACCTCACCCGGCGCTACCCTCGCTACCCTGATACCTGGGCCCGTCTCGGCGCCCTGCAGCTCGGCCTGGCGCAGATGGGAATGGGCGACCCGATGACCGCGGTTGAGTCGCTGCGCCGCTACGTGGAGCTGGCGAAGGACATCATGGGTCAGGAGGAGAACGTTGCCCAGGTGCGGCGGGTGCTGCGGGAGGCGGGGCTGGACGTCGAGGACTGAGGCCACCCGGGCTCACGGCTCGCGGGCGAAGCGGTAGCCGACGTTGCGCACGGTCTGGATCAGATCCTGGTGCTCCGGCCCCAGCTTCGCCCTCAGGCGGCGGACATGCACGTCAACGGTGCGAGTGCCCCCGTAGTAGTCGTATCCCCACAGCTCGTTCAGCAGGCGCTCGCGGGTGAAGACGCGCCCTCGGTGCTCCATCAGATAGCGCAGGAGTTCATACTCCTGGAAGGTGAGCGCCAGCGGCACCCCCTGGAGCGCCACCTCGCAGCTCGCGCGGTTCACCACCAGGTCGCCCGCCTTCAGGACGTCGGCGGTCTCGGTGCGGTTCTCACGCCAACGGAGCTGGCGCACGCGCGCCACGACCTCGGGGGCGCCGAAGGGCTCCACCAGGAAGTCGTCGAAGCCGAGGGAGAGATCCAGTTGGGCGGCCTGGGCGCAGGTGAGAACGGCGAGAAGGTATGGCTTGCCAGGCCCGAGGGCGCGGCGGACTCTGGTGAGGCGGACGGGCGAGGCGCCCTGTTCCCGGAGGTCCGCGAGAACCGCGGTCCGGCCTTGCAGGAGCTCCGGGGCGGCATCGGGGAGCGCGGCGGCGGCGGCCTGGTGACCCCGCGCCGTCAGCTCGGCGGCCAGGGCGTCGCGCCACCGGCGGTCGTCACTCAGGATGAGCAGCTTCTCCATGCCCGGGGGAACTCCCCTCACCGCTCGCTGAGGGCTCGCTCTACGTCGCGCTCGGCGGTGCGCCGGGCGATGTCTTCACGCCGGTCGTAGAGGCGTTTGCCGCGGCCCAGGCCGATCTCCAGCTTGGCGCGCCCGCGGCGCAGGTAGAGCGACAGCGGCACGAGCGTGAGCCCGCGCTGATCCACTTTGCCGAGGAGTCGCTCGATCTCACGCCGGTGCAGCAGCAGCTTGCGCGGCCGCTTCGGATCCACGTTGTAGCGGTTGCCGGCCTCATAAGGGCTGATGTGCAGGTTGTAGGCCCACACTTCGCCGTCCTCCACGCGCGCGAAGGAGTCCTGCAGGTTCACCTTGCCGGCGCGCACGGACTTGATCTCGGTGCCCGTCAGCACGATGCCGGCCTCGTAGGTCTCCTCGATGAAGTACTCATGTCGGGCCTTGCGGTTCGCGGCAACCACCCGCTTCTCTTCCTCGCGCATGCTCTCCGCCCCCGAAAAGAACGAGGCGGGGAGACACTGGTCTCCCCGCCGGGTACCTGTCATGGCGCCGCGCCGGCGCGCGTACGTGAGCGCAGAGGCGCAGCACCGAGATGGTCTCATCCGCCGCCGAGCTACTGGCTGTGGATGATCGTCTGCGTGTGCGGCGCCGGCACCACGATGAGCGCGATCGGCAGGATCGCGCGGATGATGGTGGCTTGCGCCTGCACCGGCGTCAACTGCGCGCCGATGACCACCAGGCTGAGGCCAACCTGGTTGCCGCCGTTGGTGCCCTGACGCACGCGGAACCCGACCACCTGGATGAGGCCGAGCAGATTGCTGACGACGAGGGCCGGCGGCTCCTGGCCGAAGAGCGAGACCCGCGCCATCACCAGCGCGGATGCCACGTTCACCTCCACGTTGGTGAAGGTGGCCGACACCGACGGCACGAAGGGCCGCAGCAGCGCCACTCTCCGCGTTTGGTTACCGATGGTGATGTCGCCGATCACCTGGATCAGCCAGAGGTCGTCCTGCAAGTCAGCGGTGGTGGGATTCTCGACGTCCACGGCCACGGAGAAGTTGCCGTTGGCGTCGGTCGTGCCACTGACGACCAGCACCGCGTCATCCGGCCCGGTGCCGGTGCGGCGGAGGATGTTCACCGTGCCGTTGCGCACCAGGAAGTCGTTGGCCTCGACGCGAGTCGTCACCACGTGCTCGACGAAGGCTTTGCCCGTCGCCGTGAACTGGAGGCGCGAAGGCGGCGGAGTCACACCATCTTCGCCCAAACCCGTCCCTTCGACGGATCCCAAGAGGCCGCCGCAGCCCGCCAGGGCCAGCCCCAGCAGCGGAACGAGAGCAGCCAGGTACCGGAACACTTTCACACTTGGTTTCAAAGCAGTATCCCCCTTTCTGTCCTGCGGACCGTCGGAGAGGACATCAACAGATCCTCGGTCGCCCGGCCGAGACGGGGCTGGCATGTTTTCCCCCCTCTTGCGCGGCTTCCTTCCGTCCGGTCTCAGCGTCTGGCGGGCGCCCTCCTGCTTCTGAGGCGGCCTGCCAGCTTGCCGTGTTCTCTACTGCGTTGGTGCAAGTGCGCGTGAATGACGCCTGGCTGGCATTCCCCATCAGCGTGCCCCATCGGGGCACGCTGATGGCCAACCGCTGCAAGTCGCTGGCACTCTGCGACAACCGTGCCGGCCCGGCTGGCCTTGGCTCCGGGCCGGGGCCCGGCCGCGCCTTGGCGCAACCAGGCCCCGGCAGGAGGCTTACGGCAGTGGCCTCCTGCCGGCCGCGTTCTCACCTAGCGTGAGATCCCCACCCGTGTCTTCTTGTCCACGACCTCCGTTTCCTGCTGTTCGCTGATGCCCCCGCGTTTGCTGAACGAGACGGCCGTCGCCAGGGCGGCGACCGAGACGAACACCACCACCAGGCGCCAGCCGAAGGCGATGTCGGTAATGACGATGGGGGCGATGAGGATGGCCACGAGGTTCATGACCTTGATCAGCGGGTTGAGGGCCGGGCCGGCGGTATCCTTCAGCGGATCGCCGACGGTATCGCCAATGACGGCCGCCTTGTGGTTCTCCGTGCCCTTGCCGCCGAGGAACCCGTCCTCGATCTTCTTCTTGGCGTTGTCCCAGGCGCCGCCCGTGTTCGACATGAACACGGCCATGAGCTGGCCGGTAAGGATGGCGCCCGCCAGGTAACCGCCGAGACCGGCAGCGCCCTTGAGCGGATCGCCGAACCCGAGCCCGAAGCCGACCAGGATCGGCGTGAACACGGCGAGGATGCCCGGACCCAGCAGCTCTTTCTGGGCCGCCGCGGTGCAGATGGCGACGCAGCGCGAGTACTCCGGCTTGTTCTTCCCCTCCATGATGCCGGGGATCTCCCGGAACTGGCGGCGCACTTCCTCCACCAGCAGAAAGGCGGCGCGGCTCACCGCGTTGATCGCGAACGAGCTGAAGAGGAAGGGCACCGCCCCACCGATCAGCATCCCGATAAACACTTCCGGCCAGTCGAGACGGATGCCCGTCCGTAGGAGCTCCTCGGCCGTGGCGGCCAGCATCCCTGCCCCCTCCGGGGGCAGCAAGCCCGCGTCCGCCATGAACGAACGGAAAAGCGCCGTCGCCGCGATGACGGCGGTAGCGATCGCCAGACCCTTCGTCAGCGCCTTGGTGGTGTTACCGACGGCATCCAGCTTGGCGACGATGCGGCTGGCGCCCTCATTCCCCTCCAGCGCGCCGGACATCTCGAAGATGCCGTTGGCGTTATCGGAGATCGGGCCGTAGGTGTCCATCGCCAGCATGTAGCCGGTGGTCGTGAGCAGACCCAGACCAGCCAGGGCGATGCCGTAGGCCGCCAGGCCCGGGTCGCCACCGAAGACCAGCACCGAGCCGAGCACCGTGCCCGCGATCGCCAGCACCGACCAGACCGAGGACTCCAGGCCCGAACTCAAGCCGGACAGGATGAGGGTCGCCGGCCCGGTCCGCGAGGCGCTGGCGATCTCCGTGACCGGGGATTTCTCGGTGGACGTGAAGTGCTCGGTGAGCCGCTCGATGACGAGCGCGAGGAGGATCCCCATCAGGGTGGCGAGGAAGAACTGCCACCACGCGGCGCCCTCGTAATTCTGGAACATGAAGTAGGTCACGATGCCGAACCCCAACGTGGCCAGTCCGGCGGCGATCCAGTAGCCCATGCTGATCGGGCGCATCGGGTCCATGTTCTCGTCGTCGCGCCCCTTCACGCTCCAGATGCCGATGATGGACGCGAAGACGCCGACGGCGCGCACCAGCAGCGGATACATGATGAGCGACATCACGCCCGGCCCGCCGACGGCGGCGCCGAGAATGATCGCGGCCACCAGGGTGACCTCGTAGCTCTCGAACACATCGGCAGCCATGCCGGCGCAGTCACCGACGTTGTCTCCCACGTTATCGGCGACGACGGCCGGGTTACGCGGGTCATCCTCCGGGATGCCGGCCTCCACTTTGCCCACCAGGTCCGCGCCCACATCCGCGGCCTTGGTGAAGATGCCGCCGCCCACGCGCATGAACA
>JACQGM010000273.1 GCA_016199585.1 Armatimonadota bacterium
AACCGGCTGGAGGTGGGGTGAGGGGGGTGCGCTCGCGGGAGACCAGCCCGATTCTCGGGCGCTCCGGGCAGTCTCCGGGATGCTCCCGGTAGTTGAGGGCACTACGAGATCCAGGACGGTGGGGCAATGAAAAGGCCCTATCCGGTCAGGTTGGGGAGCCCGCGGAGACGTCCCCCGCTCGAGCCGCCGGGTGCCGAGCGAGGCGTGTTGACTCGGCTCCGGCGATGTGTTACCTTGGAGCGGGGGTTGGGAGATGCTGCAAGGAGGAGATGGCCGTCCGCCAGCGCCGGCGCTCGCGGACGTGCTGGCCGTCTTTCAGGCTCTGACGGGCCTGCGGGCGGTCGCGCGCACCGAGGCCGGACGGCCCCTCGAGGGCGAGGATCCGCCGCCGCGGCTGTGCCGGCTGATGCGCGGCGCGAGGGCGAACACGGGGCGCCAGGAGTGCATCGCCTCCGCGGCGCCGCCGGCCCTCGGGAGTCCCCGCCTCTTCGAGTGCCCGTGCGGCCTCCTCGGGGGCATCGCGCGCGTGCCGGCACCCGAGGGAGGCGCCGCGCTGGTGACCTGCGGGCAGGTCCTGGACGCGGACGGGGGCGCCGAGGGGCGCGCGGAGCTGGTGCGGCGCGGCGGCGCGCGCGGCGTGGCGCCGGGGGTGCTGCGCGCGGCCCTGCGGGAGATGAAGGCGATGACGCGCGGCGAGCTGGGCGCCGCCCTCGACCTGCTGGCATCCATGCTGCGGTGGCGCGCCGTGCGCGCCGGCGCGGTCGCGCCCCGCTCCTCGGAGGCGTCCCCGGATCCGGCCGGCGCCCTGACCGAGGCGCTGCGCGGCGGCGACCGCCTCACCGCGGCCAACGTCGCCCCCGGTGTTCTGGGCCGGGATCTCCACACCCGGGCGGCGGCGCTGCGCCTGACGGCGAGCATCTGCGAGGCCGCGTCCGGCGCCTTCATTCCGCTCGAGAGCGCGGATCGCATCGCGACCCGGGCCGCGCGAGAGATCGCCAGCGCCGCTTGCAGCGAAGAGATCGGCGCCGTCGTCCGCAGGGTGCTGGCGGCCGTGTTGGGCGCTCCGGAGCCGCCCCCGGGCGCGGCGGCGGATGCGGTTCGGCGGGCCGCTGAGTACATCGAAGCTCACTACGACCACGACCTGACGCTGCCCGAGGTGGCGAGGCACGCGGGACTCAGCCCGGCCTACTTCAGCGCGCTCTTCAAGCGCGAGATCGGGATCGGCTTCCGGTGCTTCTTGACGCAGGCGAGGCTGGCGGCGGCGCGCCGGCTGCTGGAGGAGTCGGGCCGCAGCGTGGAAGAGGTGGCGGCCGCGGCCGGGTTCAATGACGCGCACTACTTCTCGCGCGTCTTCTCGCGCTCCTTCGGGCTGCCGCCGGGACGCTTCCGCCAGCGCCACCGGCGCGCTACGGGGTGATCTCCTCTTCCGGCGCCGCCACGCGCACCTTGTCGGCGGCCTCGCGGCCGATGGCGTGCGTGCTCTCGCCGACGGTGACGGTCAGCGGGCCGTTGAACGGAGCGCGCGCCTGCAGCCGGACCCGAGCGCCGGGACGCATGCCCAGCTCCGAGAGGTAGCTGAGGAAGCCCGTATCCTCGTCGGTGATGCGCGACACCTCGGCTTCATCGCCCGGGGCCATGTCCGAGAGGAGAAGGGAACGATCCGGGCGCTCCAGATCGATCGGCTGCCCGTGCGGGCAGGTCGTCGGGTTCCCGAGGAAGGCGGCCAGGCGCTCTTCCACCTCGTCGGTGAGGTAGTGCTCCAACTGGCAAGCGAGCTCATCCGCCTTCTCCCAAGGCACCCCGAGCACGTCGGTGAGCAACCGCTCGATCAACCCGTGCCGGCGGACGATGCGGGCGGCGATCGCCTGGCCCTTCGGCGTGAGGGAGATTCCCTGATAGGTTTGGTACTCAATCAGCTCGGCGGTGGAGAGGCGCTTCAGCATGGCGGTCACCGAAGGCGCGGAGACCTTGAGGGCGCGCGCGAGGTCCAGCGGATTCACCGATTGCTTCTCCTTGGAGATCCGGTAGATCCACTCGAGATACTCCGCGCCGGCTGCCGTTACGCCCTCTGACATACGCACCCAGATGCCTCCCGACCCGATTATACGTTTACAGGCAGGCATCTGTCAATCGGGTCTCTGAAGGCAGACGACGGTCGCGGACGGAGCAGCGGGCTGCCGGCGCACCAGGTAGCCGCTCAGGTCCACGCCCACCGGCGGGGTGGTGCGCCCGCGCGCGGGACCTGATCAGCGCACATCATCCTCTTGGTCCTGCTCCTCGCGCAGCTTCCGCAGCGTGTCGGTGAGGCTCTGGCTCTGCGACCGGCCCAGGGATACCATGAGGAGGTCCTTGCTCATGGTGAAGCACCAGACGCCGTTGCCGAGCATCCAGGCGCGCTCCATCGCGCTCTCGCGGCCGCCCACCAGGACCTGGAGGGCGGTGCGGGGCAGGCTGCGCACATCCACGGCTTCCTGAACCAGACGGACACCGAGGCCGGTGCTGAAGCCGCAGAGGAGCGGCGCCGCGACGGTGCCGTAGAGCTCGCGGCGCGCGTTCCACTTCTCGGCCTTCTCACCGGTCAGCGCCGAGGGGGGCGGGTCGCGCAGGAGGACGCGGCTGAGGTGGTCGGCGGCCCAGACGGGGATGCCGCTCTCGGTGACCCATCGCCCCTTTCCGAGGAAGATCACGTTGATGTCGGGGAAGAGGTAGCCGGCGCCGAAGCCGGTGAGCCCCGCCTTGATCTGCACTCCGGTGCGCGCCAGGCGTGTGGCGGGCTTCTCCTTCACGAAGCGCAGCGTCTTCTCCGCGGCGGAGCTCGCCTTGTCGCGCACCGCTTCGGCGCGGTCCTTCACGCCCTCCACGCGAGCGGGCAACTCCGAGCTCTCGTACGCCGCCTTCACCCGGTCCTTGCCCACGTCGGCGGCCTTCTTCGCCGTCCGGCGGCTCTTGTCGAAGGCGCCCCCGACTCCTTCCAGGGCGCGCCCGGCGGCCTCGCCCACCTTGGGGATGCCCCCCTTCGCCCACTTCCCGCTCTGAAGCCAGTCCTCCAGGCCCATCGCTACACCCTTTCCCGCTGGCCGGTGCGGGCCGACCGGTAGGCGGCCTCGGCGATGACCAGCGTGCGCAGACCCTCCTCCAGCGTGTTGATCTCCGGCGCCCGCTTCTCTTCAATGCAGCGGCTCAGGTACTCGATCTCAGCCGTGTAGGGGTTCACCGGCTCGGCCGTGATCGGCTGCGGCTTCACGTCCGCCGCCTCGCGCGTCTGATCGGCATCATACCCCTTGTCGCCCTCTTCCAGGTAGGCGACCATGGTGCCGCCGGATCCCTGCCCGATCGTGCCTTCGGCCAGGATGCTGCCGCGGCTGCCGTAGACCTCCAGGCGGCTGAGCACCGAGGCGTCCGGCACGCAGAAGAAGGCGTCCACGAAGCCGTGGGTGCCGCCCTCGAACCTCAGGAGCATGGTGGATGCATCCTCGGACTTGTAGTTGAACACCAGGGTATCCACGAGCGCCGTGACTTCCCGCACCTCGCCGACGAACCAGCGCATCAGGTCGTAGAGGTGCGTAGCCATGTCCATCAGCGCACCGCCGCCGCCGAGCGCCGGGTCCTGGCGCCAGGCGCCCGGAATCTCGGGATACCAGCAGGAGAGCTGCGCGCGCATCAGCACGATCTTGCCGAGCGCGCCCGAGGCGATGATCTCCTTCGCCCGCTGGTGCAGGCTGTGGAACTTCATCATGTAGCCCTCGGTGGCGTAGACGCCGGCGGCCTTCACCACGGCGAGCATCTCGCGGCCCTGGGCGCTATTGAGCGCGAGCGGCTTCTCCACGAGAACGTGCTTCCCTGCCTGCGCCGCGGCGATCACCTGGTCTTTGTGCGCGAAGACCGGCGTGGCGATGTAGACCGCCTGGATCTCCTGATCGGCCAGCAGCGCCTCGACCGTGTCGTAGGCCTTCGGGCAGGCGTGCTTCGCCTTGACGCGCTGCGTCGCCTCGGGCACCTGGTCCATCACCGCCACCAGGCGGGCATTCTTCGCTTCCATCAGCCCCGGGATCGTGCGCCGGTCGGCGATCCCTCCACAACCGATCACACCCCAGTTGACCATGGCGTTCCTCCGTGTTCCTAATCCTGTTCCTATCGTGCTCGTCCTCGTCGTCGTCCTGTCCTCGGAACCCCTATCTACAGCACACTGGTATGGGCACCGAGGACGACGACGAGAGCGACGACGAGGACGAGGGGCCTGTCGTCACTTACAACGGAGCGGTTCGGCGTGGAGGGGGCATGCTCCTCCTGCGGTTGCGAGGGGAAAGGGAGGCAGGAGGACAGAGGACGCGGGAGTTACTGCCCGGAGCGCCCAAGGATTGGGCCTGCCCCGGGCAGTGCCCGCCGGTCCCCTCAACGACGGTTCTCTCAACTTCCATGATCAGCCCTTCGCGTCCATCGCGGAGCTGGCCGCCACCCGAAGGACACCCTTGCGGCCCACGACGGTGGCTTCCGGCGCGCCCCTCATAACCCCCACCCAAACCGGGTATACCCCTCCGCGACAGACGCGAGAGGGGAGGGACGTTGTCCAGATGAAGGCGCACGAACGGAAGCAACCGGAGGAGCACGGCAACTACGGCGAGAGCAAGCACCCGACCACCGTCGGCGTGGGGCACATCGGGGAGACGCCGGAGACGGAGCTGCCGGTCGGCGGCGGCACCGAGACGATCCGCATTGATGAGAAGCTGAGCGAGATCTCGGCGGGGGCGCCCGGCCTGCGAACCACCAGCCCCCCGGGTGGCGTCGGCATGCCCGAGGAGGAAGAGGAACTCGGCGAGTAGGGGGCGCGCCGATGCGAGGCTGGGGTGACACGTGGTTGACCACCGCCGTCGAGAGCGCGCTCGCCAACGAGCCGGGCCTGGAAGGCGCGCACGTCGAGGTGGATACCGAAGGCGGCGTGGTGACGCTCCGCGGCACCGTCCGCTCGGTGGCGCAGCGCGAGCGGGCCGTCTCCGTGGCCCGGAACTTCGGCGGCGTGCAGGCCGTGCGGAACGAGTTGATGGTTACTCCGTGACTGCGGGGGGAAGGTTAGGGTCCGCGGCAGCATGAACGGTGCTCGCGGACCCAGAATTCTCTAACCCGGCATGCTGCCGCGCACCGTCTCCCTCTGGTGCAGTACCGGTGCCAATACCCGCCTCTGGGCCTACCGGCCGGCACGATGCCGCGCCCCTCGCCCTTCGCCCTGCTGCCGACCAACCACCAGCAGGAGAACGCCTCGGGGTACGAGAACACCCTGGTATTGTGCTGTCTCGCGGTGGCAGATGACCCCCGCGCGTGGCAGGCCGCCGAGCCGGCAGCGAAAATCGCGAATCCGAAATCCGAAATCTGAAATCCAAGAGCTACCCCGCACGATCCGGGCAGCGCCCGGGAGCGTGGCTCACACGAGCCGGGGAGGGAGCAGGCGTGAAGGTAGATCCGGGTATCTTCAAGGCTTACGACATTCGGGGCGTCGTGCCCGAGCAACTGGACGAGGAGATCGCCTACCTGGTGGGGCGGGCCTTCGTGCGCGTCGTGGGGTCGCAGCAGGTGGTGGTGGGCCGCGACATGCGCCTCTCCGGCCCGGTGCTCTTCGATGCCGTCGCTCGCGGCCTCACCGACGAGGGCGCCGACGTGCTGGACATCGGCCTGTGCGCCACCGACCAGTACTACTACGCGTGCGCCACCACCGGCTCGGCCGGGGTGATGATCACCGCCTCGCACAATCCCAAGCAGTACAACGGCTTCAAGATGGTCCGCCAGATGCCCTACCTGTTGAGCGGCGACGAGGGCATCCAGGACATCCGGCGCCTGGTGGAGGCCGGCGGTTTTGGCGCCCCGGCGGCCAGCCGCGGCAAGGTGCGCCCCCTCGACGCGCGCGAGGGCTTCGTCGCGAAGGTGCTCTCGCTCATTGATGCCGATGCCCTCCAGCCGCTGAAGGTGGTCATTGACGCCGGCAACGGCATGGGCGGGGTGATGGCCGACCAGGTCTACGCCCACCTGCCGGTGTCCCTCGTCCGTCTCTACTTCGAGCCGGACGGCACCTTCCCGCACCACGGCGGCGATCCGCTCCTGCCGGAGAACCGCGCCGAGTTGGAGCGGCGGGTGGTGAGCGAAGCCGCCCACTGCGGCTTCGCCTTCGACGGCGATGCCGACCGCTTCTTCTCGGTGGATGACCGGGGCGAGTTCGTGCCGGGCGACTTCATGACCGCCCTCCTGGCGCGCGAGTTCCTGCGCGACCACCCGGGGTCGAAAGTCATCTACGACCTGCGCGCCTCGCACGCGGTGCCGGATGCCATCCGCGACGCCGGGGGCGTGCCGCTGATGAACCGCGTCGGCCACGCCTTCATCAAGAAGCGGATGAAGGACGAGGAAGCCGTCTTCGCCGGAGAGGTGACCGGGCACTATTACTTCCGCGACTTCTTCTACGCCGATTCTGGCATCGTGCCCTCGCTGAAGGTGCTGGAGATGCTCTCGCGGCATGGCTGCAAGCTGTCGGACCTGCTGAAGCCGCTGGAAGAGCGCTACTTCATCTCCGGGGAGATCAACGTGCCGGTGGCGCACGCGGATGAGAAGCTCGCCCGCCTGGAGGAACGCTATCAGGATGCCACGCTCCTCCACATGGACGGCCTCTCCGTCGAGTATCCCGACTGGCACTTCAACGTGCGCCCGAGCAACACCGAGCCGCTGCTTCGCCTGAACCTGGAGGCGCGCACGCCGGAGCTGATGCGCGAGAAGCGCGACGAAGTGCTCTCGCTCATCCAGTCCTGAAGCCCACGGCCTTCCGGGCCCTGGAGGGGGTACGATGCTGCAGAATCTGGCGACACTGCGAGACGGCCACTCCCGGCGCATCTCAAGCTGGGACACGACTGGGCGGAACCGCGATCACTGGTCCTTCGAGGCGGGGGAGACAAAGACCCTGGCCGACATCCAGGGACCGGGCGTCATCCGCCACATCTGGTTCACGATCGGCTGCCAGGATCCCCTGTACCTGCGAAAGTGTACCCTGCGCATGTACTGGGATGGACAGGAGCACCCGAGCGTCGAGGCGCCCGTCGGCGACTTCTTCGGCGTCGGCCACTCGAAGGTCCACTCCTTCTCCTCGGTGGTGCTCAACATGTCGGCCAGTCCAACGCAAGACAAACACGCGGGCATGAACTGCTACTTCCCGATGCCCTTCGGCGGCAGCGCGCGCATCACCGTGCAGAACGAGTGCGAAGAGCCGGTCCCGGCGTGGTACTTCTACGTGGGCTACGACGCCCTGGACACCGCGCCCGCTGACCAGGGTCGCTTCCATGCCCACTGGCGGCGCTGCAACCCCTGCCCGCCGCCCACTCACCAGGGGGACGATCCCGAGGTCAACCTCACCGACCGTGACAACTACCTGATCCTGGAGGCCGAGGGGCGCGGCCACTACGTCGGCTGCAACCTGAGCGTCCACAACCTCTACGGCGGCTGGTGGGGCGAAGGCGACGACATGATCATGGTGGACGGCGAGAAGTGGCCGCCGGACCTGCACGGCACCGGCAGCGAGGACTACTTCGGGCACGCCTGGGGGATGCAGCCGCAGAACGCCTTCCTCTACAACGGCGTCAGCTACCACAAGCCCGGGCCGCAAAGCTTCAACGAGCGGATCACCGTCTACCGCTACCACATCGCCGATCCGGTGGTCTTCCAGCGATCCATCCGGGTGAGCAGCGAGCACGGGCACGCCAATGACCGCTCGGACGACTACTCCAGCACCGCCTATTGGTACCAGACGCTGCCGAGCCGGCCCTTCCCACCCTTCCCGAAAGTGGAGGAGCGCCTGCCCCGCCCCGATGCCGTCATCCAACCGGTGAACCTCCCGATCCCGGTCACGGTGCGGAAGCGCAGCGGCTCGCCGATCGATCCGTCGCTGCGCTGAGAGAGGGTGCGAGAGGAAAGGGAGAAGGAGAGCGGCGAACGCAGAGGCGCTGAGGAGCTCAGAGGAGTGAAAGAGCAGTATCCGCCCCTACGCGGCCCGGTTTCCTCACGGGGGCGCGTGCGCGATGTACCCCTTGCACTCCGCCATCCTGCTCAGTCGCCCCACGACATGACCCGTAGGGCGCGGGTTCCGCCCCGCGCCGGCGAACCACGCACCCCGGGAGGGAGTGATGCGCACGTCCGGCTCCGTGGATCCCATCCTGGCGCTGCTCGACTTCCTGCACGACTACCGCCGCTCGCGCCGCTGCTGGCTCATTGGCGGCCCGGCGGCCGTGGACGCGCTGAGCGTGGGCGCCTCTGCCCGCCCGGCACTGCGGAGCGCGCCGTCGTCATCCGGGATGCCTCGGAGGCCCTGCCGCCACTGGAGGAACCGGCCGCCCGGCCCTGCGCGAGGATCTCCCAATACCCGGTTGTTCCCCGCCCGCAAGTTTAGCCGGCCCGGGTTTCCGGGAAAGATGAGAAGACTGGCAGCCGGCAGCGGCCGGGCATCCGGACCCGATCTCCCTTCCACGGCAGCCGGCACGGGGTCCCTGGCGCTAAGGATGGCATGGGTATGGATAGGAAGCTGCTTCAGCGGTTCTTCTACCAGATGAAGCTGATCCGCTTGTTCGAGGAGAAGAGCGCGGAGTTCTACGCCTACGGGAAGATCGGCGGGTTCCTCCACCTCTACATCGGTGAGGAGGCCGTGGCTGTGGGCGCCTGCGCCGCCCTTCGCGACGATGACCACCTCCTCACCCATTACCGCGACCACGGCTGGGCGCTGGCGCGCGGCACCGATCCCGGCCCGGTGATGGCCGAGCTGCTGGGGAAGGCGACCGGCGTCAGCAAGGGGAAGGGCGGATCCATGCACCTGTGCGACCCGGAGCGCCACTTCTGGGGCGGCTACGCCATCGTCGGCGGGCACCTCCCCATCGCCACGGGCATCGCCTTCGCCATGCGCTACCAGGGCAACGACCGGGCCGTCGTGGCCGTCTTCGGCGACGGCGCCACGAACATCGGCGAGTTCCACGAGGCGCTGAACATGGCCGCACTCTGGAAGCTGCCCGTCATCTTCCTGTGCGAGAACAACCTCTACGGCATGGGCACCGCCGTCACCCGCGCCTCGGCCGTCACCGATATGGTCCAGAAGGCGTGCGCCTACGGCATGGCCGGTGAGCAGTGCGACGGCATGAACGTCTTCGCCGTCTACGAGGCGACGCAGAAAGCCTTGCAGCGCGCCCGCACCGGCGAGGGTCCCACCCTCCTCGAGGCGAAGACCTACCGCTACCGCGGCCACTCCATGGCCGACCCGGAGCTCTACCGCCAGCGCCAGGAGGTGGAGAAGATCCGCGAGCAGCACGACCCGATCGAGATTCTGCGCGAGCGGATCCTGGAGGAGAAGGCGCTGACGCCCGAGGAGCTGGAGCGCCTGGAACGAGAGGCGGAAGAGGCCGTGGCCGCGGCCGCGCGCTTCGCGGAGGAGAGCCCTCCGCCCCCACCGGAGGCGCTCTTCGCGGATGTGTATGCCCAGCCGATCCCGGGCCTCGGTCTGGAGGAGGGGAGCCGCGACGCATGGCAGAGGTGACACTGCGCGAGGCGATCCGCCAGGGCCTGCGCGAGGAGATGGAGCGCGACGAGCGCGTCTTCCTCATCGGCGAGGACATCGGCGCCTACGGGGGCACCTACGCGGTGACGCGCGGGTTCCTTCAGGAGTTCGGTGAGAAGCGCGTGGTGGACGCCCCGATCGCCGAGGCGGGGATCATCGGCACGGCCGTCGGCGCGGCGATGGCCGGCCTGCGCCCGGTCGCCGAGATGATGAGCGTCAACTTCACGCTCCTCGCCCTCGACCAGATCGTCAACAACGCCGCGAAGATGCACTCGATGTTCGGCGGCCACTTCACCGCGCCGCTGGTCATCCGCATCAACACCGGCTTCGGCCAGCTCGCCGCCACCCACTCCCAGAACTTCGATCCCTGGTTCGCCTACGTCCCCGGTCTCAAGGTGGTGACGCCCGCCACGCCCTACGATGCCAAGGGCCTGCTGAAAGCCGGGATCCGCGACCTGGATCCGGTCATCTACCTCGAGCACGGCGCCCTCTACAATCTGAAGGGGGAAGTGCCGGAGGAGGAGTTCGAGGTGCCGATCGGGCGCGCTGAGGTGAAGCGCGAGGGATCCGACGTGACGATCGTCGCCTACTCGCGCATGCTGCACGTCTCGCTGCGCGCTGCCGACCGCCTGGCCGCCGAGGGCATCGAGTGCGAGGTGGTGGATCTGCGCAGCCTCCGGCCGCTCGACACGGAGACGGTGCTGCAATCGTTCCGCAAGACCAACCGCGCCGTGGTGGCCGAGGAAGCGTGGCGCACCTGCGGGCTGGGCGCCGAGATCGCCGCGCGCATCCAGGAGGAGGGGTTCGACTACCTGGACGCGCCGGTCGCGCGCGTGGCGGCGCCCGAGGTGCCGATGCCCTACGCTCGCGAGCTGGAGCGCCTCGCCATCCCGGACGAGGAGGACGTCATCCGGGCCGTGAAGCAAGTGGTCGGGACAGAGTAGCTCACCACAGAGGTCACAGAGGAACGCAGCGGGGCGGAGCCGCAAGCGAAGCTCGGCCATTCGGCCCCGTCTCCCCCTTCCCGCCGCGGGAAGGGGGCCGGGGG
>JACQGM010000272.1 GCA_016199585.1 Armatimonadota bacterium
AGCGCGGATAAAGCGAGCCGCACGGGACACCGATTGCCTGCTCCAGGTTCTGCTCAATGAGATGCTCTCGCCCTGCCGCGACAGAAGATTCTTCTTGCATTCTCGGCGAAAACCGTGTACACTGTCCCAAAGTGCAGGGCCGTTGTCCACTCTCAGACGGCCCACGAAGAAGAGTGTGTTTCGCTCCGGGCCGATGGTTCCGATCCCGAATCGCGTTCTTCATGGCGCACGAAGTTCCATGAGAGGGAAAGGAGCCATTTCAATGGCAAAACGGGTTTTCGTGGGTGGTCTGTCGTACGATACGACTTCCGAGCAGCTCCAGAGCACCTTCTCGGCGATCGGTCCTGTGTCCTCAGCCGAGGTAGTGACGGATCGCGAGACGGGCCGCAGCCGCGGCTTCGGGTTCGTGGAGATGCCGAACGACGAGGATGCCGCCACTGCCATCCGGCAGCTCAACGGGAGCGAGCTGGATGGGCGCACCCTTACCGTGAATGAGGCGAGGGCGCGGTCGGAGCGCGGCGGTGGTGGCGGCGGCTACCGCGGCGGTAGCGGTGGCGGTGGTGGCGGCGGCTACCGCGGCGGTGGTGGCGGTAGTGGCAGCGGCTACCGTGGCGGCGGCGGCAGCGGCGGCAGCAGCCGCTGGTAAGCGTGACCGACACGCGCCGGTGATGAAGAGGGGCAGCGCCCATCGGGGCGCTGCCCCTCTCTCTTTGGGTCGCCCTCGTGCGGTTCGCAGGCGAGGCGCCGTAGACGATGATCCCCTCTGCGTCGTCGCTCCCGCCGGCGGCGGATGTGCCTCCCGGCGCCCGCGGCCCTCTCCCCCGTGCGGTGGACGCGAGGTCAGAGCCGCTTCACCATGTCCACCACCCAGTCCTCGTAGAGGTACTCGTGACCGTTTTCGTCGGTGCGGGCGTGGACGGCGTTGAGGCGAGGGGGGGCGCCCGTCTCGCGATAGCCCATGCGCTCGTAAAGGTGCCGGGCGCGCCAGTTGTCGTCGGGGTTGACGGCCAGCGACATCTGGTGGTAGGCGGCCTGGCGAGCCAGAGTCTCGCACGCGCGCAGCAGGTGGGTGCCGATGCGCAGGCCCCGTAGCTGCGGAATGACGTAGAGGTCCTCGATGCCGGGGCCGTCCGTCACCCGCGTGGTGCTGCGCCAGTTGAGGAGCGCCGCGCCCACCGGGAGGTTGTTGATCACGGCCAGGATGTAGACGACGCGGCCCTCCGTCTGCGAATCGAGCCGCCGGCGGGCGCGCTGGCGCTCATCCGGGCGCAGACAATCAATGGTGTGGATGTCCATCTCCTCGGCGGCCCGGATGGTGACGCGCACCCGGTCGAGACGGAAATCCTGAGGCAGCACGCTCTTGGGGGTTTCGTCGCGCATCGCTCCTCTCCACTTGCTGTCAGCGGCTGGTCCTTCAGCCCCAGATACGCGCGACTAAGCAGGATGGCGGATTGAGAGGGCAAATCGCGCACCCCCGTGACGAAACCGGGCCGCGTAGGGCGGATCGCGTGTCCGCCCGGGTGTGGCGCACTCGCGGTGCCGGGCGGACACGCGGTTCGCCCCCACACGAAAACTGCCCTTTCACTCCACCGTCCTGCTTCGGCGCGAAGTGGCTCTGAAGTACAGGCGACCCGCGGCCTGCGGCGAGGACCGGCTTCCTATCCATTCGCGCTCATTCGCGTTCATTCTCGGTTAGGCCATGACTGCAGGATTAGGCGCGAGGCAGGCGCATTCCTCTTCGTGGGTCTCACCTTCCTCGAAGCCAGCGACCTGCGCCAGCCGGCGCCGGAAGCGGTCGAGATGGCTGCCGCGCCAGTAGACCCGGCGGCAGCGGGGGCACTCGGAGAAGTGGTCGTGCGTTCGGAAGGTGTAGGGCGGCACGCGGTCGGCGACGGCGCACTTCGCCACGGGGTGGGTCTCGGCGTTGTCCATCGGGCAGCGCGTCCAGAAGCGATCCGGCTCCAGGTGAAGCGAGCACTCGCTGATCACCTGGCGAAGCTGTGCCTCGACGTGGTCGTCGCGGACGAACACGCAGCGGCGCGCGGCTTTGCGCTGCACGATGCCGTTGTCGCGGGTGAGGATGATCCGCTCTTCGGCGAGGGCCTGGCGCACGAGCTCCGCGTCGGCGATGAAGGCATCATAGGTGACATCGTAGCCAAGGATGCGAAGCCACCGTGCGAGGCGCCCCACATTGCTGTCGGCGGCGAAGCGGGGAGGGGGATCACTCGTGGGCATGGCGGAAACTCACTGGCGCGCGCGCTCTCCGGTCAACCGGCATCCTCGGGGGTGGGGCAGACGACCTCGAACTCCACATCTCGTCCATCCACCTGCACCCGGGAGGACTGTAAGAGGTAGCTCTCACCCTCGGCAGGCCGCTCGATGCGGCCGAGCGTGCGCAGCGCGAGCGCGGTGGCCCGGAGGGCGATGATGAGCACCCGCACTTCGCCGGGTGTGGGCCAGAGTGACTCACGGCCGCGGCCGGTGCCCACCACGACCGGGTAGGCATTGCGGGTGGCGATCGGCCATTGGTGCCGTCGGGCCTCGGCAGCGCGGCGGGTGCCGAGCGCGCTCACCGGGGTGTAGAGGAGTGCAAGGCTGGGCGTGTTCCAGATCGCCTCGTCGGCGTCGGTGGCGCCGGAGGGCAGCGACGCGATGGCGGCCAGACTGCGCCGGGACTCGTAGAGCGCGAGGCCGCGGGCCTCTCCGGTGGACCCGAGCGGCACCACGAAACGGCGGGGAGGCACCCACTCCTCGCAGCGGACGAGGAGGTGGTCGAGGTGGTCGAGGGTGCGCCAGGGGCGCGCCCGGTAGAGCCGTGCCGCGGCCCGGAAGAGCTCGGCGAGGAGGGGCTCCGGCACCTCCGTGGCATCGAGGTAGCCCTGGCTCGCCGGCGAGCCGAAGCGCGCCTCGAAGGTGCGGAACACATCATCGAGGAAGGGGAGCGACTCGGCCAGCTCCACCTGGATGCCGAGCGCCTCGGCGAGCGGCCGGACCGCTTCGGCGACATCGCTGCTCCGCACCCGGATGCGCCGGGGCTGGCGCGGCGGCCCGCTCCCGGGCATCGGCGTGGCGATGGCGCGCTCCAGACTCTCGACCACCGCCCGGGGCGGCGCATCCGGCAGGAGAACCTCCTGCCCGATGACGACGCCGCGCCGGGGATCGCCCCAGACGACGAGGTCGGGCGCCACGGGGGCGGGTTCGGCGTCGGCCACGGCACTGGTGTGCCGGCGGTCGCCCTCCCACACCTCGTTGGTGCGCAGGGTCCCGCGTCCAGTCTGTCGGGTCCATTTCCGCATCGGGCGCTCTCCCACCGGATCCTACCCCGAAATCGCTCCGGTATGCAGCCGCGGCAAGTCGCCGGCTGCGCCCGTGCTCCGGCGGCCGTCTACGGCGCGCGTTTGGCCGGTTGCTGCTCCGTCGCGATCGTCGCCCGGGAGACGGCCACCTCGTAGGCCCGCGCCAGGTCACCATCCGCCCTCAACGTCCGGGCGGTCACGCTCATTTGCTCCGGGTCTACTGCTTCTCCCCCACGCTCACCCGCACCTCCTCGGATGCCTCGGAGCGGTTGCCCCAGCTATCCACCGCCACCACGCGGTAGTAGTAGTCACCCTCGCCCAGCCCGACATCGGTGAAGCGCGGCCCGTTGGGGGTGCCGAGCAGCGTGCCCTGCGAGACCGCGAAGCCGGGCGCCTCCCCCCGGTGGACATCGTAGCAGCGCACCCCCTGCGGCGCGCGGGATGCCTCCCAGATCAGCGCCACGTAGGGCGGCTCGAGTTGGTAGCCGGCCTGCTCCACCGCTTCCGCTCCCTTGCCGGCGAGCGTCGCCACGCGCACGCCCCTCGGACGCGAAGGCGGCTGGGCCGGCGCGTTCCCCTTCCCCTGCGGGCGGAAGTCGGCGTCGTTTGTCACCAGCAGGTTGTCGAGCGCGATCCCGACGGCGGAGGTCGCCAACTCCATCGTGGCGCCGCCGGCGGGAAGCGTCGCTCCCCCGGCCGCCAGCGGCACCCAGTGCCATTCCGGCCGGTCCACCGAGAACCGGCCCACCGGCGTGCCGTTGATACGTACGCTGAACTCACCCGGCGTGCCGCCCTCCAACAGGCGCACCCGCGCCCACAGCCGGTGCGGCCCCTCCGACAGGGCGCTGGCGCGCATCTTCACCGTGCCCTGGAGGCCCTTCTGCAGCCGGCGCCGGTAGACCAGGTCCGGGTCGGTGATGGCCACCGCATAGGCGTTGCTGGCCTCCCGCGGGTCGAAGACGGGCACCATCGGGCGCGTCAGCTCGCCCGCTTCGGCTTCATAGAACCAGCGGATCATCTCCTGCGCTCCGACCACCACCTCATTTGAGAAGGCG
Source organism: Armatimonadota bacterium (assembly GCA_016199585.1). GTDB lineage: Bacteria > Armatimonadota > JAAZEB01 > JAAZEB01 > JAAZEB01 > JACQGM01. The sequence continues at coordinate 4,352 of JACQGM010000272.1, forward strand.
CGGCTCTCCAGGCCGGAGTGCTCCACCGAAGTCAAGGCATAGAAACCCTCGCTGCCGCGCTCCGGGAGGGGGTAGGTGAGGCCTTCCACCGGCTGCTCCGTCAGCCTCACATAGCCGATGCCGCTCTCGCGCGCCCGGTAGACGTGGAAGCCGCGTGTCTCCGCGTTGAATTCAGGCTGGTCCCAGATCAGGCGGCTGCCGTTCCGGCGGGCGTTGGCGGGCGGCTGGGGGTAACGAGCGACGGCGACATAGAGATCACACCGCTTGGTCTCGCTCGGGTGGAGAAGGTTCGACCGGTAGACGACCTTCGTCACGTCGGGGGTCGGCGTGGCCACTGTTCCTCTCTCGGTGGGCTTCTCATCGCCCGTGATCACCAACGGCCACATTGCCTCGTTCTTCAGGTCCACGAAGAACGCCGGGCAGGGGTCCAACAGGGTCTCGGCCACGGCATATCCCTTGTCCGTCCAACTGACATGGTCCAGGTTCGGGAAGGTGGCGATGAACCGCATGGGAGCACCAAACTCTCCCTTGGTGATCAGCGCGCTGTTGCAGCCGGGATAGCCGGAGCCGTGCCCGCCGCTTGCCGTGTTCCGGATGACGGTGCCGTCCTCCAGGCGCAGGTTGCCTGCACTGCCGGCGGCGTAGAAGACCCAGTGACCAGTCGCCCCCGTGAGCCTCACACCCGGCTGGGGAATCTGGCGGATCGGGCCGCGCTCGTCGTCCGCGGCCAGGGGCACCGCCCACAACTGGGGCGGGTTCGTCTCCGCGCTCGCGGCGGCTGGTACCCCCGGCGGCGCCGGCTTCTCCCGATCTGTGAGGGAGGCATTGTGCTCAGCCCGGTAGTCGGCGTACTTCCGCTCGCAGTTGAGCCGGTAGCCGACATAGCGGTTCCCCTCTTCATCCACGGCGTTGAAGAGCGGATTGGCGATGTCGAACTGGATGACGTCCTTCTCCGGGGCGCTGGAGATGGTGCGCACGGAGAACTCCCGGAAGTGGCTCCCATCAAAGTCGGATAGGCCGATCCGACGCTTGTCATCGGAGAGCCACACCACCGTGCTGTGGGTGATGCTGGCGATCTCCGCCTCCCGCGAATTGCGCGCCGAGGGAAGCAGCACCAGCTTCCAGCCTGCGCGTCGGGGGAGAGGGATCTCGATCTCTTCGCCGGTGACGAAGTTCCGCAGGGGCACGTGGTCCTCATCCTCAGCAAGAGGCACCGAGTCGAGGGCGGTGCGAGCGTACACCCACTCCGATGCGTCCGCGCCCTTGGGGAGTAGTGCCTGCATCCACCTGAAGAGCCAGGGGATCCGCTGGCACGCAACCGGATACCGGGCCTCGCCATCGGTGCGGAAGATGAGGCTGGGCCCGGGCACCCGGAGATAACGCCCATCCGGGCTGAAGTAGCCCATGCCCCAGTACGACAGTTTGGCGACCCCTCCCTGGGTCATCAGCCAGGTCTCCGCGCCCGTGTGCGTATCGGTGAAGATGACGCGGCCCGGCCGGTTCCAACTGCCGCTCCGATGAAGCGTTTCCAGGCCGTGGCAGCGCTCGAAGGGGAGTGTAGCCCATCCTGCCTTCCGCCGCGTGTCGCCGAGACGGAGCAGCGCGGCCGCCTTGATCTCCGCCCGCATCAGGTGATACCCCTCCGCCCGGCCGCGGAACCCCACCGTCACCGGAGTGGACGGCTTTCCATCGTCTTCCACCAGGAACGGCAACTCGAAGACCTGGAGGTTCAGAGACGGAACGATCGGCATCAGGAACGGGGCCGGCAGATCATACGGCGCGAACCGGACGGGATCTCTCGGAGGCCGACACTGGGCGTACAGCATCACCTGGGGCGAACTGGAACGCACCAGGGCGCGGAGCAGGTAGTGTCCCGGCGCCAGGTCCACATTCTGAAACAGGCTGCCCGAGGCCATCGAGGCAGAGCGCCTCACGGAAGCGTCGAGCAGAGCTGTTCCAGCCTGCGCGTCGCAAGTGAACTGGCCATCCACCAACCAGCCGCGGGGAGTGCCGTTCTCCTGCTCCGCCAGGGTGGGGTTGACGAGGTAGTTGCGGTCGCCGCTCTCCAGGAGCGTGGTCCGTGGTTCTCCAGCGGCCGTCGCGTTCACGAGCGGGACTGCCGCCAGCACGGCAGCCATCAGAGTGTTCCGTTTCATTGCGTGTGCCTCCCGTTCCGACCTTGCTCGCCACAAGTCAGAGCTGTGCATGAGAAGAGGAGAGACCGCGCAGAGAACCCAACGCAGAGGCCCCAGAGAAGAGGGAGAACGCTGAGGTCTACACAGGAATTCCCCCTGATCCTCAGCGTTCTCTGAACCCTCACCGTCTCTGCGTTCCCCTCTCCGCGTCTCCGCCCCTTCCCGCATGTTCTCTCATCAGGGAGAGCACCGCGGTATCGGCGCGGTGTGGATCGGGTTGGTTTGGAGCTCCCTGACGTAGCGCACGGCGTTGTCCACCAGGATGCCCTCGGCCTGCGGCCCGAAAGAGGAGTTGTTGACCTCGTAGCCCCCCTCCGGGTAGGAGGCGGCGTCGGCGAAGTAGCCGCCCCCCCAGTGAGTGTAGCCGCAGGTCCACACGCGCACGTCCGGCATCCTCGCCTTGATGTGGCGGCCGATGGCGGAGAGGATCTCGCCCTGGCTGCCGGAGAAGTAGAGGTCACCGATGCGCCAGGCGCCCATGAGCCACAGCATCGGCCCCTTCTGAGCCGGGTCCGTCTTCGAGGGCAGGGAGACGGCCTCGACGATGCCACCGAGGGGCACGGGGGTCGCCAGGGCCGCCTCCGGCTCCAGGGGGCGGTCGGTGGGCACGGGCGGTGGCGGAATGATGCCCGCCGCGAGCACGGCCCTCCCCATCTCGTACCCCATCATCGCCTTCGCGTCCCTCTCGCCCAGGATCACCCAGTGGAACTCGCCGCGGCCATCGCGCACTCCCGGAACGCCCGGCCGGACGACGCGCGTCTTCACGTCGCCGCCGCACCCCTGGAGGAAGATCGGCTCGGCCCCCGGATACGCGGTGCCGATCCAATCGCGCGCATAGCCGGGGTAATCCGAGTGGACGATGTTCATCATCCGCCCGGCGCCGGTGGTGGGGTGACAGGCGTAGCCGAAGATGACCGCCCGCGCCCGGCCTTGCGCGTCGAGGACGCGCAGGACCGGAACATCCATGTCAATCGGCTTCCGCGGCTCCGGGCCGCCCCGATAGGTGCCATCCGGCTTCAGTTGGCGCCGGTTGATGCCGACGACACTGATGCCGACGGCGTAGTCCAGCAGCGCCGGCTTCAGATCGGCGACCGCGGCGGCGAAGAGGGGTTGGGTGCGCTCGGTGAAGAGCGCCTCGTACTCGAGGTTCGCTTCCGTCTCGAGCCCGGGGGCCCAGTGGGTGTGGGAGACGTTGACCATCAGGTGCTGCTGGGGGATGCCGGCCGCCTCGGCGGCGCGCCGCAGCTTGATGAGCTGCCGATGGCTCAGGATGCAGAGGTCGAGAGCGACCAGGGCCACCCGCGTCTGACCATTGTCGAAGAGCACGCACTGCGCCAGGAGCTTCTGCGACACGCCGTCCGAGGGCGTGTTCCGGCCGGCGTACCCACGCAGCCACGCCGGCCCTTCCGGCGTGATGTCGGCGGCGGCGATGCCCACGCGCAGTGGCCCGGGCTGGCTCGCCCGGGCCGGCGCGGCGCCCGCGCTCAGGCACGGCGCCAGGGAGAGTGCCATTGCGGCTGGAAGGATGTAGTTCATTTCACACCAGACCTTTCCTCGTTGCGCTCGCCCGGCGTGGGGCGGAGCCCGCGCCCTACAACCGGCGCGCGGCGCGGGGCGGAACCCGCGCCCTACGGCGCGCGGCGCGGGGCGGAACCCGCGCCCTACGGCTCGCGCGGCGCGGGGCGGAACCCGCGCCCTACGGCTCGCGCGGCGCGGGGCGGAACCCGCGCCCTACGGCTCGCGCGGCGCGGGGCGGAACCCGCGCCCTACGGCTCGCGCCGGAGGGCTACCTCACCTTCGGCACGCGGAAGCGCAGGTCATCCAACGATTCCCCTGCTTTGCCCGTCAGGCGGAAGAAGACTTCCGTGTTCCCTCGCTGGATCGCCTTGATCAGCACCCGGTTCCAGCCCTTCTGCAGGTGTGCCGCTCCTGAGTTCTGGTCGGGCCGGGGAGCGCGCTGACCCCCTCGGGGGGTTCCCTGGCCGCCGTGGGTCACCACGATCTGATCGTTCACCCGCACGCAGATGGCGTGGGGGCTGCCGACCCGGATGACGACCTCGCGGTCCACCGGGCTGTAGACCTCCGTGTAGGCGTAGGCGGCCATCCAGAACGGGTGCTCGGAGCCCCCCTTGCCCGCGAAGGAGAGAGAGCCCGTGTTCCACGCATCCTGCCACCGGGCGGGCTTGTCGGGATAGACGCGGTACTCCTTCGCAAGGTCCAACCCACCTGTCTCCGGGATGTAGGCGGTCTCCATGCCCCGGTATCCGGGCGTCACCTCCGGGTTCCCCGTGTCTTGCCCCGCCCCCTCGGTGTCCGCCGGGTCGCCGAACGGGCCGAGGACGAGCATCGGGATCGCCTCCAGCGCCTCGGCGACCACCTGCTGGCGCGACTGCTCCATCTCCCAGGAGGCGGCGATCTCGTAGGCGCGGGAGAGATCCCCCTGGGTCTTCAGCGCGCGGGCTTCCGCGACCCTCTTCGCCAGGTCCGCTACCCTCTGCCAGCCAGGGAGTCCGCGCAGGTCCGACTCCCTGGCGCGCGCCCTGTCGAGGACTTCCTGTGCCTTCTGGATCTTCTCGTCCACGGCCGCGCCCACCTCGCCGAGGACCGCCACCCGGGCGGCCGTGACGGCGCTGCGCGGGCGAGAGGCGCCGCCGGTCACCCGGAAGGTCTGCACCTCGTAGGGGCCCAGGCGGAACGCCCACCGGCCCCCTTTCAGTGCCACCGCCCGGTCCTTGATCAGGTCGTGTACCTTCGATTGGGGGGCGAAGCTGAGACTGACATCCACGCTCCACCAGTGCGGGTTGGCGGCGTAGGCGTACTCCGCGCCCTTCGCAAGAGTTCGCTCCACCCAGACGTTCCGATCCAGGCCGTTCTCCGCGAGCCGCTCATAGCGGCCGTTGGGGAGGCTGCGGTAGGCGCGGGCGAAGAGCCGCATCTCGTGCAGGCGCCCGCCCGACTCGGTCACATCCTCCCAGGTGTGGGGGATCCACGTCGGGTTGGAGCGCACCAGGACGTTGACGAACGTGTCGTTCACGTAGGCGGGCCACAGGTAGCCCTGGCGGTTGAGCGACTCCTGGAAGAGCCACTTTCCCTCGGGCAGGGAGTAGCCGCTGTGATAGATGCCGGACCAGACGTAGGCCCCGCCCTTCCCGTCGTTCGCCCAGAGGTCGTGCCACTGCTGGCTGTGCTGGGCGGCGTAGTAGGTGCGGTGCTTCGCCGCGTAGGTTTGCAGCGTTCCGGGCGAGGAGTAGAAGTAGCTGCAGACGATCCCGGGCTCCTTCCTCAGCGCGTCCGGGTCGAGGCCGAAGGACTTCACCACCCGGCGCATCGCCGCCGGATCCTCGAAGTGGCCGTCCAGGTCCAATGCCTGCTTGGTCGCGCGCGACATGAAGCTGAGCACCGGCTCGCCGGAGGTGAGGTAGAGCTTCAGGTCGGGGCGCGCTTTCACCAGGCGATCCCGGATCTCGCGGTAGATCCGCGTGTATTGCCCGCAGCGCCAGTCCACCCACTGCTGCCAGGCGTTCGCCTTCAGCCAATCGTAACGCTTCTGGAAACGCTCGGGATCCTTGCCGTCCACCGGGATCCGGGTTCCGGTCGCCTTCTGGAACAGATCAATGGTGTAGTCTTCGTAGCCCCAATCGAGGGGGTCGTCGGTCGGACCCCAGCCCCCCGGGTTGAGCGGCCCGCCGATCTGGCGCGAGAGGATGAGGTTGATCCCTTTCCAGGCGGGGTAGTCCTTGCACAGGTCCACGAGCTCGTCCACGACCGTCAGGACGCTCTGCCGCACGCGCGGGTGGAAGTAGTTGACGCCTCCGTAGAGGCCGCCGGTCTTCCCCGCGCGGCTGACGGAGCGCACGGTGGGGGCGCCCGCGCGGATCTCCTCGTCGGTGGCGGGGAACTCCGCGGCCAGGTCGGGGGTGTTCACGTACTCGAGACTGGACACCAGGCTCATGCCGTTGCGCTGGAACATGCGCAGAATGAGGGCGACGTAGTCCCGGTTGCCATCTCCCGCCCTGTGGTTGTTCTGGGCGAAGATGTAGTGCTTCGACGGGTAGAGCACGCTCCAGTACATGAAGTGGCCCATGAGGTACATGTTCTGCCCGGAGAAGCGCATGAACTTGATCATGTTCTCGGTGGTGGCGTACCAGTTGCGGTAGAACTCCGGGTGGTCTATCTCCGCCAGCATGTAGTTGAAGAACGCTCCCAGCGGCCCGGCGTAGAAGTTGGCGGTCATCGTCCAGGGGCCGCGCTCGGTGTGGTAGCCGATCATCCGGTCGCCCGCGTCGGTGATGCGCAGCGCCGGCAGGTCGTTGGTGATCTCATGGACGATGATCCGGGAGACGGCGGGCGGCGCCTTCAGCCCGAGGTTCCAGAAGTGGATGGATGCCTCTTCCTCGTTGGGCCAGTAGAGGAGGTGCAGCTTCTGCATCCGGTTGGTTCGCGCCGGCTGTTCCTCAACGCTCACCATCCCCGCGTCGCCGCGCTGGAACCCGCCCATCTTGAACTTGTAGGCATCCGGCAGCATCGTGGTGCCCTCGACCACGTGGCTCAGGAAGGAGCGCGGCGCGTCGTCGGGCCACTCCACGACCACGAGGTGCGGCACGTAGAGCCGCTTCACCTTGAATCGGTAGGCGAACGAGAGGTACTCGCGGTTTTCTGCCAGCGTGCGGTATCGGCCCGCGGGGCCGCTCTCCACGCAGGTCTCAACGTCGTTGCCCTTCCAATCGCAGGCGAGGAGCTGCCCCGGCCTGGGCTCGGCCGCGCAATCAATGCGGGCGACCTCCTTGAGGTCCAGGCCCTCCTCGTAGCTGGTACCCTCGACCGGCCGCTGCCGGATCGGGCCGACGCACGCTGCCTCATAGTCACGCCGGTCAACCACGTTGCCCGCGGAGGTCAGGACGAACCGGAAGCGGTAGGCGCCCGCCGGGAGTGGCGCGTGTCGCAGTCCGCCGGCGAGGTCCAGCTTCCCCCGGGGCGCCAGCGGCACGCTTCCCTGATTGACGGTCTTGCGAGCGATCTCATCGAAGACCTCAAACGATAGCACGGGCGCGGGCATCCCCGCCGCGTTGAGCAAGGTGATCTCCAGCGCGACGGGCTTCTCCGCGTCGAAGATCGGGTTGGGCAGGCCCGCCGGCGTGACCTGGATCGGGCCGTAGTAGGGCGGGTTGAACTCACCGCTGGTGCTCCACTGGTAGGGAGTAGCGAAGGGCTGGTCCGCCGGGGGGATACCGTTGGGGTCGGTTTCAGGGCGATCCCACCCCGCGGGCAGATCGAACGCGCCCCGCCACGTGTTGTCCGTCGCCAGGCGCAGCGTGCTGCCATCCTCGCAGAAGACGATCCCCTCGGCGACGAGCGTCAGGCCGCTTCCCCCGTAGGCTTCCCCCTGGAACGCCAGCGCGTTGTGGCCCGCGCGCAGGAACGGAGTCAGATCCAGGTTGCGGAGGCCCTTGTGCCGGACGGGCAGCGGCGGCGCCACGACCTTGCCGTTGACGGAGACGGAGTAGCGCTCGGCGGGGAGGGGGAAGAGGGTGATGGCGGCCCGACGGGGCGCGGCCGGGAGGGTGAAATCCTTCCGGTAGCAGGCGACGGGCCACGGCTCGCCTTCAGCCAGTTTCGGCACCGGCACGATTCGGATCGCCGGGGCGCGCCAGGCACATAGATCCGGGTTCCGGCCCGACTCGCGGATCCGCTCGGCCGGCGTCGGGATCTGCGCCGAGGCGGCGAACGACAGGATGGCGGCCACGGCGAGTGCCAGGCCGAGGCCGATGAGGCGCTTGCGCATCGCTTCGCTCCGTTCCTTGTGTCGCGGTGTGCCCTTCTCACGTCGGGCCCGCCACCGGGGGTCTGCCCGAGGGTTGGCCGGCAGGGGGCCGGGGCAAGTGGCCGATCACACAGTTCGGCACGGGAATGCGTCTCCCTGCGCGGGTGGAATAGGTGTGCGCGGCGAGCGAACGGGCGTCTTCGCCCGATGCTCGGGAGCTCCGGGCAGGCGTTCGGATCGCCGGGGCACTCGGCGATGCTCCACCTATTGTCCGGCGGTTCCTTACAGACCGCGTTCAGAGCCGCAGGGGCGGCGCGCCCCCGGGGACTCAGCGCCTGGCGAACAGAAGTGGAGGGGAAAAAGGCTTGACAACCAGGCGCGCTTGCGCTACAATACGCACAGTCAACAGGGGATGTCCGGCTCCTCACCGGAGTCCGGTCATCTTTCCGCCCCACCTCCTCACGGAGGGAGAACCGGTAGTTCAGACCGGGTCCTCGGGGGCCTGTTGCGCTCGTCGGCATAGCGGTTTCTGCGGTGCCCGGTGACGCTCGTCTCGTCTGGAAAAGTCGTCGGTCCACTCTTTCGGAAAAGAACGCGCGAGCTTTCTATTCCCGGCCGCGGATCCGCGCTCGTCCTGTGAACCGACAACGTGTCGGTGCCGAGTTATCGGAACATGCCTCTGGCCTCCAAGGGAGGCGACGTGGAGGAAGGCGGCGCTTTGCGTGCCGCCCGGCACCCGGCGCCATGAGGCGCCGAGCTTTTCTAGTCCGCAGCGATGCGGTCTCCATCACACGCGGGGGGACCGAGACCACCCGGCAGCGATCCGTTTCCTCGACAGTTTCCTGTCGGATACGCGCCATTCTCCACATCACCGTCAGAGCTCACGTGTTCGCTGGCCGGGGGATCCAGGAGGACACATGGAGCGTCATGCTATCCATCCCCGGAGTGACGCATGTGTGGTGCGGGTCACCATCAGCTTACCGAAGGAGGAACTGGAGCGGGTGGACGAGCGTGCCCGAACCGAGAACCGCAGCCGCTCGAACTGCATCCGGCACCTGCTCCAATTCGCACTGACAGCACCGGATGAGAAGCCTCGACCCTGAAGCGAGCGAAGGATGGAGCCTCGGGGCCGTCATCAGGCTTGGCAGGCCACGACCCCGAGGCGACTCGCGAACCCGGGCGACGTCCGTCCGACGCCGTGCGGGTGAAGACACCGGCAGCGCCCTCGACGCTCATGTTGACGCAAATACCCAGCACGGTGCGCGCCCCACGCGCCGGGGATGGCACCGCCCCCCCGGGGGCTCCCGCGGCGAGCCCCGACCGGGAGCAGGCCGGCTCCGCCCGGCAGACGGATGGCGCATCGCCCGAGTGGAGCCGCTGCCCCCACCTGGGGCGCCGCCACCACCCGCGCGAGGCCTACCCGTACCCCAGCGGGCACAACGTCTGCTTCGCGCAGCCGCGCGCCGCCAACCACCCCTACAGCCGGGTGGCCCGGGGGATTCAGGCGGCCTGCTGCCTGAACGCCGGAACGGCGGGATGGGCCGCGTGCTCCGCCGCCGCGAGGGCCGCGGCGGGGGAGACGGCCCCGCCGTCCACGCTGCCCCTCCGCGCGCGGGCGCCGCGTCTGGCCCGCCGGGCGCGGCGCCGCGGCCGGCGACACCGGGAGCGCTGGCTCCGCCTGGGCCGGCGGGCCCTCCTCGCCCTGACCATCGTCGCGCTCTGCTGGGGGATCGGCACGGCCGTGGCGGTGTACGTGGAGGGGGGTGCCCCGTGAC
>JACQGM010000286.1 GCA_016199585.1 Armatimonadota bacterium
GGGCGGGGTGGGCAAGACGACGACTTCGGCGCTCCTCGCCCGTCTCTTCCAACGGGCGGGCTACCGGGTGCTGCTGCTGGACGCGGACCCCGACGCCAATCTGGCGGCGACCCTCGGCTTCCCGGATCCCGAGGGCATCACCCCCATCGTGGCGATGAAGGAGCTGATCAAGGAGCGCATGGGGGTGGACAACCTGGAGAGCGTGGGCACGTTCTTCCGCATGAACCCCCGGGTGGACGACATCCCCGACCGGTACTCCGCCGAGCACGACGGTCTGCGCCTGATGGTGATGGGTCCCGTGCGCCAGGGGGGCAGCGGCTGCGCCTGCCCGCAGAATACCTTCGTGCGCCAGTTGCTCTCACACCTCCTGCTCGAGCGTCAGGAGGTGGTGATCCTGGACATGGAGGCCGGTATCGAACACCTCGGCCGCGGCACGGCGGGGGCGGTGGACCTGCTGCTCGTCGTCGTCGAGCCGGGCTTGCGCAGCATCGAGACGGCCGGCGCCATTCGCAAGTTGGCGGCCGACATCGGCGTCCAGAAGGTCTGGGCGATCGCCAACAAGGTGCGCGGCGAGCGCGACCGCGAGTTCATCCGCAGCCAGATGCGGGACTGGAAGCTACTATGTTTCCTGCCCTACAGCGAGGACGTGGCTGCCACGGGGAGGGGCGAGAGAACCCTCTCCCCCGACGCCCTCGACGGCATGGAAGAGATACGGAAGGCGTGGGAGACGGTTCGGAGTATCTAGAGTGAGCTAGAGTGACTAAAGTGACTAGAGTTGAGGATGGCACTGAGCAGGCACATCTGTGCGGGCAGCCGTCCGGTCACTCTAGGCACTCTAGTCATTCTAGCTCACGCCAGCTCACTCCAGTCACTTCCTCGGAGGAGACAAAGCATGGCAGAAGCGAGAACGGCTTCAGCTTCCGATCAGCGGTTGCTGGAGATCGCGGGCGAGATGGGCATTACCACCGTTTTCGACCGCGCGGCGAGCATGAAGGAATGTCCCATCGGCTCCGGCGCCAGCGGCGTGTGCTGCAAGATGTGCGCGATGGGCCCGTGCCGGCTGGTCACCCGAAGGGGCCAGAAGGTAGTGGGCGTCTGCGGCGCGTCGGTGGAGACGATCGCCGCGCGCAACTTCGCGCGCATGGTTGCCGGCGGCACCGCGGCGCACTCGGATCACGGCCGCGAGGTATCCAACGTGTTCCTGGCCGCCGCCAAGGGAGAGATCGCCGGCTACGAGATCCGCGACGAGGCGAAGCTGCGCATGGTCGCCGGGGTGCTCGGCGTGCCCACGGATGGCCGCAGCACCAGGGACATCGCCATCGCCGTGGGCGAGATGGCCGTCGGCGAATACGGCAAGCAGGCCGGCGAGCTGCTCTTCATCCGCCGCGCTCCCCAGCGCCGCCAGGAGATCTGGCGCCGCCTCGGCGTCGTGCCCCGCGGCATCGACCGCGAGGTCGTGGAGACGATGCACCGCACCACCATGGGCGTGGACCAGGACTACGAGAACATCACCTTTCAGGCCACGCGCACGGCCCTGGCCGACGGCTGGGGCGGCTCGATGCTGGCGACCGAGCTGCAGGACATCCTCTTCCGCACCCCGGTGCCGGTGCGCGGCCAGGTGAATCTGGGCGTGCTGGAAGAGAAGCAGGTCAACATCGTCATCCACGGCCACGAGCCACTCCTCTCGGAGATGATCGTGCGGGCGGCGCGCGAGCCGGAGATGGTGGCGCTGGCGAAGTCGCTGGGCGCTGAGGGCATCAACATCTCGGGCATCTGCTGCACGGCCAACGAGGTGCTGGTGCGTCACGGCGTGCCGGTGGCGGGCAACTTCCTGCAGCAGGAGCTGGCGATCACCACGGGCGCCGTCGAGGCGATGGTGGTGGACGTGCAGTGCGTGATGCAGGGCCTGGCCGATGTGGCCCAATGCTTCCACACCGATCTGATCACCACCTCGCCGCGGGCGAAGATCGCCGGCGCCACGCACATCCAGTTCAATGAGCACGACGCGATCAGTACCGCCCGGGAAATCGTGAAGCGCGCCGTCGGGAACTTCCCCAAGCGCAAGGGCAACGTGCAGATCCCCAAGGAGAAGTACGACCTGGTCGCCGGCTTCAGCCACGAGACGATCAACTACATGCTGGGCGGCTCCTTCCGCGCCTCCTACACGCCGCTCAACGACAACATCATCAACGGGCGCATCCGGGGAATCGCCGGCGTGGTGGGCTGCAACAACCCGCGCGTGCCCCACGACGTGGTACACAACGAGCTGGTGAAGGAGCTCATCGCCAACAACGTGCTGGTGGTCCAGACGGGGTGCGCGGCCATCGCCTGCGCCAAGTCCGGCTTCACCGTGCCCGAGGCGGCGCGGAAGTACGCCGGCGCGGGGCTGGCCGAGGTGTGCGAGGCCGTGGGCATTCCGCCCGTGCTCCACTCCGGCGCCTGCGTGGATAACAGCCGCATTCTGATCGCCTGCACCGAGATGGTGAAGACCGGCGGCCTGGGCAACGACATCAGCGACCTGCCGGTGGCCGGCGCCGCCCCCGAGTGGATGAGCGAGAAGGCGATCGCCATCGGCCAGTACTTCGTGGCCTCGGGCGTGTTCACGGTGTTCGGCGTCCACTGGCCCACGGCGGCCAGCCAGGAGTATACCGACTACCTCTTCAAGGGGCACGAGGGGCTCTACGGCGGCAAGTGGGCCTGCGAGCCCGATCCGGCGAAGATGGCCGCGGCCATCATTGACCACATTGACGGCAAGCGCACCGCGCTCGGCATCAACGTCAAGAAGGAGCGCAAGCTCTTCGACATGGCCGACCGGCGCGAGCTGGCTACGGGCTGAACCAGATGATTGAAAATTGGGAATTGAAAACTTTCAATTTTCAATTTTCAATGCGGAGGATACGCGATGTCAAGGATCATCGCCGCGGCAGCCATCCGCGGTGCCCATAAGATCGTCAACCGGGCAGACGGGAAGCTGGCCGAGGCGCTGGCGGCCTACGGCCCGGAGAAGACGGTGGAGTTCCCGAACACGGGCTACTACCTGCCGATCATCTACGGCATGACCGGCGTGGCCGTGGAGACCCTCGGCGATATGACGAAGGTCATGGAGCGCACGCGCGGCCTTCTCCCCCCGCTGGTAACCGACCAGGTGTGGCTGCCCTACCTCGGGCACACCCTGGATGCCGGCATGGCGACCCTCTTCGCCGAAGAGATCGAGGAGGCGCTGAAGTACCTCCAGGACCCGATCCCCTACCTGGCGAACGAGCCGAACCCGATGAACGGCCAGCTCTGGCTCGGCGCCGCCAACGACGTCATCCTGCGCGAGCGCGGCATCCAGTTCGTGGACGGCACGGCCCCCGGCTTCGCCGCCATCGTCGGCGCGGTGCCCGACAACGAGACCGCGGTGAGGATCGCCCGCGAGCTCCAGCAGCGGAACCTCTACGTCTTCATGTGCTCCGACTCGGGGGGCAGGCGCTTCGCCGAGCAGCTTCGCGAGGCGGATGTGCAGATGGGCTGGGAGACGCGCCTGGTGCCCTTTGGCACCGATCTTTCGGCGGCCGTCTTCGCCCTCGGCTTCGCCACGCGCGCGGCCATGTCGTTCGGCGGCATCGCCCCCGGCGATTACCGGCGCATCCTCCTCTACAACAAGGACCGCGTCTTCGCGTTCGTCCTGGCCCTTGGCCCGGTGGACGACGAGAAGTACGCCAACGCAGCCGGCGCGATCAACTGGGGCTTCCCCTGTATCGCCGACACGGACATCCCGGAGATCCTCCCCACCGGCGTCTGCACCTACGAGCACGTCGTCTCCAAGGTGCCGCACGACCAGATCGTCAACCGCGCCGTCGAGGTGCGCGGCTTGAAAGTGGCCGTCTCCGAAGTGCCCGTGCCGGTGCCGTTCGGCCCTGCCTTCGAGGGGGAGGTGGTCCGCCGCGAGGACATGCAGCTCGAGTTCGGCGGCAAGTACTCCACGGCGTTCGAGTTCCTGCGCACCCGCGAGTTGGACGAGATCGAGGACCACAAGATCGAGGTCATCGGTCCCGACGTGGACACGGTGCCGGTGGGTGGGTCGCTGCCGCTGGGCATCCTCTGCGAGGTGGCCGGCCGCCAGATGCAGCCGGACTTCGAGCCGATCCTGGAGCGGCGCATCCACACCTTCATCAACGAGGCGAACAGCATCTGGCACATGGGCCAGCGCGACCTGATCTGGGCGCGCATCGGCAAGGACGCCTACAAGGCCGGCTTCCGCCTCAACCACTTCGGCGAGATCCTGTGGGCCCAGCTCCATCACGAGTTCGGCGCCATCGTGGACAAGGTGCAGGTGACCATCTACACCGAGCAGGAGCAGGTGGAGAAGCTGCTCCCCGTCGCGCAGCAGGCATACCAGGAGCGCGACGAGCGCGTGGCGGGCATGACCGACGAGAGCGTGGAGATTTTCTATTCCTGCAGCCTCTGCCAGTCGTTCGCTCCCAACCACGTCTGCATCATCACCCCGGAGCGCCTGGGGCTGTGCGGCGCCTACAACTGGCTGGACGGCAAGGCTTCCTACCAGATCAACCCGACGGGGCCGAACCAGCCGGTTGAGAAGGGCCGCTGCCTCGATCCGCTGAAGGGACAGTGGGAGGGCATCAACGCCTTCGTCTACGAGAAGTCTCACAAGCACCTGGAGAAGTTCAACGCCTACTCGATGATGGAAGAGCCGATGACCTCGTGCGGCTGCTTCGAATGCATCATCGCCCTCATCCCCGAGGCCAACGGCGTGATGGTGGTCAACCGCGAGCACCCCGGGATGACGCCGTGCGGCATGCGCTTCACGACGCTGGCCGGCTCGGTGGGCGGCGGCCTGCAGACGCCCGGCTTCGTCGGCGTCGGCCGCCTCTACCTGACGAGCAAGAAGTTCATCTTGGCCGAGGGCGGCCTGCCGCGCATCGTCTGGATGCCCAAGGCGCTGAAGGATGCGATGCGCGACCGTCTCCAGAAGCGCTGCCAGGAGATCGGCATGGAGGATCTGCTCGACAAGATCGCCGATGAGACGAACGCCGAGAGCGTGGACGATCTGCTCCCCTACCTGGAGCAGGTGGGCCACCCGGCGCTGACGATGGATCCCATGTTCTAGGAGCGTTCAACGGTCAACGTTCAATATTCAACGTTGACCGTGCTTGGCGGCGGAGCAGCACCGCAATGGGTAAGATGGGTAAGGGAGCATTCAACGTTCAACGTTCAATGTTCAATGTTGACCGGCCCGCTGGATAGCAGGATTGCCCCGCACCCGGTATGCCCCAACGCTGAACATTGAACGTTGAACATTGAACGAGAGAGGAGTGATGCCATGGCTCTGACGGCCCTGGAGATCTACAAGAACTTGCCGAAAACGAACTGCAAGGAGTGCGGGTTCCCCACCTGCCTGGCCTTCGCGATGCAGATCGCGCAGAAGAAGGTGGAGCTGGGAAAATGCCCGCACGTGTCCGAGGCGGGGAAGGCGGCCCTGGAGGGCGCCTCCGCGCCCCCGATCCGCTTGGTGACCATCGGCGCGGGCGGGAAGAAACTGCAGATCGGCCAGGAGACGGTCCTCTTCCGGCACGAGGAGACCTTCCACCACCCGGCCGGTCTGGCCATCGAGGTTTCCGACGCCCTGGGCGACGCCGAGCTGGATGCCGCTATCCGCGAGGTGGACGCGCTGCAGTTCGAGCGCGTCGGCACCACCATCGAGATCGATCTGCTGGCCCTGCGCCATGAGAGCGGCGATCCCGCGCGCTTCCGCCAGGCTGCCGAGAAGGCGAAAGCCGGCTGCCGCTATCCGCTCGTGCTGATGAGCGAAGACCCCGAGGCCCTGGCCCAGGCGCTGGAAGCCACCAAGGACGACAAGCCGCTCGTCTACGCCGCCACCCACGATAACTACGAGAAGGTGGCCGCCCTGGCCAAGGCGGCGGCGTGCCCGCTGGCCGTGCGCGCCGAGGGCCCCGAGGAACTGGCCGACCTGACCCAGAAAGTCGCCGCCCTGGGCGTGCAGGACCTGGTGCTCGACCCCGGCTCCGCCAGCCTGGCGAAGGGCCTGGCGGACCACACCACGATCCGCCGCGCCGCCCTGCGCAAGACCTACCGAGCCCTCGGCTACCCGACGATCGCCTTCGCGGCGAGCGGCGACCCCTACCAGGAGACAGCCGAGGCGGCGACCTACATGGCGAAGTACGCCGGCATCGTGGTGATGAAGGGCCGCGAGCGCTGGCAGATCATGCCAGTGCTCACCGCGCGCTACAACATCTACACCGACCCCCAGAAGCCGATCCAGGTGCAGCCGGGCGTCTACGCCATCGGCGACGTCACGCCGAACTCGCCGGTGCTCCTCACCACCAACTTCTCGCTCACCTACTACACGGTGGCGGGAGACGTGGAGAACAGCCGCGTGCCTTCCTACATCGTCGTGGCCGACACCGAGGGCACCTCGGTGCTCACCGCCTACGCCTCGGAGAAACTGACGGCCGATAGGGTCGCCGCCATGCTCACGGAAGACGGCGGCATCAAGGATAAGGTCTCGCACAAGAAGATCATCATCCCCGGCCTGATCGCCGTGATGACGGCCAAGCTGAAGGACAACTCTGGCTGGGACGTGGTCGTCGGTCCGAAGGAGTCGGCGGGGATTCCGAAGCTGCTGCGGGCCTGGAGCGCATAGGTGGTTGGCTGGTTGGGTGGTTCGGTGGTTCGTGAAGGCAGAGGCGAGATGAACGGACCCGTCGAGCGGATGGGGACACAGGTTGATGCACAGGGCCGGCGTCAGCAGGCGCCGTCCCTGGGCTCTACCGCGCCCCTTCCCAACCACCCAACCAGCCAACCAGCCAACCAGCCAACCAGCCAACCACGCTGTCGGGTCGTCTTCCTGCCGAGCGGGAAGGGCGTGTCGGTGGAGGCCGGCACGATCCTTCACGAGGCGGCGGAAGCGGCCGGGGTACACATCACCGGCGTGTGCGGCGGCGGCGGCACGTGTGGCACCTGCCGCGCCATCGTGCGCCAGGGGCGGGTGGAGGCGGGGCCGACCCACCTCCTGAGCGCCGAGGAGCGCGAGCAGGGCTACGTGCTCGCCTGCCAGGCGCGCGTCCTCGGCGATCTCGTGATCGAGGTGCCGCTGGAGTCGCGCTGGGAGTCGCGGGCCCTGGCCGAAGGCGCCGAGGCGATCCGCTTCGGCAAGGTGGTCCCGCAGAGCCCCGGCGCCCGCCCCTACCGCGACGACCCGCTCTCGCGCAAGGTCTACCTGGAGCTGCCCGAGCCCTCCCTGGCCGACAACCTCCCGGACTGGGAGCGGCTGGAGCGGGGGCTTCGCGGCGCGGAAGCGGAGTGGTGTGCAGGTGTGGGGGTGTGGGAGCATGGGAGTGAAGAGGCCCAGGCCGCGTCCGAGGCGATCGCCCCGGCGCAGCCGCAGACGCCCCAGCTCCCCTGTGCGCTCACCGTGGACCTCCCGGTGCTGAAGAAGCTCCCCGAGGTGCTGCGCGAGGGCAACTGGCGCGTCACCGCCACCCTGGGATCCGATCACTCCGCACTCCGCACTCCGCACTCCGCACTCCTCGACGTGGAGCCCGGCGACACCACCGCCCGCCACTACGGCCTGGCGGTGGACGTGGGCACCACCACCGTCGTCGCCCACTTGGTGGACCTGAACACCGGCAAGACCCTCGGGGTGCAGGCGCGCTACAACGGGCAGGTGCGCTACGGCGAGGATGTCATCTCGCGCATCTTCTACGCCTGCGAAGAGGAGGAGGGCGCACGGCGCTTGCAGGTCAACGTCGTGCGCGACATCAACCGGCTGATCGGCGAGCTGGAGAAGGAGTGCGGCGTCTCCCGCGCCGAGATCAGCAGCGTGGTCTGCGCCGGCAACACCACCATGATTCACCTCCTGCTCGGGCTGGAGGTGGCGCACATCAAGCGCGAGCCGTACATCCCCTCGGCAAACCAGCCGCCGGTGATCCGCGCCGCGGACATCGGGATCGAGGCGCACCCGCGGGCGCTTCTCACCTGCATCCCCGGCGTGGCCGCCTACGTGGGCGGCGACATCACCGCCGGCGTGCTCGCCTCGGGGATGCACCAGCGCCCGGAGCTGTCGCTCCTCTTCGACATCGGCACGAACGGCGAGGTGGTGCTGGGGGGCAGCGACTGGCTGATGTGCTGCTCGGCGTCCGCCGGCCCCTCCTTCGAGGGGGGCGAGATGAAGTGCGGCATGCGCGCCGGCCCCGGCGCCATCGAGCGGCTGGCGATCAACCGCGAGGGGCAGCCGGTCTACCGCGTGATCGGCGGCGGGAGGCCGCGCGGCATCTGCGGCTCCGGGCTGATCGACGCCGTCGCCGAGCTGACGCGCAGCAAGTGCGTGGACAAGGCCGGGCAGTTCCAGCCGGAGCGCGCCAACTGCCGCCTGCGCCAGAACGAGCACGAGTGGGAGTACGTCCTCGCGCCCGCCGGCGAGTCGGACACCGGCCGCGACGTGGTGATCACCCAGTGCGACATCCAGGTCTTCCTCCGCTCCAAGGGGGCGGTCTTCACCGCCGCCGATTGCCTGCTGGCGCACCTCGGCCTCAGCTTCGACATGATCGACCGCGTCTACGTGGCCGGCGGGTTCGGGAGCTACCTGGACCTGCGCAACGCGATCACCATCGGCCTGATGCCCGACCTGCCGCCGGAGAAGTTCCAGTTCATCGGCAACAGCTCCGCGGCCGGCGCGAAGATGTGCCTCCTCTCCCGGGAGGCGCTCGCCGAGACGCAGCAGCTCGCCCGGAAGATGACCTACATCGAGCTGAGCACCGACCCGAAGTTCATGAACGACTTCATCTCGTCACTGTTCCTGCCGCACACCGATCTGTCGAAGTTTCCTTCGGTGGCTGGGTGGACGAGGCAGTAGTGCGGAGTGGTACTGGCGCGTACTCGTAGGGGCGAACCAGCGTGTTCGCCCCTACAAGGGAACTGGCGAAGGCGCGCTACTTCGACTACGAGAAGGTGGCCAAAGAGGCCGGGATCTCTCCCGACCAGCTCGCAGCGTTGCGCGAGCTGGTGCGGCGGGAATTCCCGCGCGATGACAAGGTGTTCGGGCGCACCACGATCTACGTGTAGGAGCGGACCGCGTGTCCGCCCGGCCTCGGGATCGCGCCACGCCAGGGCGGACACGCAGTCCGCCCCTACACGGAACAGCACCAGGGCGAACACGTGGTTCGCCCCTACGAAGGCATTCGGTTGGGGGGATAGATGGCCTTTACAATCGCAGTATCCGGCAAGGGCGGCGTGGGCAAGAGCACCATCGCCGCGTTGATCATGCGACACTTGAGGAAGACGCAGCGCCAGCCGGTGCTGGCGGTGGACGCGGATCCGAACAGCACCCTGGATGAACACCTGGGGCTGAAGGTCCACGAAACCATCGGCGGCATCCGCGAGGACGTGCAGAAGAACGTCGACCGCCTGCCGCCCAGCATGAGCAAGGACGAGTACATCAGCCTGCGCGTCCAGGAGTGCATCGTCGAGTCGAAAGGGCTGGACCTGCTGACGATGGGCCGCCAGGAGGGCCCCGGGTGCTATTGCTACATCAACCACCTGCTGCGCAGCTACCTGGACGGGATGCACCGGCACTACGGCTTCGTCGTCATTGACAACGAGGCGGGGATGGAGCACCTGAGCCGCCGAACCACCCAGGACGTGGACCTGCTGCTGGTGGTGAGCGAGCTCTCCGCCGCCAGCCTGCGCGCCGCCGGGCGCATCCGCGAACTGGCGGAGAGCCTGGAGCTGAAGGTGGGCAAGGCGCTCCTGGTGCCCAACCGCGCCAACGGCCCGCTGTCGCCGCCGGCGGAGGAGGCGATCGCGCGGGTCGGCCTGCCGGTGGCGAAGGTCATTCCGGCGGACGAGACGATTGAGCAGTTCAGCCTGGCCGGCCGCCCGCTGCTGGAGGCACCGGACGACGCGCCCGCGGCCGTGGCGGTGGGCGAGATGTGCAATGAATATATTATCTTATAATATATTATA
>JACQGM010000293.1 GCA_016199585.1 Armatimonadota bacterium
CCGCCATCGTCGCGGGCGCGCCCGGGCGCTTCGGCGGCAGGATCGTCACCTCCACAACGCGCGCGGTCGGCGGCGTGGGGGCCGGCGACGGCAGCAGCGCCACGGTGACCAGGAGAGCCGCGTGCAGCCCCAACGACGCCAGCACGAAAGGCTTCAGCGTCCTTGCGTCATTCACGGTATTCGCTCCTGCACCGGTTCGGTGGCCAGGGCGATGTGGCCGAACCCGGCCAGCTTCACCTCATCGAGCACCTTCGCCACGCTGCCGTAGGCGGCCGCCTGGTCGCCCTTGATGATCACCCGGTCCTCGGTGCTCTTGGCGGCGCGCTGGCGCAGCGTCTGGCGGAGCGCCTGCGGGGTGGTCAGGCGTCCATCCAGGTACAGCTTCTGGTCGCGGGTGACGGCGATGCTGATGTCGCGCTGCTTCTCCGGCGCCGCCTCGGTGGTGACGGCCTTGGGCAGCTTCATGTTGAGGCCGGCCTCCTTGACGAAGGCGGTGGTCACCATGAAGATGATGAGGAGCACCAGCGAGATGTCCACCAACGGGATGATGTTGATCTCGGCCATCATCTTGCCGTCGCTCTTAGGCGCGTGCATCGGCCGCCTCCCGCTCCACGATGAGGGGCACCAGGGCGGAGGCGTGCGAGTTGACGGTGAGGGTCAGCTCGTTCACCTTGCCCACGAAGACGTTATAGGCGACGACGGCCGGGATGGCGATGCCGAGGCCGAGCGCGGTGGCGACGAGCGCCTCGGCGATGCCGCCGGCGACGACGGAGGGCCCCCCGAAGCCCTGCGCGGCGATCTTGTTGAAGGCGCGCAGGATACCGAGAACGGTTCCGAACAGGCCGATGAAGGGCGCCGTGCTCCCCACCGTGGCGAGCACGCCCAGGTAGCGCGAGAAGTGTGCGCTCTGCAGCGCCAACGCCGCCCCGACCGCCTCCTTCACCTGTTCCGGCCCGTGCCGCCGGTACTCAAGGCCGGCGAGGACCACGGGCGCTACCGGCGCCGGGCTCAGCTCCAGCCGGCCAATCGTCTCCTGGCGCTTGCCGTTGGCCAGGCCATCGCGGATGCGCGGGAACTCCTGCTCCTCCACCCGGCGCAGCCGGCGCAGCGTCAGCGTGCGCTCCAGCATCACCGCGATTGAGAGGACCGAGTAGCACAACAGGGGCACCAGGTAGATGAGTACCAGCACGCCCCCCTCTTTGATTGCGTTGACCATGTCATAACCCCCGTGCTGATTTGCGATTGCCGATTTGCGATTTGCGATTGCCGATCCGTACCCCAACACGGGGATCTGGATGCGAGCGTCGCAGAGCACATGAGCCGTGACCCGAAATCGCAAATCGGCAATCGCAAATCGCAAATCACTTGTCTGCCAGGCGCTCGCGGGCCTTGGCCGCGGCCGGGCTCTGCGGGTAGCGGTCGGCAAGGGCGCGGTAGACCTCGGCGGCTCGCTGGCCGTCACCCGCGGCCTCGAAAGCCTCTCCGGCCCGGAGCTGGGCGTCCCCGGCCCAGGCGCTCTCCGGGTGGAGGATCGCCACTCTCAGGTAGGCGGTGGCGGCCTCCGCGTGCTTCCGCTGGGCGGCCAGGGCGTCGCCCACGCAGAACTGAATCTCGGCGGCGTCGTCGCCCTGCGCGCCCGGGAGCGCCCGGCCCGCGAGGGCGATGGCGCCTTCGGGATCGCGCAGCGCCAGGGCAGCCCGCGCCGCGATCCGCCCGGCGGCGCCCACGCGCTCCCCCTTGGGGGCGAGCGCCAGGTAGCGCT
Organism: Armatimonadota bacterium; assembly: GCA_016199585.1. Taxonomy (GTDB): domain Bacteria; phylum Armatimonadota; class JAAZEB01; order JAAZEB01; family JAAZEB01; genus JACQGM01. The sequence continues at coordinate 1,763 of JACQGM010000293.1, forward strand.
CGGCGTGCTGCCGCGCATCCGCCCATCTCCCCGCCTTCGCGCAGGCGTCGCCGGCCCAGTAGGTCGCTTCGGGCGCGCCCTCTGCACCGGCCAGACCGGCAGCGCGCGCGAACGCCTCCGCCGCCGCGGGGTAATCCGGCACGTAGTAGAAAGCCGCCCCGAGCTGCATGGCGACCTTGTAGGCCAGATCGCCTTGGGGCCGGGCGGCCTCGGCGCGACGATAGCGCTCCGCCGCCGCCGCGTATTCCTTCTTCTCGAAGTGCTGCTGCCCGGCGAGGAAGAGCGCCTCGGCAGCCAGCCGGCCCTGCGGGTGGTCGGCGGCAAGCCGCTCGAATTCCGCGGCGGCCTTCTCCGGCTCCTTCAGCTCCAGGTAGTTCCAGCCGAGGTCGTAGCGGGCTTGCTCCGCCAGGTCAATGGTAGACCCGGCGGCCAGCTCCAGGCCGGGGATCGCCTCCGCGAAGCGCCTGAGCTGGGTGAGCGCGTAGCCCAGGAAATAGGCCGCGCGGGGCGTCAGGGGCGAATCCTTCAGCGCGCGGCTGGCTTCCAGCGCCCGCTGCCAGCGCGCGGCCGCCGTGGCCCATTCCTTCTGCCGGTGAGCCGCCCAGGCGTAGGCGTAACGCGCGGAGACGGCCGTTTCCGTCCTCGGGTTGCCCTCCAGCGCCTTGACGCAGGCGGCCTCGGCCCGGGGGTAATCGCCCGCCGCCGTGGCGGCATCGGCGAGGGTCAGCAGCGCGGTGACGCGCAGGTCGCCGCCGGGGTTGCGCGCCGCGAGTTGTTGGGCGGTCTTCTCGGCGTCGGCGAAGCGTTTCAGGTCGAGCTGGGCCCAGGCGAGCTCCAGGAGCGCCTGGTTCGTGAGCCTCCCCTGCGGGAAGCTCACGACGGCGCGGTTGTAGGCTTCCACCGCGCCGCCGGGGTCCTTCATCTGCAGTTTCGCCGCGCCCAGGAGGTAGAGCGCCTGCTCGGTGGCTTCGGGCGTCGGCTTGCCGGCCAGCACCTTCTCCGCCCACGCGACGGCCTCCTGGAAGTGTCCGGCGGCGAACTCCTTCTGCGCGAGCTGCACCTGGGCATCGGCGGCGACGGCGCCCGGCGGCAACTGGCCGACGACGCGCGCGAGCTGGCTCGTATCGGCGCCATCCCCCACGCTGCCCAGCAGGTCGGAGATCGCCGCCCGGGCCTCTTTCGCGGCGTCGGTGCCGGAGTGCTTCTCCAGCGCCACGCGGTAGGCGGCCGCCGCCTGCGCCGCGCGGCCGGCATCGGCGTGGCAGTCGCCGACGCGCAGGCGGGCGCGACCGGCCAGGGTCCCGCTCGGGAAGCGCTCGATGAGCTGCTCGAAGAGGGCGATCGCCTCATCCGGCTTCTTCTGCGCGCGCAGAGCGCTGCCGGACCAGTAGAGCGCCTGCTCGGCGAGGTCGGCCTCCCCGCCGGCAGCGACCACCCGGTAGTGGGTGAGCGCCGCGTCGTACTCCTTCAGGCCGTAGCGGGCGCCGGCGACGACCAGCTCGGCTTCCAGGCGCTCGCGGCTGGCGGGGTCCGCCAGCTTGCCGCTCTCGGTGGCGCCCGCCGCTGCCGCGGCGTAATCCTTCTCCTCCAGGGCGCAGTAGGCGATCCCGAGGAGAGCCGCCGCTCGCAGCGCCGGGGGCATCTTCTCGCCGGTGACGGCCGCGTACGCCTGGCGAGCCTCGGGGTAGCGCTTCAGCGTCCGCAGGGCGTCGCCCAGACGCACCCGCACCTCGTCAATCGCCCCGAAGTCCCCAAACCGCTGGACAACGGTCTGGAAGGCGCGGGCGGCGGCTTCGGCGTCACCGCGCGCCTCGGCACACACCCCCAGGGAGTAGTACCCGTAGGAGACCAGGTCGCTCTCAGGGTGCTTCTCGACCAGGGCGCGGTAAGCCGCCTCGGCCTGGGGGAGTCGCCCGCGGGCGAACTCCGTCTCGCCCAGCCAGTACTGGGCGCGGGCGAGCGCGGTCTTCTCCTTGCTCCGGGCGATGATCTGCCCGAAGGCGGCGGCGGCCTTGTCGTAGGCCTCCAGGTTGAAGTGGCACTGGCCGAGGAAGAAGCGCGCGTCGTCGGCGAACTTCTCGGTGGGGTGCTTCTGGAGGGCGCGGTCGTAGGCACTGGCCGCCTTCGCCCAGTCCTCGGCGCCGAAGTGGCAGTTGGCGAGGTGGAAGAGGGCCAGCGGGGCCTTCGGGCTGGCCGGGCTGGACTGGAGGAACTTCTCGAACTCGGGGATCGCCAGCGAGTAGAGCTTCCGCTGGTAGAGACCGTTGGCGAAGTCGAACTGGCTCTCCCCTGCGGCGGCGAAGGCCGGCGTGATCGCCGCGGCGAGGAGCAGCGCCATCCACCATCGGCCCGGCGCGCCCCGGCGCCGGTCGGCAACGCTCCCTGATATGTGCAGCATCATGCGCTCGTCCTATCCTACCGGAAGATGTGCGGCGGCCGACGGCATCGGCAGACAAAGGGAGGCGCGCCGGACGCCCCCCCCGAGAGAACCCGCTGCCAGGCCGCTCGGCGGCACCTGCTGCCGCCAGCCAATCCATCCGTTCATATACCCCGCGCTCAACGGGGTAAACATGCTCGGTGCGGTCTGCCCGGCACGCGCTCGGCAATTACCCTGTTAGACCGGGCGGCGTTTTCCTTTGTTTCAGGGGCGGGCGCCACGGTGGGTGCTCGGAGCGGGTCCGGCCCGTTCGGCTCGCTCGTGCCAGGCTCCATCTCGCCGCGGCGATCAACCGCGACGAGATCCAGCAGGATCTTCCCGGCTGCTCCGTCGAACTCTTCTGGCACATGGCCTCACCGGATAGGGCCGCGCTGAGGTGCCGGGAGAGGATCGAAATGGCAACCTGGCTGGCGGGGGTATCGGAAGTGGTGATCACGCCACCGGTGGGGATGGAACTGACCGGGTTTGGCGATCGCTCCTCGGGGGCGACCGGCATCCACGATGACCTCTACGCGCGGGCGCTCGTGCTGGAAGCCGGGGGCAGGCGCGCCGCAGTCGTGACCACAGACCTGCTCGGTCTGGACGCTCCGCTGGTGCAGCAGATCCGTGCCCTCGTCGCCGAGCAGTGCGGCATCCCGCCGGAGCGCCTGCTGCTGAACGCCTCCCACACGCACTCGGGCCCCGGCACCATCCCTCTGCGCGGTTTGGGGATGGCCGACCCGGCGTACCTGGATGTTCTGGTCCGCCACATCGCCGGCGCCGCGCGGATAGCTACCGACCGCCTGGCGCCGGCCACTCTGCGCTTCGGCACGGCGCCCGTGCAGGTGGGCATGAACCGCAGGCAGAAACGCCCGGACGGCAGGATGGTGATCGGGGCGAACCCGGATGGTCCCACCGACCCTACGGTGTACGTGCTCCGCGTGGAGAGCGATGCCTGCGAGCCGGTGGCGCTTCTCTTCAGCTACGCGGCGCACCCCCTCGCCCTCGGGGGCGACAACCTGCTCTTGACGGCGGACTACCCGGGCGAGGCCGTTTCGGTGCTGCGAGAGATCGCGAGCCGCCGCGGTGGGGCGCCGATAGCCCTCTTCGCTCAGGGATGCTGCGGCAATATCAACTCGTACCCCAGAGGCACGTTCGAGGACGCGCGCCGCCTTGGGACACTCCTGGGGGCCGCGGCGGCCATCGCCGCTGAGAGCGCGGAGCCCGTCGAGGGCGGCCTCATCCGCTCGGCGCAGGAGACGCTCCTGCTGCCCTTCCTGCCGCCGCCCCCGGAGCCGGAAGTGGATGCCTTGCTGGGGTCGGCGCGCGGGCAGTTGGCCCGGATGGCGGCGGCGAAAGCCCCGCCGTCCGCCCGGCGCATGCAGCAGGCCCTGGTGGATTGGGCGAGCGACACGCTCCGCGCCATCCGCGAGCCGGATCGGTTCCGGCACCAGCCTTTCGAGATCCAGGCGCTCCTCCTGGGCGACGTGGCCTTTGTCGCCCTGCCCGGCGAGGTGTTCATCGAGTATGCGCTCAATATTCGGGCGCGCTCGCCTTTCGCCCGCACCGTGGCTCTCGGCTACACCAACGGCTGCACCGGCTATGTGCCGACGGCCGCCGCCTACCCCGACGGGGGCTACGAGGTGGCGCACGCCTATCGGTACTACGGCACCTTGATGATCGCTCCCGAGAGCGAGCGCCTCATCCTCGACGCGGTCCAGCGCCTGCTGCAGGGGCTCGCAGCGAGCAGCGAGGGAGAGCGGACGCAACAGCCGGCACGCTGCCCAAACGGGGGGTAAGGAGGTCGCGATGAGACCGCCGCTGATCATGCACATCAACTACTGTCAGAAGGGGGAAGCCGTGCGGGACGTCTGCCGGAGCGCGGTTGCCCGGGGCTTCGACGGCGTGGAGTTCCCGCACGCGCCTGTCGGCGGCGTGCCGTGCGCTCCCGAGGAGTACCTGGACTCCATCGCCAGGGAGCAGAAGGCTTCCGGCCTCCGCCTGGTGCTCTTCGGCGTCCACGTCCGCTTCCTCTTCCCCGATCCGGCGCAGCGCGCGGCGGCGATCCGGGAGACCGCCACCTTCCTCCAACTGGCAGCCGAGCGGCTCGACGTGGTCCTCTGCAATACGGCGGCCTCCGGCCCACTGCTGCAACCTTCAGCCACGGCGAGCGACGACCTCTTCCGCATCTACGCGGAAGGGTATCAGCGGCTGGGCGACGTGGCGGCGGAACTCGGTCTCCGCATCGCCTTCGAGGTCCACCCGGGCTTCCCCCACGACCTGCCGGAGCCGACCATGAGGCTCGTGGAACTGGTGGACCGCCCGAACGTCGGGGTCAACCTCGACTACGGGAACATCGTGTACATGGAAAGAGCGCCCTCTCTCGAGGATTCCATCCGGATCGTCGCAGGGAAGCTCACCTATGTTCACGTCAAGAACTCCATCGGGATCCCCGGCGGCTCCCGCTTCCAGGTGGGCCTCCCCGACGGAGACATCAACCACCGCGCCTACCTGCGCCTGCTCCGGCAGGCGGGCTACGCCGGCCCGTTCGGGCTCGAGTTCCCGCGCGGCGGCGACCGCGAGTGGCACGCCCGGCGTGATATCCGCTACCTGAAATCGGTCCTATCCGACCTTTCCCGGGAGTGACCCCGAGATGGAACAAGGAGAGATGCATGGCGAAGCTGGCACTGATGGGCGGCCCGAAGGCCGTCACCCTGGACAGACTGAAGTTCAAGCGCCCTGCGGTGAGCGAGGAGGCGATCGCCGCGGTGGTGGCGCTGATGCGTAAGGGCGAGACTTCCGTCTCCCCGGCCATCAACGCTTTCGAGCGCAACTTCGCGCAGTACATCGGCACCGAGCACGCCCTGGCGGTGAGCAGCGGCACCGCCGCGCTCCACACCGGCCTGTACGCGGCGGGCATCGGTCCCGGCGACGAGGTCATCGTGGCCTCGTACACCTACCCGTCCACTGCGGGGCTGATCACCACCGTCGGCGGAACAGCCATCTTCTGCGAGTCAGACCTCGATACACACAACCTCGACCCCGCCGACATCGCCCGCAAGATCACCCCCCGAACGCGGGGGATCATGGTCTGCCACCTCTGGGGCAACCCCTGCGACATGGGGCCGATCCTCGAGCTGGCGCGCCCGCGCGGCATCACGGTGATCGAGGACTGCTCGCACGCGCACGGCGCCGTCTGGCACGGCACGAAGGTGGGGGCCGTGGGCGACATCGGCTGCTTCAGTTGCCAGGGGTCCAAGCTCATCGGGGCGGGCGAGGGCGGGATCGTCACCACCAGCAGCCGCACCCTGTATGAGCGCTCCATCCTGCTGGGCCGGGTGGAGAACCGCGCCGAGTTCCGTGAGGATCCCTTCTGCCCGCCCTACTCCTTCACCGGCGTGGGCATCAAGTACCGCCCCCATCCGCTCGGAATCGCCATCGCCCACGACCACCTCCGCCACCTGGACGAGCTGAACGAGATCCGCGACCGCCAGGGGGCGATCCTGGAGGCCGCGCTGGCCGACATCCCCGCCATCGTGCCCCAGCGGGTGCTGCCCGGGTGCCGCCGCGTTTATGCCTATCAGTTCATGCGCTACGATCCCTCTCGCCTCGGCGGCGTCTCGTCGGACACCTTCCTGCGGGCGCTCGCTGCGGAAGGAATCGGCGCCGGGCGCACCGGCTACGGTCGCCTGCACGGTCAGGCGCTCTTCACCCACGGCTTTCCCTACTCGCCGGGACGAACCACCTATGGTGTGCTGGGCGTCGCCTTGCCCGACTACGCCAACGGACCCCTGCCGGTGACCGAGGATCTGCGGGACAACGTCTTCTACGGCGCGCCCCGCTTCGAGATGGACTGCCGCGAGCTGATTGATCAGTACGTGGATGGCTACCACAAGGTGGCCGCGGCGGTTGATGAGCTCCTGGCTTACGACCGGCAGCAGGCAGCGAAGCAGCAGGCGGCACCGACGGACGGTCTGAGCGTCCATCTGCTGGACGCCCCCGCTCGGCGCGCCGGGGGGTAGGGCGATCGCCGTACCCTCCGCGCGCTTGCAGGAGCCGGACGCTGCCGGGCCGAATACCAGACCGGCACCTGGTTCCGGTCCGCACCGGCCTCGGTGGTTGCGTGAGGAGGAGTCGATGGCGAAGCTGGCACTGATGGGCGGCCCGAAGGCCGTCACGCTGGACAGAAAGCAGTTCGCACCGCAGCCGGTGAGTGAGGAAGCGATTGCGGCGGTGGTGGCGCTGATGCGCAAAGGCGAGACATCCACGTCGCCGTCTGTGGCCGCCTTCGAGAGTGAGTTCGCCGAATACGTCGGCACCAAGTTCGCTCTGGCGGTGACCAGCGGCTCGGCGGCGCTTCACTCGGCGCTCTTCGCGGCCGGGATCGGGCCGGGCGACGAGGTGATCGTGCCCTCGTACACCTACGGCTCCACGGCTGCGATCATCGCCACAGCCGGGGGAACCGCGGTCTTCTGCGACGTGGACCGGGAGACGATGAACACCGACCCCGCCGACGTCGCCCGCAAGATCACGCCGCGAACGCGCGCGTTCATGCTCTGCCACGTCTGGGGCAACCCCTGCGACATGGGGCCGCTGCTGGAGTTGGCGCGCTCGCGGGGAATCACGGTGATCGAGGACTGCTCGCACGCGCACGGCGCCACCTGGCAGGGGAAGAGGGTGGGTGCTATCGGTGACGTCGGCTGCTTCAGTTGCCAGGGGTCCAAGCTCGTCGCGGCGGGGGAAGGTGGCGTCCTCACCACCAACAACCGCGTGATGTACGAGCGCGCGATCTTGCTGGGCCGCATCGAGAAGCGAGCGGAGTTCCAGGAGGACCCGATGTGCCAGCGCTACTCTCTCGTCGCCCTGGGCATCAAGTACCGGCCCCACCCGCTCGCCATCGCCATCGCTCGCGATCAGCTCCACCACCTGGATGAGATGAACGAGATCCGCGATCGCCAGGGCGCCGCCCTGGAGTCGGGTCTCGCCGACATTCCGGCCATCGCGCCGCAGCGAGTGGTCCCGGGAGCCCGCCGCGTCTACGCCTATCACTACATGCGCTACGATCCCGCGCACCTGGGCGATGTCTCGCTCGGCACGTTCTTGCGGGCGCTGGCGGCGGAGGGTGTCAGTGCCGGCCGCAATGGCTACGGCCGTCTGCACGGCGAGCCGCTCTTCCTGGGTGGCTTCCCGTTCTCCCCCGGCCGCACCACTTACGGTGTCTTCGGCGTGGCGCTGCCGCCGTTCGCGAACGGCCCGCTGCCGGTGACCGACGAAATCCGGGTGAACACCTTCCAGGGCGCTCCCCGCTTCGAGACGGAGTGCCCGGAGCTGATCGCCCAGTACGTGGAGGCCTACCATAAGGTGGCCGGGTCGGTTGACGAGCTTCGCACCTTCGACCGGGAGCACGCAGGCAAAGCGCCGGCGCCTCAGGTGAGCACGCGGAGCATCAACCCGGTGTGACGCCGACCTGCGGCGCCCACTGCGCCGACGTCCGATCCGTACGAACCGGTAGAGGAGTTACCAGTTGATGCCGCCGCTCATCGTGCAAACAACTGCTGTGTCGAGTTCCCGCGCGCCGGCGACCGCGAGTGGCACGCCCGGCGGGATCTCGCCTACCTGAAGTCCCTGGTGGACGAACTGGGCCGGGAGTAGGCGCCGATTCGGGAGCTGAACCGGGGCCGGCCGCAGCCGGCCCCGGTGAAGAACCCCCGGCAGTCCTCAAGCCCCGGCCCGACCGTGTGCGACGTGAGGAGTTACCGAATGGGAAAGCTGGCATTGACCGGCGGTCCGAAGACCGTCACTGTGGATCGAAGGAAGTACCGGGTCCCCCCGGTGAGCGAGCAGGCGATCGCCGATGTTGTGGAGCTGATGCGGAAGGGCGAGACCTCCGTGTCGCCGATAGTCGCCGACTTCGAGCGTGAGTTCGCCGAGTTCATCGGCGCCAAGCACGCGCTGGCGGTGACCAGCGGCACCGCGGCGCTGCACAGCGCCGTCTTCGCGGCTGGCGTCGGCCCTGGCGATGAGGTGATCGCGCCTTCCTTCGCCTTCCCGACGACGGCGACGGTGATCCCGGCCGTGGGCGCCACCACCGTCTTCTGCGACGTGGACGCCGATACCCACAACGTGGATCCGGCCGACATCGCCCGGAGGATCACGCCGAAGACGCGCGCGATCGTCGTGCTGCACATCTGGGGCAACCCCTGCGACATGGGGCCGATCCTCGAGTTGGCGCGGCCCCGCGGCATCGTCGTCATCGAGGATTGCTCGCACGCGCACGGCGCCGTCTGGCAGGGCACGAAGGTCGGCGTGGTGGGCGACATCGGGTGCTTTAGCTGCCAGGGATCCAAGATCCTGCCGGCGGGCGAGGGCGGCGTGCTGACGACAAACAACCCCGAGTACTATGAACGGGCCTTCATCCTGGGCCGCGCCGAGAAGCGCGCCGAGCTGCGGGAAGAAGCCTGGTCACGGAACTTCTCCTTCACCGGCCTCGGGTTCAAGTACCGTCCCCATCCCCTCGGGATTGCCATCGCCCGCGACGTCCTCCGCCACCTGAATGAGCTGAACGACATGCGCGACCACCAGGGGGCGGCCCTGGATGCCGCGCTGGCGGACGTCCCCGCCGTGGTGCCGCAGCGGGTGCTCCCCGGCTGCCGGCGCGTCTACGCCTACCACTTCATGCGCTACGAGCCGGAGCAGCTCGAGGGTGTAACCACCGAGACGTTCTTGCGGGCCCTCGCCGCGGAAGGCGTGGGGGCCGGGCGGATCGGCTACGGACGGCTGCACGGCCAGACCCTCTTCCGCGAGGGATTTCCCTATGGCCCCGGGCGCAGCATGTCCACCGTGTCGGGACACCCGGTGCCGGACTACGCGAACGGCCCACTGCCGGTGACTGAGCGCCTGCGGGAGACCGCGTTCCACGGGGCACCCCGGTTCGAGGTCGAGTGCCCCGAGCTGATCGAGCAGTACGCCGCGGCGTTCCGCAAGGTGGCGTCCGCCGTGGATGAGCTGTTGGCCTACGATAAGGAGCAGGCCGGCAAGCGCGCGGCGGTCGAGGTCAGCGCGCGAACATTGAACCCCGTCTGATACCAACCGTGTCCGGACGGATCCAGGTGGGGGCGAAGCACTCGCGCGTGCAGCTAGCGCACTCGGCGGCGATGCCTCGCGGATGCTTCGCCCCTGTCCCAACCCGGGTCTGACCGGGCGCATCGGGCAGGAGACGGGTGTGCGCGGGTCTGGCGGAAGAAGAGAGGGATACGATGCGAGCAGGAGTAGCCAGGGTCTGCACCACGCCGCCGGTGGGAACGTGGCAGGGCGGGTACGCCGCCCGGAACCGCCCGAGTGAGGGCATCAAGGGGGAGTTGTTCGCCCGGGCGGCGGTGTTCGCGGGTGACGAAGGAGCGCCTTGCGCCGCCATCGTCAGCGTGGACGTGGTGAGTCTGCCGTTCGCCGTGGCCGAGGCAGCGCGCCGCCAGGCGGAGGAGATGACCGGGATTCCAGCGGGGAGCATCGCGCTCTGCGCCTCCCACACGCACTCCGGCCCGACCACGTCCGATGCGCGCGGCAACGAGCACTACGTGCGCGTGCTGGAGAAGCAGATCGCGGGCGCCGTCGCGGCGGCGGCGCGCAACCTGCGCCCCGCCGAGATCCGGCTGGGCCGCGGCCAGGCCAACTTCAACGTGAACCGCCGGCTGCCGACGCCCCGTGGGATCGGGGGACCCTATCCCGAGGGCCCGGTGGACAAGGAAGTGCTCGTTCTCCGCGTGGACGCCATCCCCGAGGGGGAGCCGGACTACGTGCAGGCGAACGGCGTGCCGCTAGCTCTCCTTTTCCGGTTCACCTGCCATGCCACCAGCGGCCCGGCCCTCGAGCAGGGGGGCTACAACCTCCACGGCGACTATCCCGGGGCCGCCGCCGGGTTCGTCGAGCGCGCCTACGAGGGCGAGACGGTGGCGATGTTCCTCCAGGGGTGTACCGGCGACGTGCGCCCGCACCTGGTTGGCCCGGGCGGGAACTGGCGGGGCGCGGCCTACCCCACGGAGGTCCACGCCATGGGCCGCGAGTTGGGGGCGGCGGTGATCGCGGCCGCCGAGGCGTCCGCCTTCGGCAAGCTGCCCGGGAGCCAGCCGGGAGACGTGGCGGTGGCGGGGAAGACGATCCTCCTGCCCTACAGCAAGGCCCCTTCGACCGAAGAGCTGCGCCGGATGCTGGCGACGGGCCAGTGGGCCGACGGTCGGGCGCTGGGGGAACGCGACCGCTCCTGGACAGAGAAGATCCTGGCGCAGACGGAGGCGGGAACGCTGCCGGAAGGGAGGCCGGCGGAGATCCAGGTCTTCCGCCTGGGTGCCTTCTGGCTGGCGACGCTGCCGGGCGAAGTCTTCGTGGAGATCGGCTGGGCGGTGCGCGACGCCGTGGCGGCGGCGGCGGGCACCTCGCCGGCGAACGTGGTGGTGACGGCTTACTGCAACGGCTCGGTCGGCTACGTGCCGACGGCTTCGGCCATCGAGCTGGGCGGGATGGAGCCGAACACGCACCGGGGTGGAGGCGCGCCGGGGTGCTACGTGCCGGAGGCGCGGGAGATCTTCGCCAATACGGCGGC
>JACQGM010000274.1 GCA_016199585.1 Armatimonadota bacterium
GATCACGGTGTTGACGTCGGCACCGCTGAAGGATCGCTCGGCGTGGCTGTCCAGGATCAGACGCGGGCGGGAGTGGCGCAGGAGCAGCTCCTGGAGAGCCGCGCCATAGCCCACGTCGAGCCAGGAGTTGGAGGTGAGATAGCAGAGGGTACCGCCGGGGGCGGCGAGCGCCAGGCCGCGGATGAAGAAGTAGACGTAGAGGTCGCTCTTGGCGTCCAGGGGGCGCGCGGCTCTCCCGGTCTCCTCCCGGTAGCCGAAGAAGCCGGGGAAGGCGCGGTGCGCCGCGCGCGCCAGGCGCTCCTTGTACCCCGGCTTGACGCCGTCTCCGGGATGTAGGGGGTCGGTGATCGCCTCCTGGCGCACGTAGGGCGGGTTGCCGATAACGATGTCGAACCCACCGGCCACTTCCGGGAAGAGGTCTTCGAGCAGGGCGTCGCCGTGACGGATAGGGGACGCCTGCCGCCCGAGCGCCGGGCACGGAGCCGAGGGCGCGGCCGGGAGATCCGTGGCTGCCAGGGCGAGGCGCAGGCGAGCCACGCGGCACGCCCACTCCATCACGTCGGCGCCGTGCAGTCTGTGGGCGAGGGTGTGCTGCCGCCGGTGCTCCGGCGCCCCGGTCTGCCGTGCGGCGCGCGCCTGGAGATCACCAAGGAGACGCAGCATCCCGACGAGGAAGCTGCCGCAGCCGCAGGCGGGGTCGAGGACGGTCAGCCTCGCGAGCAGCCGGTCGAGCGCCGGCCAGTGGCGCTCGACGGCCGCGGCCGCGTCGGCGGCGCGCTTCTCCTCGGGGGAGCGAGCGAAGACGACCCGGTAGAGGAGTGGACGGTGGCGCTCGCCGAGGCGCCGGGTGAGGGCATCCACCAGGGCGAGGCGGCACATGAGGGCGATTTCGGCGCGGGGCGTATAGAAGATGCCCGCGTCGGATCGGCGGCGGGCGCCTTCCGCCAGGCTCTCGTGGATCCGGGCGAGGATCTCGGGATCCACCGCCGTCTCCGGCTCCCGGGGGTCGCGCTCGCGACGGGCGAAGGGGAAACGGCCGATGAGGGAGAGCGCGTCGCCCAGGAGGTCGTCGGGGATCCAGGGCAGGGGAGGGGCGCCACTGAAGAGGGGAGTCGTGTCCTCCAGGGCGCGGCGCACCTCGCCCCGATTGGGGAGCGGGGCATCGGGCCGCAGGAAGCGCAGCGCCATCAGGCGCGTCAGCAACTCGAGGGCGCCCGCGTGGGCTGCCGCGGGATCCTCCCTGGAGCGGGCCAGGGCGTCGCGCGCCCGGAGGAAGAGGGCGCGGCACTCGCGGAAGAAGCGGTCGGCAAGCCGCTCGCCGGCACTCGCCCGGTCTTCTGCGTCACTGCCCATTAGGTGCCGGCTCCACACCTGGTGCTCGCTGCGGTTCCCCTTCAGGCGGGCCGAGCCGCGGGCCACCCGAGGGGTAGCCCGCGGCTCGGCAACGACCCCAGTCATCTCCCCTGGCGGCGCGGCCCGGCGCCGTCTGCGTCAGGGGGGACGTGTGCCGCCAAGTGACTCACTGTCACTGCCAGTGCGCCGTCGGGCGAGTTCGTTTTGCGAGCCTAAAAGTCACCCAGCTGTACTGAAAAGGCAGCGGCGGCCGTCCGCGGCTCCTCAGGCCGGTCAACTGCGCCCGGTAGACGACCGGCGTCACCGAAGCGTCGCGCGTGGCCGTGCCCACCTCCGTGTTGAAGCCGGTGTTCGGGTCCAGCAGCCAGACCCCCAGGGTCGGCAGTCCCGGGTCCACGTTGGCGGCCATGGGGACGACAATCATTACCGTCTGGGCCAGGTCCAGGTCCACCGGGTTGCCGGCCGCGTCGGTAGCGCTGATGCTCACCGCGCCGTAGGTGGTCAGCGGCTCTGGGGCGGTGGCGCCGGGGGCGATCCCGAGGTTCAGGCCAGGGATCGCGTCGGCGCCCGCGTCCGTGATCGGGAAGGTCGTCACGCTCACCTGCACGGGTCCCTGCACCGGCTGGCCGGCGGTGGTGACGAAGTTGCTCGGCTGCAAGAACACCGTCGCGTTCAGGCCGTCGGCGCGTTGATCCGTCACCGGCTGGGGGGTGGTGGCGGTGGTCGGGATGGTCACCGTCGCTCCGGCGCGCTCGAGTGGGAAGCTCAGCGTGAAGCTGCTGCCCCCGACGACCACGATCGGCTCGACGCCGGTGACGTAGCCTGCCAGGGCCGCCGACACCGTGGTCGCCCCCGCCGGCACGCCGGTGAGGACGGCGATGCCGTCGCTGCCGGTCACTGCCGACTGTTGGCGGACCGTCACGGTTGCCCCGGCCAGGAGCGCGCCGGCCACGTCGGTCACCCTGACGACGACGATCCCGGTGCCCGGGCCGCCCCCGGGGACGCCTTCATCCCCGCCGCCGCCGCACCCGCACAGCGGCAACCCGGCCGCTACCAGCGCCGCGGCCGCCCACACCCACATCCTCTGTCTCCTCGTTCTCATTCGGTCCCCTCCTTGATTCCGATCCGGGCCCATCCGCCGGCCGTGGCAGCACCAGGCCTCGGGGGCACTGGGCGAGCGCGCCAGGGGCTTGAGAGGCCGCCCTGCGCGCGCCGCACGGCGGTCCACCGGTGCGAACGCGCGCCATCGGGCGCCGCAAAGGAGCCTGCAGCATGGGCGGGCCGGGGCCCCCTGGTGCCAGGCACGCAGCACCACGCAGCGTGAGCATTGCGCGCTGATGTGCCAGTGCTCGAGGCCGGTACGGTCGGACGAACGGGCTCAGGTGCGATTCGCTCACACGCGGGGGCAGCGGTCGGCGCGGTGTCGCGCTGGTGCCCAGCGGTGAATCCGGCGCCCCCTCTCCGCGCGGGCCAATCGTACCCTCCTATTCTGCGGGCACGCAGGCTTCTCCTTCTTGCGCCGGATCGGAATCTTGGCGGCCCCTCGCCTTGACAGCATTCTTACCGTCTGCTATCATGAGCGCGGACACCCCGGGCGGCGGATCCGGGAATCCATGCTTCCACAGGAGAGTCCCTTGCGTGAGATCAGCGCCGAGCAGATCACCGAAGCGGTGGCGCGGCTGTGTGTGGATGCCTGCACCCACCTGCCGGAGGATGTGGTGGCCGCGCTGGAGCGAAGCCTTCAGCGGGAGGAATCGCCACTGGGCAAGGAGGTGCTCGCGCAGATCCTGGCGAACGCGCGGCTGGCGCGCGAGCGCCGCCTGCCGATTTGCCAGGACACCGGCTTCACCTCCGTCCTCCTCGAGCTGGGGCAGGAGGCACACGTGACGGGCGGAGACCTGTGCCGGGCGGTGAACGCCGGCGTGCGCCGCGGCTACCAAGAGGGCCTGCTCCGCCTCTCCGTCCTCGACCACCCGCTGCGCCGCAAGAACACCGGCGACAATACCCCGGCCGCAGTTCACGTGGAGATCGTCCCCGGCGACCGCCTGAAGATCCGGGTGATGCCCAAGGGCGGCGGCTGCGAGAACATGAGCACGCTGCGCATCCTCAAGCCCTCGGAAGGCGAGGAGGGCCTGATGCGCTTCGTGGTCGAGAGCGTCTTCAATGCCGGCCCCAATGCCTGCCCGCCCCTCGTGGTGGGCGTGGGCATCGGCGGCACGTTCGACCTGTGCGCGCACCTGGCGAAGCGGGCGCTCTTCCGCGCCCTGGGCGAGCCGAGCCCCGACCCGGACAACGCGCGTCTGGAGCGGGAGCTGCTGGCGCGGGTGAACAACACGGGTCTCGGTCCCTCCGGCCTGGGCGGCCGGATCACGGCGCTGGCGGTGAACGTCGAGAGCTATCCCTGCCACATCACCGCGCTCCCGGCGGCGGTGAACATCCAGTGCCACGCGGCAAGGCATAAAGAGGCGGTGCTGTAGGTGGTTGTGGGTGGTTGGGTGGTTAGGTGGTTTCGTACCACGCCGCGAACCACCCAACCACCCAACCACCCGGAGAGATGGCATGTCGGAACCGATCAAGCTGCGCACTCCCTTGTGCGACAGTGACGTGCTCGCCCTGAAGGCGGGCGACGCGGTGCTGATCAGCGGCGACCTGATCGCCGCCCGCGACGCGGCGCACCAGCGCCTGACAGAGCTGATCGCGAGGGGCGAGCCCCTGCCGGTGGATCTGCGCGGGCAGGTGATCTACTACGTCGGTCCCACGCCCGCGCCACCGGGGCGGCCGATCGGCTCGGCGGGTCCCACCACGGCGGTGCGGATGGATGCCTACTCGCCGGCGCTCCTGGCGCTCGGCCTGAAGGGGATGATCGGCAAGGGGAGACGCACCCCGGCGCTCATCGAGACGCTGAAGGAACACAAGGCGGTCTACTTCGCCGCCGTGGGCGGCGTGGCCGCTCTCCTCTCCGAGCGCATCCGCGCCGTGGCGGTGGTGGCCTACGAGGACCTGGGCACCGAGGCGATCCGCCGCATGACCGTCGAGGACTTCCCCGCCATCGTCATCAACGATTGCTTTGGGGGGGATTTCTACGAGCAGGGCGTGGCGCGGTGGCGGAAGGAGTGAGCGGAAGGGGGAGTGGGCAGGAGACACCGCGCTAGTCTTGACCGTGTCTGAGAGGAGCCGCTGCGCGCCGCCGCTCACAGGAAGTGTTGCCGCGCGAAGGGAACGCCGCATGAGACTCGACCCCGTGATCAACCAGAGGTTCGAGGCGCTCTGTTCCGAAGGTGAGGACATTGGCGCCAAGATGGTCCCGCACCCAGTCCTGACGGGCAAGGACGTATTGGACCAAGCCAGGGTCGTTCCGTGGGACACCAGTTGCCGTGACCTGATCTCCCGTGCTGTAGGCAGATGCTCCGAGTACTACAAGAAGTTTGTAGCTCTCATGGACTCCCGCAGACGCCCGGAAGACAGCGCATCCTTCGGCCATGCGCTCGAGCTTCTGCGGCGCTTGCACCAAGACTGGAGGTCAGGGTACTTCACCAATATCCGCGCCATGGTTACCGGGGAAGCCTGTAGCGATACGCTGAACCAGGCGGAAGAGCTTCTCACTCAGAAGTACACAGATGCGGCCTGCATTCTTTGTGGTGCGGCGCTGGAGACCGCGCTCAGGGAACTTGGCAGACAGCACGGAGTCTCCAGCGGCAAGTTCAACGAGATCAACATCAGGTTGAGGCAGAAGGGAATCTATGCCCAACCTGATGAGGACCAGCATCGGTCCTGGTACGGACGAAGGAACGATGCGGCTCATGGTGATCTCGGGAAGAGCACGGAGCAGGACGTGCGGAACATGCTCGAAGGGGTGAGGCGCTTCATCGGCACGCGTCTTACTTGACCCGTTCATGGTGCCAGCCGTCCGCCTGCCGTCCGGGAGCCGCGCGTGCAGCACGTGGTACCTGGCATCGATCTGCGGGCTGGACTGAAGGCGAGAGGGCAATGAAAGAGTATCTCGTCGTCTATGAGTGGGCCGGCCGGAACTGGTCCGCCTACTCGCCGGATGTTCCGGGCTGCGTGGCGACGGGCAAGACCGGCGAGGATGTGGAGCGCAACTTCCGCGAGGCGCTCGAGTTCCACCTGGAGGGCCTGCGGCAGCATGGCGACCCGATCCCCGGGCCGCGGGCCCATTCGGGGCACATCGCCATCGCGTGATGAACCGGGCAGGCTCCGCTGCTGCGAAATGGCTGCATCTGATGGGTAGACTCGTTTCAGCGGAAGCGATCGGCGAGGCCGTGCGCGAGGGCCGGTGGTCCATGTCGTACCACGCACACGGACGCGCCGGCAAGCGCCGGATTGGCGATGAGGAGTTGGTCCTCGCCCTGGCGGGTGGCGAGATACTGGAGGACTACCCGGATGATCCCCGTGGCGCCAGCGCCTTGGTGTTGGGGCGAATCGCCGACGGGCGTTGGGTACACGGCGTCTGTGCCTTCGACCCGGGGGGCGACCTGGTGGTCATCACGACCTATGTCCCAGAACTCCCCAAGTGGCTCGATGAACGCACACGCGCACCAAGAGATAAGGAGGGTTAGCGTGGTCACACGATGCTACCTCTGCGGCGGAAGCACCGCGGTGCGCCGCGTCACCGTCGAAAACTGGTGGGGGGACGCCCTGGCCCTGGTGGAGAACGTCCCGGCTGCGGTGTGCGAGGAGTGCGGCGAGGTATACCTGGACGCTGAGACGTGTCGCGCGCTCGACCGTCTGCGCCAGGCGCCGCCCCGGGAGCATCGCACGCTGGAAGTGCCGGTGTACGTGCTTGATGAGAGAAAGGCAGCCTGAACGGGAGTGTGGGGGTGTGGGAGTATGGGGGTATGGGAGTAGTCGTCACTCCCATACCCCCATACTCCCATACTCCCATGCAGGGGAGGGACATGACCTATCAGTTTGACGCAGTCGTGGTCGGCGCGGGAGGCGCAGGGCTGTGGGCGGCGCTGGAGTTGTCGCGCAGCACCAACGTGGCCGTGCTCAGCAAGCTCTACCCGACGCGCTCCCATACCGGCGCGGCGCAGGGAGGCATCGGCGCCGCCCTGGGCAACATGGAAGAAGACCACGCCGAGTGGCATGCCTTCGACACCGTCAAGGGCGGCGATTACCTGTGCGACCAGGATGCCGTCGAGGCGATGTGCCGGGAGGCGATTGAGACGGTCTATGAGTTGGAGCACCTCGGCCTCCCCTTCAGCCGCACTGAGGATGGCCGCATCGCTCAACGCCCCTTCGGCGGGCACTCGCGCGACTTCGGCAAGGCCCCCGTCCGCCGCTCCTGCTACGCCGCCGACCGCACCGGGCACATGATCCTGCAGACCCTCTACCAGCAGTGCACCAAGAACGAGGTCCGCTTCTTCGATGAGTACCAGGTGCTCGATCTGCTGGTGGTGGACGGGGTCTGCCGGGGCGTGGTGGCCTACTGTGTCGCCGACGCATCCATCCACACCTTCCACGCGAAGGCCGTGATCTTCGCTACCGGCGGCTTCGGTCGCATGTTTCGGATCACCAGCAACGCCCACGCCCTGACGGGCGACGGCGTGGCAATCGCCTATCGGCGCGGCGTTCCCCTGGAGGACATGGAGTTCTTCCAGTTCCACCCCACCGGCATCTACAAGATGGGGATCCTGATCACCGAGGGGGCGCGCGGCGAGGGGGGCATCCTGCGCAACAACAGCGGCGAGCGCTTCATGGAGCGCTACGCCCCCACGATGAAAGACCTCGCCCCGCGCGACATGATCTCCCGCTACATCTACATGGAAGTGCGCGAGGGGCGCGGCATCGGCGGCAAGGACTACGTCCACCTCGACCTCACCCACCTCCCCGCCGAGGTCATCGAGACGCGCCTGCCGGACATCACCGACTTCGTGCGCACCTACATGGGACTGGATCCGGTCAAGGAGCTGGTGCCGATCCAGCCCACCGCCCACTATGCCATGGGGGGTATTCCCACCGACATTGACGCGCGCGTGATCATGGACGAGAAGAACACGCCGCTGCCCGGCTTCTACGCGGCCGGCGAGTGCGCCTGCGTCTCC
>JACQGM010000284.1 GCA_016199585.1 Armatimonadota bacterium
AACCTGGACTAAGCAGGTCGGTGGAGTGAAAGGGCAGTTCTCGTGTAGGGGCGGACCGCGTGTCCACCCGGCACCGCGAGTGCGCCATACCCGGGCGGACACGCGGTCCGCCCCTACACGGCCCAGTTTCGTCACGGGGGTGCGCGATCTGCCCTTCGATCCGCCATCCCGCTTAGCGCGGTGAGCGGCGGTCTCAGTCGGTGGCCCGGAGCGCGGCGAGTGTTCCGGGCCGTTGCCGTTTCCGGGCTCTTTCGCGCCGCCGGCCTTCTCTGGCTGTGCCGCCCGCGCGGGGCGAGGCTGCCCGCCCTGCGCGGCAGACCAGGTGGTGACGCCCGAGCTCCACCGCCCGCCGTTGACGGCCCCTGCCCACCGTGGTATGATAGGGCCGACGGCGGCGCGGTACGGAACGCCCGTGAGAACCGGCGCCGGCAGCCGTCGTTGCTGTCTCATCCTCGATGCCCGCGCGCTGGCGAGACGGTGCGCGCGCGGACGGGGTGCGCAGACCATCGCTGGTCCGGCCGCTTTCGACCGGTGACGGACGACCTGGCCCGGGCCCCGGATCCGGGCGCCGACCCACTGAGAGAGGAACCGCGTGAAACCCGACCAACGCCGGCGCCGCCACGGGATCGCCCTCATCTTCCTGGTTTGCCTGGCCCCGGGAGCCGCGGCCCGCGCGGAGGTGCCGGCAGCCCCCCCGGCGCTGATGCTCGGCGGCCCCGTCGTCACTCCCCCGCGGATTGATGGCCGCCTGGACGACGACTGCTGGCGGGCGGCGGCGCAGAGCACCGGCTTCTCGCTCCTCGCGGGGGTCGGCCCCGCCACCGAGCAGACCACCATCTACGTCACCTACAACTCGCAGCACCTCTACATCGCCTTCGAGTGCCTGGAGTCGCGGATGGACCGGCTGGAGGCGCGCACCACCGAGCGCGACGGCCCGGTGCTCAAGGATGATTCGGTGCAGGTGTTCCTGGACCCGAACCAGGACCGCTTCACCTACTACCAGTTCGCCGTCAATGCCCGCGGCACGCGCCTCGACCTGAAGGGGGATGCCGCGGGGGCGCAGGCCGGCTGGGACACCCCCTGGAACGCCGCCGCCGCGCGCGGGGAGGACCGCTGGTGGGCCGAGATGGCGATCCCCTTCTCCAGTCTCGACATTCACCTCGGCAAGACCACCGGCACCTGGGGGATCAACTTCGCGCGCGAGGAGCGCCCGAAGCGGGAATCGAGCGTCTGGTCGTTCACCGGTGGCTCCCCGGCCCAGCCCGCCCGCTTCGGGCTGCTCACCGGCCTGGAGGTGGACTTCTCTCGCTTCGCCTACGGCATCGAGGTGGTGGACCTCGGGGGGCGCCTGGCGGGCAACAACGTCCTCACTGCCCGCGTCAGCGCGCCCTTCGCCGGCCGCCTGCTGGCGCGGCTGGAGGTGTACCTGCCCGACGGTGAAGCGCAGAAGCGGGAAGTGGCCGTGGATGTCGCTCCCGGTCGCCCTGCGCGGGTGTCGCTCCCCTACGCCCTGCCGCGCGAGGGCCTCTACCGCATGGTCCTGCGCGTGCGAGACCCGGCAAGCGGCGAGACGCTGCGCGCCGCCGGGGTCTCCGTCGCCATCCCGCCGCTCTTGGAGCTGGCGCTCTACCCCAACCACTACCGCCGCGAGGTGTGGGTCCGTCCCCGGCTGAACGTGCGCGAGAGCGACTTGAAGGAGTTCCGCATCACGGCGCGCCTGCTGAAGGATGGCGCCCTGGTGCCGCCGGAGCGGGAGATGCCGGTCGTGGTCGTCAAGGAGCCGACCATCCAGTTCTCGCTGGCGGAGTCCGGTCCGGGCGACTACGAGGCGGTGGTGGTGGTGGCGCCCCGGCGCAGCGGCGCGGGGTTGGTGCGCGAAACCGCCCGGTTCCGGCTGGCGGCGGCACCGCCCCCCGACGCGCCCGCCGTCTCGATTGACCCCGACAACGTCCTGGTGGTGCGCGGCAACCGCTTCTTCCCCCTCGGCCTCTACCGCTACGGCCGCGGCACCCCCTCCGACAAGGCCCTGAGCGAGATCCGGCTGGCAGGCTTCAACCTCCTTCAGGTGCCCCCCGGCCACGACGCGAGCGAGACGCGCGCCCTGCTCGACCGCGCCCGGGCCTATGGCCTGCAGGCGTGGGTTCCTTTGGGCGAAGCGGCCGCGGTCGGCTCGGGCGACACAGCGGCAGAGGAGCGCCTGAGGGAGCTTGTTCGCCCGCTTGCCGCGCACCCCGCGCTCCTCTGCTGGGAGAGCCTGGATGAGCCGGCATGGGTGGGCCGCAAGGCCGCGGACCTGGAGCGCGGCTACCATCTCCTCCGCGCCCTCGACCCCGCCCATCCCGTCTGGACCAACCACGCCCCGCGCAATGCCGTGGATGAGCTGGCCCTCTTCAACCGCGCCACCGACATCGCCGGCGCCGATGTCTACCCCGTCCCGGAGCCGCAGACTCAGTCGGACCTCCCCGAGAAGACGATCGCGGTGGTGGGCGAGGAGACGAGCAAGAACGTCCTGGCCGTCCTGAACCGCAAGCCGGTCTTCATGGCGCTGCAAGCCTTCGCCTGGGCGGATCTGGCCCGGCAGCAGGGCGGCACCGGCACGGCCATCTACCCCACGCGCGCCCAGTCGCGGTTCATGGCCTACCATGCCATCGTTCGCGGCGCGCGCGGCCTCCTCTGGTGGGGCGCCCAGCACACTCCGAAGCCGTCGCCCTTCTGGAACGACCTGTGCAGCGTCGTCCACGAGCTCTCGCAGGTGCAGGACGTGCTCGCCGGCCCCAACACGGGCGACATCGTTGCGGTGCTGGCCGGCGGCAAGGCGATTGAGTGCCTGGTGCGCCGGCCGAACGAGAGCACGGACCGCTTCATCATCGCCGTGAATGCCTCACCCCAGGCGGTGAATGCCCGCCTCCAGGTGCCCCGCGCCATGCCGAAGGTCCCCTGGCGCGTCCTCTTCGAGCGCCGCACCCTGGTCGGCAACCCGATCGTGGACCGGTTCGAGCCGTGGGACGTGCATATCTACACGGCCTCGACCACCTTCCCCGAGGAGCGCTTCCTGAACCTCCCCCCGGTGGGGGCGATGCCGCGTCCGCGCCCCGAGGACCTCACCCAGGCCGGGAATCTGCTGGTGAACCCGGGCTTCGAGTACACCGAAGAGGGCGATGAGGTCCCGGTGGGGTGGGACGTGCGCCCCGCCCTCGGCGGCGCCGCCGTCACCGACGAGCGCCGCACCGGCCGCTACTGCGTGATGCTGCGGGGGCGAACGCCCGAGGCGATGCCGCTGTGGGCGCAATCCGGGATCGCGACGGAGCAGGGGCGGCGCTACCGTCTCTCGGCCCACGTGCGCACCCGGCCCGCCGATGCCCGTTACCGCCTCTACGCCGAATGGACCGACGCCGAGGGGAAGCTCCTCGGTGGGCACGTGCCGCTGGATTGGAGCCGGGGAGCCCGCGCCTGGCGGGAGGAGCAGCTCGACTTCACGGTGGACCACCCCGATGCCCGCAAGATGTACGTCGTCCTCCAGCTCAAGGGTGAAGGCCAGGCGTGGTTTGATGATGTTCGGCTGGAGGAGGCGCGCTAAGCAGGTATGTGGAGTGAAGGGGCAGTTTCCGTGTAGGGGCGGACACGCGGTCCGCCCCCACACGGCCCGGTCACCGCGGAGACACAGAGGGTGCAGGGAGGAGTGTCAGGAGCATTCACAACCTCTCTTCTCGCCCCGGCTCCGCGCTCTCTGTGTCCGGGATGATGAAAGAGGCGCAGCCAACCCAATCGGGCGGCAGCACCGTCTCCGGGCGGTCTACCCCTTCGGCTTGCGGTAGGCCACCAGGACGACGCCGGGCAGCTCGCGCTCGGCGCTCTGGAGCCGCTCCATCTGCTCGTCGGAGAGGTGCGCCGGCACGGGCGGCTGCTCGTAGGCGATCACGTAGACGCCGCCCAGGTCTCGCTCCAGCTCCTCGATCTTGTGAAGCTGCTCGGGCGTCAGGTCGGCGTAGTCGGGTATCTCACCGTTGTTCATCCCCCACCTCCTTTCCTGCGTTATTGGCGGGGCGGAGCCGCACCAAACGTGCCGATGGGCGGTCGGCGCGGCTGCGTGTATCGCCGGGCGGCAGCGGGGTAAGATCACTCCGAGTCAGCAGCCGGACAGGGGAGGGTGAAGAGGGAATGCGAGTGACGATGGCACAGGGGTCCCGCGCGTTCCGCATGTCGGAGCAGCCGCACTCCCAGTATATCGAAGGTGAAGATGGCGAGCTGTGGGTGATCCAGAGCACGCGCGCGACGGGGGGCGAGTACGAGGTGACGGCCCGCCCCGCCACGCGCATCGAGCAGCGGCTCTACGAGCAGGAGAAGCGGGGACCGTCGGGCGCGTAACTCACCAGCGGTGCGGCATCCGGGGGCCGGTGCGCATCTGCGGGATCACCCGGCGGTACTCCGCCTCGGTGAGGTTGCTGCGCCAGCGGCCGGTGACCATGGCGAGTCCGATCATCCCGAGGAACGCCGCCAACACCAGGGCCGCGGCGCGCCGCGGCGCCAGGCGGCGGCCGCCGGCGCGCAGATCCAGGGTGTCGCGCACGGGGCAGACCGCCACGCAGGTGAGACAGGCGGTACACTCGGCGCTCCCCACCGAAGCCAGCCTATCCACCGGGAGGGCGGCGGGGCAGCGGTGCGCGCAGAGGCCGCAGTTCGTACACCGTTCCGCATCGCGGGCGATCCGGGCCGGGCTGAAGCGGCTGAAGATCCCGAGGAGGGCGCCGTAGGGGCAGAGGTAGCGGCACCAGGGGGCGTGCGTGAAGATCCCCCAGAGGGCGATGAGCGTGGCGAAGACGATCATGGTGACGCCGTAGCGGCCCCAGAACCAGTAGCCGTACATCCCCACGTCGGCGTGCCGGTCGAACTCGTAGTAGTAGTAGTCGCCAGCGCGAACGATCCCGAAGAGGAAGAACCCGAGGAGGAGGTACTTGAGGGCCAACAGCGGGCGGTCGGCCCAGCGCGGCAGACGGAAGAGGCGTCCCCAGCACCACTTCCCCAGCGCGCTCCACCATTCGCTCAACGCACCGACTGGGCACACCCAGGCGCAGAACGCCTTCCGCAGCAGGAACGAGGTCGCGATGGCCGCGAGCACGAGGGTGAGCGCCGCCGGGTGTACCGGGTCATACTCGCCCGTCGTCAGCAGGTGGAAGAGACTGATGACCCCGGCGATCGGCAGAAACGCCTCGGCGCCGTTGGGCCGGGGCGGCAGCGACTCCGCCCCGGCCAGCACGGCCCCCACGAAGCGGTGGTACTGCCACACCAGCGCCACAGTCAGCAGCAGGAAGAAGAGCTCCACGGCCAGGCGCAGACGAGGCGCCTCCCGGCGCTCGCGTCGAGTCCGCCCGACCCGCTCCCGGTTCCCGGCTCCCGCCTCCGGCGCCTCCCGATCCTTCACTATCGCCGCCATCGCCCTCTCCCGGATCGCGATCCGGCTCCCCGCACCCGGCCACCCGCCGCCGTCACAGGAACCACCGGCGGAGCGGCTGGTTCCTTCCGCCCATGCTGCATGATAACACAGGCAGCGACCCCGCACTGTGACGGGAGTCACAGGTCTCCGAGGCGGCGATCGCGCACCCGGCGAGCGGTGGGACACGGGAACGTGGGCGCGGGCGCCGATCGGCAGGGCGCCCGCGGGGTCGGAGCGTTCCGAAACCGCCGACCGCTCCCTCCCGCGAGGGGCGGCGTTGTGGTATCATAGGAGCTGAGGAGGGAATCTTGCGGATCACGTTCCTGGGCGGCGCCGACGAAGTGGGCGCCAGCAGCCTGCTCCTGGAGATTGGCGGGCGCCGGCTGCTCATTGACGCCGGCATTCGGCCCTCGCCTAAGGCGCGGTGGGGCCTGGCCGGCGATCAGCTCCCGGATCTGAGCCAGGTGGACGCCGCCGGAGGCGTGGACGCCATCCTGGTCACGCACGCGCACACCGACCACACCGGCGCCCTCGAGCTCGTGACGGAGCGATACGCGTGCCCGGTCTACGCCACCCCGCCCACCATCGCCCTGACGCGCGTGCTGCACGCTGACTCGCGCCGGATCATGCAGAGCCGCCTCGATGAGGAGGGGGAGCTGCCGCTCTTCGACGACGTGGCCGTGGAGAAGCTGATGGCTGCCTTCGTGCCGGTGGCCTTCGACGCGCGCCTCCCTCTGGGTGGCGGCGTGGCGGCCACCTTCTTCCCGGCGGGGCACATCGCCGGCGCCGCGATGATCGGCCTGGAGAGCGACGAGGGGCGCGTGCTCGTCACCGGCGACCTCTCCCTTTCCCCGCAGCGCACCGTGGATGGCGCTCGGACGCCCGCCTTCCGCCCCGACGTGGTCATCCTGGAGAGCACCTACGGTGGCCGCATGCACGCCAACCGGGCCGCCGAGGAGCGGCGCCTGGCGGATGCCGTCGCTGAGGTAATAGCGGCCGGCGGGAAGGTCCTCATCCCGGCGTTCGCCCTCGGGCGCGCGCAGGAGGTGATCCTCACCCTGAGCGAGTTCCGCCGCCGCGGGTCGCTGTCGGCTCCGGTCTGGGCCGATGGCATGGTGCGCTCCATCTGCCATGCCTACGCGCAGTTCCCGGAGGTGCTGCCCCTGCCCCTCCAGGAGCGTGGCGCCCGCTTCTTCGACGAGCACACCCGGGCGGTTACCCGGCCGGATCAGCGCAACGCCCTCGCCTGGCAGCCGGAGCCCGCCATCATCATCGCCAGCTCCGGGATGCTCGCGGGGGGCGCCTCCGTGGCGTATGCCCGCGCGCTCGCCGGCGGCCCGCAGAACGCCATCCTCCTCACCGGCTACCAGGACGAGGAGTCGCCCGGGCGGCGCCTGCAGGAGATGGCCCGCGCCGGCACCGGCCGCCTCCGCCTCGGGCGCGACATGGTGGACGTGCGCTGCCGCCTCGGCACCTACTCCCTCTCGGCCCACGCCGACGAGGGCCAGCTCCTCAGCCTGGTGGAGACGCTCGACCCGGCGGAGGTGATCCTGGCGCATGGCGACGAGGGGGCGCGAGAGAGCCTCGCCCGCCGCCTGGCGGAGCGCGGGCGTCGCGTGCGCCTGCCCGTCATCGGCCAATCGCTCGACATCCGCTTCACGGCGACGCCCGCCGCGCGCCGACCGGTCGCCATCGGCGCCGGACGGCCCCTGGAGGCGCGCGTCCTCTGGGAGCGCCTGGCGGGACCGGCGGGGGGCGGCCGCTTCTCCGCCGAGGAACTCGCCCGCGCCTGGTGGGGCGACGCGGAGCGAGCGGATGAGGTGGAGGATGCCCTCCGCGGCGATGATCAGCACTTCGAGGCCGATCCCCGGTCGCCCGGCACCTACCGGGCGCGCACCGCGGGGCAGATCGAGGCGCAGGCGCAGCGGCGCGCGGCACTGGCCGCCCGGGGTCTCCGGCCGGGAGACACTGTGATCCTGCCGGACGCGGAAACCGACGCGCCGCGGCTTGCCCGGGTGGCATCGGTCGGCGCAGACGACTTCAGGGCAGCGGGAGATCCCTCTCCGCTTGGCCCGCACGCGATTCTGGACGCCTTCCCCGCCGACGAGAGCGCCGGCGACCTGGCCGCCGCCGAGGCGCTCGCGGCGGCACTGGACCCGGCGGCGCTCCTGCGGCCCGGCGTGCCCCGCCCGCTGGACGACGTCGCCGCGTCGCTGCCACACGTGGGCGTGGACCCCCGGGCAGTGCGCGTCGCCGCGGCCCTGGCGCTGCTGCGCGCCGGGGCACAGCGCCTGCCGGGCGCCGCCCGCGAGTACCTGATCGAAGCGCGCGCGTCGCCGGTCCCCGGGGCGATGGAGCCGAACCAGGCGCTGGCCCACGTTCGCGCGCAGTTCCCGCCCGAAACGCGCCTGCGGCGCAGCGGCTACCACCCCGAGCAGCGCGCCATCACCGTGGGCTTCGACTTCCCGGACGCCGTCATCGCCCGGCACCCGGAGCTGTGCGAGCGGCTGAGCGAGCAGACGGGCTGGGAGGTGCGCGTGGATCCCGAGCCGAACCAGAGCGCGCTGATGGCGGTGGCGCGAGCGGCCGCTGCGGACCTCGGCCTGGAGGTCGCTCGGGGGCCGGCCATTCTGCGGGAGGAGAAGCGCGTCGCCGTCACGCTGCGCGGCGAGAGCGAGGGCCTCGACGCCGCCTGCCGCGCGTTCCGGGAGGCCACCGGGTGGGAGCTGGCCGTCACCTTCGCCACTCCCGGCCTGGCCGTCGCGCCGCCTCTCCTCACTGCGACTCCTCCCGGCGATCGCTGGGAGGTGAACGCGGCCTATGCCGAGATCAGGGCGGCCCTGGCGGGGAGCACGCTCTACCGCACGAGCCTGGTGGGCGAAGCGATCCTCCTCTCCTTCATCAGCCCGCAGGTGGGCGAGCGCCACCGCGCCGCGATCGAGGCGCTCTCGCGGCGGATCGGGTGGCCCTTGCAGGTGAATCCCCGGCCGAACCAGGGCGCCATCCTGGAGGTAGCGCGGAGACTGGCGGCCGATGCCGGGTGGGAGGTGCTGAAAGGCCCGGGACTGCGGGCCGCGCAGAGCACCGTGGAGGTGCAGCTCGCATCCCCGCCGGGCGCCGAGTCACAGGCGCGGGTGGCGGCCGAGCTGGAGGCGCAGACCGGCTGCCGGCTGGCGCTCGGCACGGCGTCGCTGCCGGAGCGGGAAAACCCCGGAGCGCCTCCGCCCGAGGCGGTCGTCGTGCCCCCGGGGCGCATTCGCCTGAGCGCCGGGCAGCAGCGCACCGACCTGAACCCGGCGAAGGCGGCGAAGGCGGTGGAGCGCGCCCGCCGCATCGGCCGCATCGCTCCGCCCCTCCAGCTCCGGCGGACGCGCGACGGCTACCTCCTTCTCGACGGCCTCTACCGTCTTCACGCCGCCCGCACGCTCGGGTGGGAGCAGGTGGACGCCGTGGTGGAGGAGTAGGCCGACCGCATGGCGGAGCGGCGGCCGACGGTCGGCCGCCGCTCCGCGCGCCGGAACACGAGCGGCAGGGAGTGAGGTCAGAAGACTCCCGTCTCCCGCGTGCGGGCGTAGCCGGCGCTGCCATCGGGGCCGCCGCAGATGGTCCACTCCCGCGAGCGGAGAACGCCGTCGCCGAACCCACAGATGTCGCGGGTGGAGGGCACGCGCTCGAAGAGGAGCGCGAACGCCTCGCGCGCGGGGAGCGTGGCGCCCGGCATCAGGCCCAGCCTCTGGAAGACGTCCAGGTCCTTCTTATAGTCGCGGATGAGCCCGCCGTCGTGGACACAGCGGCCATTCTCGGGGTGGAAGCCGTCGCAGCAGTCGCAGGCCATGCAGCACCCCTCCACCAGGGTGATCGGCACGTCGGGGTCGCGGCGCACGCGCTGCAGCACCTCGTAGAGCGTGTCGTTGGAACGGGGTCCCTTCCCCTGACCGCCGTTGTGCCAGCAGGAGAGGCACATCAGGTGGTGAGGGCGGATGAAGAGGCGCTCACCGTCGGTGATCTGCTCGGCGTTACGGCTGCGATACGCCGCCCGCTCCGCAGCGCTCCGGGCGTAGACGACGCCCTGCCATCCCCGGGCGCGCACCCGCTCGTAGGCGCCGCTGCGCGCGTGCGGGCACCCCTCCCAACCGGGAGTATCATGGGCGCAGATGCCGTCGGGCGTCTCGATGGCCGCAAAGAGCGCCGCGTACAGGTAGCGGGCGCGCCGCGTATCGCCGGGCGCCAGCCCGAGGCGCTGGAGCACGTCCAGATCGCGCTTCCGGTTGAAGACCGCCTCCGGGTCGGCCGGCGCCGGCCCGAGACGGGTGTAGTGGGGCACGGCGTCGGCATCCGACTCGAGGCGGATGGCAGCCGTGGGGTCGGCCTTGACCCGGTCGAGGACGACGCGCGCTTCCTCGGCCGCGATCAGGGGGCAGGGCGCGCCCCCGAGGACGCACACCGTGCCGAGGAGCTGGCGCGCCGGCACGCAGATGGCAGGGCGGCACAGGCCGTCGTCAAGGGCCGGCGCCGGGCGGCGGAGCGGTTCCGGTTGCATCAGAGTTCCCCTTCCGACCAGGGCGTTCGCACGAAGACCTTGTTCTTCGAGGGAGAGGCGGATGCCTGCTGCCCCGTGCGCGCCCGAGGCGATGCCCGGGCGTGCGATGAGGCTGGGCGAGCGCGCCGGGATGGACCGGCGCCGGGGTGGGAGCACCGGTGGACGTGCTCGTCTACACTCGCGATGAGATGGCCCCGGGGTGAGACGGTGCGGACATCCCTACCACGCACGGTGGCCGACCGAGAGAGGATCCTCTATGAGCGACGCGAAGCGCGAAGCGATCGAGAACTGGCTCACCAGGTCGCAGCCTGATCTTGGGTCTGCGCGCCATAGCGTGAGATTCAGATCTGGGCCTCGCGGTGCTCGCCTCAGGCCATGAACGACCTGTCTGACAGGCCCCCGAAGCCGGCCGAACCCGGTTGGCCGTTCCGGTCAGGGCCGTTCACGGCCCTTCGTGCTTTGTCAGGCACGTCCTTCCAGGGCGTGCCGCGAGCTACCCCGGGCTTGGCAGGTCCTGGTAGAACTCCGGCCCGTGCTTCAGGCCGGTGCGGATGATCCAGACGATGCCAGCGTCCTCATCCACGAAGTAGACCAGACGCCGCCGGTCTACCCGGATCCGGTGGAAGCCGGGGCAGTCTCGCAGTTCCACGGCTTCCGTGGGATACGGGTCGGCGGCCTGTCCCTCGACCAGGCGTAGGATACGCTGGCGCACGTGGCCAGGGAGGCGATTACCCTCGCGCTGCGCCTCCGCCGTGAACCTAATCCGGTAGCGCACTCCAATCCGCCTTTACCGTCTCGAAGTCCACGGACTCGACCCGGCCCCGCGCCTGCGCCGACTGGAACTCCCGGATCGCGCGGCGGTCCTCTTCGTCCTCCAGCGCCTCCAGCAGCCACTCCGCCAGCACCTGGCGCGCCATCTCGTCCACCGTCTTGCCGCGCGCGGCAGCCAGCCCCCGTGCGGCTTCCTCCATGTTGGGCGGCAGGTCTATCGTCAGCGTCATGCTCGCACCTCCCAACCCCATTATAGCAGATCGCAGCCGTCCAAGGGGAGAAGCCGGATCTGCCGGCTGCGCCCTTCGATTGCCGGGTGGCAGATGCAGACGACCTACGGGCTGTTCGACCGCCACGGGGCGCTGAAAAACAGCGCGCAAGAAACCGGGAACCCCCCGAAAGAGCCCTTCGTCCCCATCAACGAAAGCTACCGGCTGCCACAGCCGGGCAAGTCCAGTATATTGGATCTGCGCCTCACCCTGACGATAGATGCCAGTGGCGCACATGCTTGCGCCTGTGTTCCCTGTTCCGAAGGAGTAAAGAAGATGAGAAAGCGATGGATGGTGGCTCTCGCCGGCGCGCTCGCGGCGGTGCCCGCGGCCGCGCAGCACGGCGGGCATGGCGGCCACGGTGATCACGGCGCCCCCGGCGCGCCGCCCGCCGCCAAAGTGAAGCTGACGACGGTAGTGCTGCGCGTGTCGGGCATGCACTGCCCGCCCTGCGAGCAGGCGGTCGCCGAGGCGCTGAGGAAGGTGCCCGGCGTGGCGAAGGCGGGGGTTTCCCTCAAGGATCGGATCGCCGAAGTATCGTATGATGCCGATGGCCCCGCCGCGCAGGAGATGACGCGCGCGGTGGCCCGGGCCACGTCATCATGCCCGGACGCCAAGTTCGACGCTGCGCTGCTGCTGCGAGTGAAGGGTCTGCGCGGCGAAGAGGGCGTACAGCGCCTCAGTTCCGCCTTCGCGCAGACCAGGGGCGTGCGGAAGGCCGAAGTGCTGTCATCCGGAGCGGCCGTTGTGGCTCTTGAGTCGGAGCCGCTGCTGCGTCTGAGAGATATTCTGACGGCGGCAGAGAAGTCCGGCTTCACGGCAACTCCCCTTTCCGCGAAGGATGCGCGGAAACTGAAGCTCGGTGAGCCTGTCTCCACATCGCCGGCTCCCGGAGGGCACGAGGGGCATGGCGGTATGCACGGGGGTGAAACCGGCTCCCCGGGTGGTGGGTGCTGTCCTCACGGCCAGGCCACGGTGCCTGATTTCAGCAACTTCTGATCATTCGATAGATGCTGCGGGTTCGACCGCGGCGTCGTTCAGGGAGGGAAAACACATGAAGAAGCTCTCGATGGTCGCTGCAGTAGGCATGCTGTCGTTGTCAGCGGCGCTGGCACAGCACGAAGGGCATGGCGGGCACGGGATGGGCACGCATGGAGCGCCGGCGCAGGCGACCACGGTGGTCTTCCGGGTCGCCGCGCTCCACTGCCAGGCGTGCGTCAACGTGGTTCAGCCCGCGCTGGCGAAGACGGCCGGGGTAAAGAGCGCGAAGGCGTCGTTCCAGGAGAAGACCGTGGTGGTCACCTACGAGGAAGGCAAGACGGACGTGCAGGCGCTGGCGCAGGTGATCGCGCGCACGCCCTCGCCGATGCCCAAGGCGCGCTTCGAGCCGGCGCTGCTGCTGATGGCGCACGGGGTGAGCGACGCGAAGCAGGCTGGCCGGCTCTCGAAGGCCCTGAAGGGGGTTAAGGGTGTGGGCCGGGCCGATGTGCAGTCCGGGGTGGCTTCCGTTACCTTCGCCGGCAAGCCGGCGGTGCGCCTGGCCGATCTGAAGGCAGCCGCGGCGAAGGCGGGCTTCATGGTGATGCCGCTCCCGGCCGAGCGCGCGAAGCCGGCGGGGGCTCACGGCCAGGGGCATGGCGCGGAGAGTGGCGGCCATGCCGGGCATCAGGGCCACGGCCACTGAGGGGAAGGGGCAATCTGAGTGCAGAACATCCACCCGGTGGTCGTGCATTTCCCATTGGCGCTGCTGGCGACCGGCATCCTCCTGGAGGGCATCGGTCTTCTCGCAGGCAATAAGCCCTTGCGGGCCGTGGCAGCCTGTAACCTGGCGCTGGGCACGGTCGGGGCTGCCGGCGCGGTCATCACAGGCCTGTGGGCCGAGAGCACGGTGCCTCACGCGGGAGGCGCCCATGAGGTGATGACGGTTCACAAGTACCTCGGGTTGCTCCTGCTGGCTCTGGCGGTCGTGCTGGTGGTGTGGCGCTGGCGCGCGGCCGAACCGATGGCGGCGCGGGCTCGCGCTGCTTACCTGAGCCTGGCGGCAGTCGTTCTGGCGCTGGCACTCGGCACCGGTCACTGGGGCGGCCGCCTGGTATTCGAGCACCATGTGGGTACGGCACCTGTGCCCTCGGCCCTCACAGAGGAGGAGGCCGGGCACTCACACAGCCACGGTGGGCATGACGAAGCTGAGAGCCACACCGGGCACGAGCACTGACCGTCGCACCAGAGGACGGTTGCCGTCTGGTGGAAAGGTATTGAGAATGGAGAAGCGCCGCGATAGGACGCCAGGGGGCGTGATGATATGCGCCATCGGGATCCTGGCATCGTTGCTCCTCGGTCTGCCGATCGGACCGCTGCTCGCGCAGCACGAGGGGCACGGCACCGCCGATGCCCCCTCTGCGGGCGGGCACGAGGGGCACGGAGGGATGCCCGGCCACGCGGCACCCAACGTGATTGTCGCCTGGCTGCCCACTCTATTCTGGATTGGCCTCGCCGCCTTCGCGGTGTGGCTGGTGGTGCAGACAATCCGCGGCCGGCGACCGAAGTGGTTCCATCGCCAGGTGGCGTTCGGCCTGGCGGCGATGTTCGGCACCTATGGCGCCACCGCCTACGTCGTCAAGAAGTTCAAGCGCCCGGGGCAAATGACGGTGATTGAAGCCCAGGCGATGGACATGAGCGTGATGAAGGCGCCCGTCGGCACCGCCGCGGTGGTGACGGAGAAAGCGGAGCGGGGCGCCTTCGACGCGCGAGTGACCTATACCGGCACCGTGGTGGCCTTCAACGACGAGGACATCTACCCGCGCGTCACCGGCTGGATACGCCAGATGCCCGTCTACCCGGGCGACCGCGTGAAGCCGGGGCAGCTTGTGACGCGGCTGGATGAGCAGGAGCTGGTCTCGAAGGTGAGCGAGGCGGCGTTTGCGCGTCTCTCGGCGGAGCAGATGCAGGCGCAGATGGCCGCTGAGGAGGCCCAGGCTCGGGCGATGCAGGCGCAGGCGGCGGCGGAGGAGGACTACGCGCGCGGCGGCGTGACGGAAGCGGAGAATGAGCTGGCTGCGGCCCGGGCGATGATCAAGCAGGCGGATCGGGAGAAAGCCAGCGCCCAGAGCGCGCAGCGCGCCCTGCGCAGTGAGGTGGAGGCCGCGCAGGAGGCGGAAGCGCAGGCCGACGCGGAGGTGA
This sequence comes from Armatimonadota bacterium, assembly GCA_016199585.1. Taxonomy (GTDB): domain Bacteria; phylum Armatimonadota; class JAAZEB01; order JAAZEB01; family JAAZEB01; genus JACQGM01. The sequence goes on from JACQGM010000284.1 coordinate 14,192, forward strand.
GCAACGCCCAGGCCGAGCTCGCGAGCATGGAGGCCGACCTGGCCGCGGCGCAGGCGAACGCGGCAAGCTGGCGGCCGCGCCTCAAGCGCAGCGAGGTGCTGCAGCAGAAGGGCGCGATCAGCCTGGAAGAGCTGCAGCGAGACGAAGCCGAGGCAACGGCCGCCGAGGCGATGGTCTCCGCCGCCCAGGCGAAGGTACGTCGGGCCAGAGCCGGGGTGAGCAACTCGGAAGCAGGCGTGCGCCAGGCGGCGGCCATGGTGCGTGCCGCCGAGGCGAAGGCGGACCAGATGCAGGAGGATGTGGATGCCGCCGCCGCCCGGCTCGACCAAGCGCAGGCGTCTACCGAGGCATCACGGGCCCGTGTCGTCCAGATGCGGGCGATGGTCACCAAGGCCGGGGCGTCGCTGCAGAGCGCCAACGCCGGGGTGAGCGCTGCCGCCCGCAAGAAGCAGAGCGCCGCCGCCTCGGCGGCCCAGATGAGTGCCGCCCTCACGACGGCGTCGGTCGTCAAGGGTTACACGGAGATCCGCGCTTCGGCGCCGGGCGTCGTCACCCAGCGGCTGGTCAGCCCCGGGGTGCTGGTGAACCCCGGCACTCCCATCCTGCGCATCGCGCAGATCGATCAAGTGCGCCTGCAGGCTAACGTTGCCGAGCAGGACGTGGCCGGCATCCGCGTAGGCAGCCCCGTGCGCGTCACCAACATGAAGGACCCGGGGAACGTGGTGGAGACGAAGGTCACCGCCGTCTTCCCTGCCGCCGACCCATCGGCGCGCACGGTCGTCGTGGAGGCTCTCACCCCCAACCCCGGCCATCGCTTCCTTCCCGGCCAGTACATCTCGATGGAGATCGCCACTCAGCGCACCGAGAACGCGGTGACGGTGCCCGGCAGCGCCCTCGTCGAGGTGACGCCGGACCAGACCGGGGTGTTCTTCACCGAGAAGGAGAAAGCCGTCTGGGTGGTGCGCACCCGTAAGAGCGACCCCGACGCGAAGACGGAGTACTACTGCACGATGCACCCGGAGGTGGTGTCCGATAAACCCGGTGACTGCCCCAAGTGCTTGATGAAGCTGGAGCCGCGCACCAAGAGCGGCAACCTCTTCGCCAGCCAGGTGCGCGTGAAGGTGGGCCCCGGCGACGGCAAGCGCACGGTCATCCTTTCGGGCCTGGAGGGCGGCGAGGACGTCATCACCGCGGGCCACCGCTACCTGCGCGAGGGCGACGCCGTAGCGCCGAGGCAAAACGGGGACGTGGATCCGGCGGCTGATGGCGCGACCGGATCCCACCAGGGCCACGAAGGGCATGAGGGGCACGCCGGTGTCGCGCCGGCAGCAGCCTCTGCGGGTTCAGGCAAGGATCTCTACACCTGCCCGATGCACCCGGAGGTGATGTCCGACAAGCCGGGACAATGCCCCAAGTGCAACATGAAGCTGGAGAAGCAGGCCGGTTCCGATGCGGGCGCCCCGGCCGAGCATGATGGACGTGCTGCGGGCGGCACCCGTCCTCTGTCTCCCGTCTCCGGTCAGCCCCTCTACACCTGCCCGATGCACCCGGAGGTGGTATCCGATAAGCCGGGGCAGCAGTGCCCGAAGTGCAACATGCGGCTGGAGGGGAAAGCGTAGGTGGATACCAAGACTCACCGGCCTCGCTGGGAAGCGCGCGGCGTCAACCCGCTGCACCTGATCCATAAGTGGAGCATCGAGCACCCTTACGTGATCATTGCGTTCTACTTCGCGGTGCTGGTGTGCGCCGCCATCGCCATCAAGGGCTATCTGCCGCGGCGGTTCATGCCCTACGTCGAGAGCCCGATGATCGGCGTCGTCTCAATGATGCCGGGCCTCTCGGCGGAAGAGATGGAGCTCTACATCAGCAAGCCGATCGAGGAGCAGATGGTGAACATCAAGGACGTTCACTACATCCGCTCCACCTCCCAGGACGGCTTCTCCATCGTCTCCATCGAGTTCTACTACGGCATCGACATGAAGAAGTCGCTCTTCGACGTGCAGGCGCTGATGAACGTCGTGCAGGCAAACCTGCCCGCCACGGGAGCGAACCTGAAACCCTCGTGGGTGCTTGCGATCGATCCGCTGAACATCCCGGTGGTGACGCTCAGTCTCCAGGGCGACAAGGCCCGGGGCTGGGACATGCTGAAGCTGCGCGAGTTCGCCGACAACGACGTGGTCAACCGCCTGAAGACGGTGCCCGACGTCTACTCGGTGGTGCCCTTCGGCGGCTACCGGCGCCAGCTTCAGGTGGTGGTGGATCGCCAGAAGCTGGCTGCCTACGGCCTCTCCATCCTGGAAGTGCGCAATGCCATCGACCGCCATAACGTCAGCCGCCCTGGCGGCACGATCACGTCCGGCCCTGATGAGGCCATCGTGCGCTTCGATACGCGTGCCCAGGACGCCGAGACGGTGCGCAA
>JACQGM010000285.1 GCA_016199585.1 Armatimonadota bacterium
CGCCGCGCTTCGTGAACGCCTTCGCCACCACGTCGCTGACCTCCGGCTCCTCCAGCGGCAGCACCCGCGGCAGCATCTCGACGACGGTCACCTCGCAATCGTAGGCGCGAAAGACATAGCCGAACTCCATCCCGATCGGCCCGGCGCCGACGATCAGGAGCGACTTCGGCACCTCCTTGAGGACCACCGCCTCGCGCGAGGAGAGCACCTCCGGCTCCTTGAATGGGATGCCGGGGATCCCGCGCGCCCGCCCGCCGGTGGCGAGGATCACGTTCTTCGTCTCCAACTCCGGGCCGTCGGGGACCACCTGCACGCGCTTCGGCGTCACCAGGCGGGCGGTGCCCTTGTGGACGTCGATGCGGTTCTTCTTCATCAGCATCCCGACGCCCTTGACCAGCCGGCTGGAGACACGCCGGCTGCGCTCCACCGCAGGGGTATAGTCGTAGCGCAGCCCGTCGAAGGTGATCCCGAAGTCCTTCCCCTGCTTGACCAGGCTCACCAGCCCGGCGTTGAAGAGGAGCGCCTTGGTGGGGATACACCCCCAGTTCAAGCACACGCCCCCCAACTCCTCGCGCTCCACCACCGCCGTGCGCAGGCCCAACTGCGCGGCGCGGATCGCCGCGATGTAGCCTCCCGGCCCTCCCCCGATCACAACCACATCATACGGATCCATGCTCGCTCCCCACTTTGCGGGCACCGGCCTCGGTGCCGATCCACCCCGGGGCAGCCATCGCCGCTGCTACAGCGACCTCGGACGAGTGCGCCCGCCGCAAGTCCTTCACCCCGGCACGGCCATTATAGCAGAAACGGAGAGGGCGCGGCAATGGCAGCCACCTTCCCATCTTCCGTTCGCACACCGTCCCTCTCTCGTCCCGGCGGGCGTGTGCGCTAACATAAGCCGTGGGTGGCCCACCCGATGTGAAATCGGGTGCTCTGAGCCTGCGGCTGGCCGTCCTTCGGATGGGAGCACGAATATATTCTCTGAATATATTGAGAATACATTCGTGTGCGCGTCCGCGAGGACGCCCGGCCAACGCCCCGGAGCACCGCATTTCATATGCGGTGACTCCCCTCCGGCTCCTTATGTTAGCGCATATGCCCCCCGGCGGAGGAGCGCGAGGGGTTCGCACGCTCTGCACGTCGAACAGGGGAGAGAGCGCAATCGGCTGTGTGCGGAAGTTGGGGCCGGCGAGAGCGGAACGTTGGGTGCCCGGGTGATCAACCGCCCAACCACCTAACTACCAGCCGGATGCGTAACCGGCGGACGTATTGGGCAATGGGTATACCGGGGTGCGAGCGAGCCACACGGCTTCGTTCGGTCTGCCCGCTCCCGCCATTTCCCCTGGAGCGGGAAGCCATAATGTGGTATCCTGAGATCGGGAAGGAGGGTCGAATGCGATACGACTATCCGCGATCGGGCGAGGACCTGGTGCGACAGGCCAGGAGGGCGATCACCATCGCCGCCTGGATCGTGCTGGCGCTCCTGGTCATCTATCTGGTCAGCGGGAGCACCGTGACCGTGGGCGCCGGAGAACGCGCCGTGGTCTTCAACCGGATCACCGGCGTACAGAAGACCCAACTGGACGAGGGCCTGCACATCCTCTGGCCCGTGGTGCAGCAGCCGGTGATCTATGACGTGAAGACCGCCACCTACACGATGAGCGGCGTGGCGCAGGAAGGGCAGGTCCAGGGCAATGATGCCCTCACCGCCCTCACCGCCGACGGCCAGATGGTGGCCCTCGACATGTCGGTGCGCTACCACGTGGATCCCGAGTACGTGTGGCGGCTGCACCAGCGCGTGGGCCGGGAGTATGAGGGCAAGATCATCCGGCCGCAGGTGCGCTCGCACACGCGCATGGTGGTCTCGGGCTTCAAGGTGACCGACGTCTACTCGGGGCGCCGTGCGCAGATCCAGGAGCAGGTGAAGGCCCGCCTGGCAGAGGCGTATAAGGCCTATGACATCATCCTGGACGAGGTGCTGCTGCGCGACGTCAAGTTCAGCGAGACGTTCCAGCAGACCATCGAGCAGAAACAGGTGGCCCAGCAGGAAGTCCAGGCGATGGAGTACATTCTCGACCAGACGCGCAAAGAGCGCGACCGGAAGATCATCGAGGCGGAGGGGACGGCGGAGGCAATCCGCCTGAAGACGCAGGCGCTGGCCGAGAACCCTCAGCTCGCCCAGTACGAGTACGTCCAGAAGCTGCCGGCGAACGTTCGCACCGTGATCACCGATAGCAAGACGATTCTCAACTTCGGCGACCTGTTCACCGCCATCCCGCGCCAGAATCCGGAGGCATCCCGATGAAGCGAGCGATAGCCGGCACCGTGGCTCTGGTCGTGATCTTCGTAGCCCTGGTCGTCGCGCTGAAGGCGGCCGTCGTCGTGGGAGCGGGCGAGCGCGCCGTGGTCTTCAGCATCTCCGGGGGCACCAAGTCGAAGAACCTGAACGAAGGCCTCCGGTTCGTCGTGCCGTTCCTGGAGAGCGTGCGCTACTATGACGTGCGCGTCCAGAACTACACGATGAGCGCCAGGCAGTGGGAAGGCGCCGTGCAGAGCGACGACGCCATCAGTGCCCTCACCAGCGACGGCCAAAGTGTGAAGCTGGACGTCTCGCTCCTCTTCCACCTCGATCCGAACAACGTGTGGCAGTTGCACCAGAAGGTGGGGCCGGACTACATCGCCAAGATCATCCGCCCGGAGCTGACCAGCGTGGCGCGCAACGTGGTCTCGGCCTACCCGGCCACCGACGTCTACTCGCTGCGCCGCCGGGAGGTAGAGAATCAGGTCCAGGAGCGGCTCACCGACGTGATGAAGCGAAACTACATCCTGGTGGACGAACTGCTGGTGCGCGACGTGCAGTTCTCCGAGGCGTTCCACCAGGCAATCGAGCGGAAGCAGATCGCGCAGCAGCAGGCGCAGCGGATGCAGTATGTGCTCCAGAAGGCGAAGATGGAGAAGGAACAGCGCGTCATCGAGGCCGACGGCGACGCGAAGGCGATTCGCCTGAAAGGCCAGGCCCTGGCGCAGAACGCGCGCCTGGTGCAGTACGAGTACCTACAGAAGATCGCTCCGAACGTGGATGCGATCATCACCGACGGCCGGAACATCGGTGCGGTGCCGGGCGCGCCGTGAACGGTGGCCCCGGCACTCGGGCAGGGCGGCCCGGAGGACACACGGGGGGCGGTGCGCCGAGACCGAACTCGCGCGCCGCCCCCTCCCGCCTCAGAGGCGCACGAGGCCCAGGATGTCGGACACGAACACCGGGCCGAAGTCCCGGCTATCGTAAGAGTTGTTCCCGGCATCGCCGAGAACGTAGACCATCCCCTCCGGGATCTGCAGCGGCACCAGGCGGCCGAAGCCGGGCAGCCGCTGGGTAACGCGCGCCACCCTCTCGCGCAGGTCCGGGCGGACGATGGTATTCTGGGTGCCGGGCGCGCGCAGCTCCCATACGGTGTCGCCGGCCACCGCGTGAACGCGCTTCACGTACACCTCGCCGCCGTAGCTGATGGTCACGACGTCGCCGCGGCGAACGGGCTGCGCCCGATAGTGGCGGCGGTCAACAAGGATGACCTGACCGCTGCGCAGCGTAGGCTCCATAGAGCCGCCGAGAACCACTCCCGCCTTGATCGGAGACCACTGCCATACCCCCAACAGCAGCGCCATCACCAGTACCAGGCGCCACAACCGCATCTTCCGACCTCCCTTCCTCCCACACGCAAACGCCAATCTCGGAGGCGTGTATACCCCGAACGCCCGGCGTTCAACCATGCCCTTAGATGCGCGGCGTGGGGCGGAGGTTGTTAAGAGAGTGTGAGGATCAATAGCGGCAAGGCTTACCACGGACGGCTACTCGGTGTGAGGGCAAGGAGAGGAAGCGTCTGAGGAGGGATATGGGAACGCGGGGGCGCTGGTGGGTGCGAGTTGTGACCGGGAAGCTGGAGAGCGACGCGGCCGCGCACGGGCCGGCCCGCCTCGGGGCAGCAAGCAGGAGGACGCGCCCGAACCGCGCACGGGGCGGGAAGCGGGCGCCGCCCGGCCGAAGCGTCTCAGCGGCGATCGCCGGTGCGGCGGCTCATGGCGGAGGTGACCGTGGGGCTGCCGACCTGGCGATAGCCCGACCGCCGCTCGCGCGCCCAGTCGATCAGGATGATGACCGCGAAAGTGACCAGCGCCAGAATGAAGAACATGTCAGCCGCCTCTCAGGTGGCACCCATCCCGCCGGGGACTCGCTCCGGCGTGGGGGCCATCCGATCGTAGTGTAGCAGGGGCGGTTTGAATCGGGGTTAATCGAAGTTTAAGCGCGCGTTAAACGCCCGGCTCGGCAGGAAGGGAGACGGTGAAGGCCGTGCCGCGGCCGGGGTGGCTCTCCACGGTGATGGTGCCCTGCTGCGCCTCCACCGCTTCCCGGGCGATGGCGAGACCGAGGCCGGTGCCCCCCAGCTCGCGCGAGCGCGCCTTATCCACGCGGTAGAAGCGCTCGAAGACGCGCTCCTGCTCATGGCGGGGGATGCCGATGCCGGTGTCGCGCACGCGAACGAGGACGCGACCGTTGCTCCGGTGGGCGCTCAGCTCGATCTCGCCGCCGTCCGGAGTGTACTTCACGGCATTGTCCACCAGGTTGGCGAGTGCCTGGGTGAGCTGCGTCGGCTCGACAGCCACGTGGAGATCGAGCGGGATGCTGACGGTGATTCGGAGTTCCCGGCGGTCGAGCACGGGCCGCAGCAGCTCCAGCACATCCCCCACCACGGCGCCGACGCGCACGCGCACCTTCCGGGGCGAGCCGCCCCGCGCCTCCAGGCGCGAGAGGTCGAGCAAGTCCCGCAGGAGGGCGGAGAGGCGCTGGCACTCGCGCGCCAGGGTGTCGAGGAAGCGGTCGCGCACGGCCGGGTCGTCCTTGGCGCCGTTCACCAGCGTCTCGGCGGTGGCGTGGATCGAGGCGATGGGGGTGCGCAGCTCATGGCTGACGTTCGCGACGAAATCGCGCTGCAGCTCGGCGACCCGGCTGAGCTCCGTGCGGTCCTGCAGCACGACGATCGCTCCCCGGGCCTTGCCCGCCGCATCGCGGATCGGCGAGACGTGGGTGCCGAGAACCATGCGCGCCGGGTAGCCCACCCGGGTCTCGGTCGCCACGGACTCGCCATCCAGGGCGCGCGCCACGGCGCGCTGCAGATCGGGATTGGCGGTCGCCTCGTAGACCAGGGTATCCAGCACTGCGGCGGCGCCGACCCCGAAGATGCGCTCGCTGGCGGGGTTGAAGAGGGTGACGCGCCCCCCCGCGTCGGTAACAATGATGCCGTCGGCCATGTCGGTGACGACGGTTTCGAGCTTGCTCTTCTCCTCGGCCAGCGCGTTCATCGTCCGGTGGATGCGGTCGGCCATCTCGTTGAAGCTGGCGGCCAGCTCGCCCACCTCGTCGCGGCTGTCCACTCGCACCCGCTGCTCCAGGTCTCCCTCGGCCATCCGGCGGGCCATGCAGCTCATCCGGGTGATGGGGGACGCGATGCTAGAGGCGAGCCGGACGCCGATGACGCTGATGAGCAGGAGGCTCGCCGCCAGCATGGCGGCGACCACGATGCGGATGCGCTGCATTGTGTGCTCCAGGCCGGTGCTGGGAGCCATGAGCGTGAGCAGTTCGGCGCGCGCGGAGGGCGGCAGGCGCGTGGTGACCTGGAGCTGGCGCGCGCCTTCCGTCTCGCTGTGGCAGAAGAGGCAGCCGAAGCGCGAGCGCGAGGATTGGTCGGCGGGGGCGACGAAGGGAGAATCGTCCCGGGCCGTGTCGGCGATGCGGCTGCCGCTGACGCTGGTGAGGACGATTCGGGTGCGGAGGCGGCGAGAGAGCTCGTCACACACCTCCTGGGCGCTGCGCTCGTCGCCGGAGCGCGCCCGGTTCAGCAGCGCCTCGCTCACCAGCTCCGAGTGCGCGCTCAGCACTTGCCGCCGCTCCTGCACGTAGCTGCGCTCGACCGCATAGAGCAGGCACACGCCCAGGGCGACGGTGGAGAGGAAGGTGGCACCCAGGTGTGTCAGCGTCAGGCGCCAGCGAATGCCGCGCATCGGCCTACTCCACGAACTTGTAGCCGACGCCGCGCACCGTGACGATGCGGCGTGGCTGGCTGGGGTTCTCCTCGATCTTCTCGCGCAGCCAGCGGATGTGCACGTCCACCGTCCGTGTGTCGCGGCACTCGTCGTCGCCCCACACCGTATCCAGCAGCACTTCGCGCGAGAGCACGATCCCCGGCTGCGACATGAGGCGGCGGAGAGTGTCGTACTCCTTGAGGGTGAGCTCCAGCGGCTGCCCACCCCGCGTCACGGTATGCCGGCCCTGGTCGATCTCCAGGTCGCCGGAGCGCATGATGCTCGTCTCGACCGGGCTCTCCGCGTGCGTGCGCCGGAGCACCGCCTTCACGCGCGCCACCAGCTCGCGCACGCTGAAGGGCTTGGTCACGTAGTCGTCGGCGCCCATCTCCAGGCCGACGATCCGGTCCACTTCCTCCACGCGGGCGGTGAGGATGATGATCGGCACGTCGCTGGTGCGCCGCAGGGCGCGGCAGAACTCGAAGCCGTTCATGCCGGGGAGCATGATGTCCAGGATGATCAGATCCGGCCGCTCACGGCGCGCCAGCGCCAGGCCCTGTACGCCATCGAAGGCGGAGACGACCTCGAACCCGTCCCGCTCCAGCGAGTAGGACACGGCGTCAACGATCGGCCGCTCATCCTCGACGATCAGCACCTGCTCGGGCATCGCCACCCCTTCTCAAAAGGCAGCTTACTGCACGGGGTTTAACTGGGTGTTAAGTGCCGGTTAATTGGAGGTTAAACGACGGGGGAAAGGCCCGGGTCATCTTGGTCGATCCCGAGTTCAAGAATGACCTGGGGCCTGGCGGCAGTGGTGAGATGTTCGACGGCGACGGGGGGAACGGCGAAGGCTGCGAACCCGGCGCGCAAGGGCAGCTCGGGCACATAGCACGGGCGCAAGAGGGGCCTCCCGACATAGGATGCCCCTCTGTCATTGGGGCGGATGTGACTCGGGTGCGGATGGATGGCGGCGGGCCTGGAGGTCAGCGATGAACGTGGCGGTGCCAGCAGGGAGATCACATTCCCAGACAACTCGGCATTCCCATCCGAGGGCCGTGAGCTTTGCCTGCGCCTCGCGGTCGCGCTCAGTGTTACGGGCGATCTTCGGGATCCAGTACTCCTGGCGTGTGGCTGGCATACGAGAGTGAGTACAGCCGTGCCAGTGCCAAAAGCAGCCGTGAACGAAGAGGGCAATCCTGAAGCGAGGGAACACGAGATCGGGCTTGCCGGGTAGGTCTTTGGCGTGCAGGCGGTAGCGGAAGCCGGCAGCGTGAATGGCTCTGCGAACAGCCATCTCTGGCGAGGTATTGGTAGAGCGCACGCTTGCCATAACGCGGCTTCGCGTCTGTGGATCAACCCGGTCGGCCATTTCGGTATCCCTTTCCTCATGAGAACATGATACACCAACGGGACGGGAATGGGAAGAGGCCCGCTAATACTATAGTCTGTAGACTCTCAGTGTTCATGTGTGCGATGATGCCGCCATGCTAACCGAACGCCGCGATGCTAGTCTTGAGGCGAAGGTTGGGGCGGCTCTGCGACGGTTCCGGGAGCAGCGGGGGCTGACTCAGGAGGAACTGGCGTTCCGGTGCAACATCCATCGCACTTATGTTAGCCAACTCGAACGTGGGCTGAAATCGCCCACTCTCCGGCTGCTGTGGGGGATATGCGCGTGCCTTGACGTGGCTCCAAGCCGCTTCGTCGCCAGCGTTGAAAGCGGGGATCGCGAAGGGAGCAGCAGAGGAACCGGATGAAGACGGGCGTATTCTCTACACAGGAGCAGCTTGGGCAGATAGAGCGGATGCTTTGGAACTACCTGCGAATGCCGTTCGCAGGTGCGTTCATTCCGGGAGCCGTGATGGAACTCGACTTTAGACTAATGTTTCGGACAACAGAACCC
>JACQGM010000017.1 GCA_016199585.1 Armatimonadota bacterium
CGGTGGCGGCGGCCCGGGCGCGCCGCCATCAAAGTTCCCCCGTCCCCCGACCCGGAGTCCTCCCGCGCGGCATCCCCCACACCCACCCACACCCACCCACCGACTCGCGCGAGGAGATGGCAGCCGATGTGGCTCCTGCACCTGGTGGTCGGCATCCTCGGAGCCGTCCTGGCAGTCTGGATCTTCGGGCAGGCCACCTACTCCTGGGGCGTGGCGCGAGCGCGTGTCTCCGTGGCCCCGGCGCGCCGGGGGGAGACGACGATCGCGCTCACCCCGGTAGGCGAGGTGACGGCGAGGACCCACCGGGTCCCCGTGCGCGTGGTGGTCGCGCTGGAGCGCCTCAACCTGCCCGCGCTGCGGCGCATGGCGCAGGATCTGCCGGACGCGGGCACCGTGGTCGCGGATCTGGAGCGCCGGGCCGTCGGCTCCGCCGGCCACTACGCGCTGCGCCTCCTGCTGTTGGCGCTGATGGGCGGCATCCTGGCGAGCGCTCTTCTGCTGCGCGGGTGGCATTGGGGCCACCTCCTGGCAGGGGTCGGCGGCGCGCTCGCGGTCGGCCTGCTCCTCCTGGGCGCCGCGCGCACCTTCGACCGGAGCGCCTTCGCCAGCCCGCGCTACACGGGACCCCTCGCCGAGGCGCCCGGCGCCATCCGGTTCGCGCGTGACGGCCTCGCCCGCCTCAGCCGGCTGCGCGGGAAGATGGATAACATCGCCGAGAGCCTGCGCGCCTTCTACACCTCCCTCGGCGACTCCGGCGCCCGCCTCCCTCGCGAAGAGGACCTGCGCGTGCTCCATGTCTCCGACATCCACAACAATCCGATCGCCGTTGACTTCATCCGCCAGTTCACGCGCCGGTTCCGGATCGATCTCATCGCCAATACCGGGGACCTGACCGACTACGGCACCGAGGTGGAAGACACCGTGCTCCGCCCTCTCGGCGAGCTGGATGTGCCCCAACTCTTCGTGGCCGGGAACCACGACTCGCAGACCACCGTGCGCGCGGTGGACCGCCTGCCCCGCGTGCGAGCCCTCGACGGCGAGATGGCCCGGGTCGCCGGCCTGCGGGTTGTCGGCTGGGGCGACCCCGTGTCGCAGCGCACCGGCTACGGCAGCGTGGACCCCACGCCCGGGGATCTGGACGCCCTGGAGCGGCGCATCCGCAAGGGGCTGGCGGAGCTGCCGGAGCCGCCGGACATCGCGCTCGTTCACAGCCATCGGGTGGCGCAGCGCCTCGAGGGTCTCGTGTCGGTGGTGCTCTACGGACACGACCACCGCCCCGGCGTGCGCCGCGGCGGCGGCACCGTCTTCGTGGATGCCGGCACGACCGGCGCCGCCGGGGCGCGCTACTTCCAGGCGCGCGAGGGAGTTCCCTACTCCGCCGTCGTGCTCCACTTCTCCCGGGAAGAGCGCGGGCACCTGTTGGCCGCCGACGTGCTGCAGATGCGCGGCCCCGAAGGTGAGTTCACCCTGCAGCGATACACGCTCAACGGCGAGCTTGCGGCGGAGACGAGGGCGCCCGTGCCGTAGGGGCGAAGCGTCACGACCGGCCGCGCCGCGATCCTTGCGTGCCGCGACGCTTCGCCCCTACGGCGCCCGCGTCGAGCGGGCGCGGGCACTACCGGGCGCGGAGCACGTTCCCTTCGGGATCGAGTTCCACGAAGTGGCATACCCGACCTTCGCGGTAGGAGCGGCACTGGTTCTGCGGCTCGTTGTCCACCGCCTGGCGCGGGCTGTGGGCGACATCCACGCACCAATCGGGGATGATCTCGTCTGCCAGGCAAGGTCCCTGCGAGAAATCCATCCCCTCAGCCTTGCGCTGCTCGTACAGCTCCTTCGCCTTCTCAATCGCGCGCTCACGATCGCTCGCTGGCATCCGGCTCACCTCCTCTCCCCCCGCGGCTTCAAGGGAGACGCGGGGAAGCTGCTCGCGCACCCGGCGGCGCGAGTCGTCGGCTTCGGGGAGCGGCCGAACCAGGCGGCCGCCCTCGAGGAAACGCTGGAGCTGTGGCTCCATCGTCGCATCGCCGCAGTCCGGGCAGACGGGCGCCGGCTCGCCGCGCGGCAGGCAGAGGAAGGAGAGGCACCTCGGGCAGCGAAAGACCTCCTTCTTCCCCCCGAACTTGCCGCGCTTCGCCGCCGGCTTCCCCTCCAGCTCCAACACATCCAGGGCGAAGTCCACGACCGGCGCATTCGCCAGGTGGGTGCCCACGCCGAAGCCGTCGGCGCCGGCCCGCCGCAGCGACGGGATGTTGTGCTCATCCAGGGATCCCGAGACGTAGATCCGCACGTGCCGGAAGCCGCGCAGGTCCAGCTCCCAGCGCACTTCGCGGATGATCTCCTCGAAGCTGCCCCGGCGCGAGGCGGGCGTATCCAGGCGCACGCCGTGCAGCCTCTCGCCGAGCGTCTCGGCGGCGAGGATCGCCTCGGCCTTCTCGTCGCAGTAGGTATCCACCAGGGCGATGCGGGGCGCCTCCGGCGGGAGGTCCGCGTCGTAGGCGCGGAAGGCGGCCGCCTGGTCGCCGAAGAGGATGACGAGGGCGTGGGGCATGGTGCCGCGCGGCTCGATGCCCAGCCGCCGCGCGCTCAGGATGCAGGAGACGCCATCCACCCCGCCCACCCACGCCGCCCGGTCGAGCATCGGCGCCAGCGCCGGGTGCATGCGCCGGATCCCGAAGGAGAGCACCGGGCTCCCCGCGGCGGCGAACGCGATCCGGGCGGCGCAGGCAGCCACCCCCGTAGCCTGACAGAGGAGCCCGAGCAGCGGCGTCTCGTAGACGCAGTAGGCGCCGTAGGGGCCGTCTACGCTCAGCACCGGGAGACGCACGCCGTTGCGGTCGCGCGCCGGGAAGAGCGTGCCCTCCGGCAGGGCGTCCACGTCCACGTCGCGCCCTTCCAGCAGGCGCAGCGCCTCATCCAGGCCGCAGAGCGCCCCCCATGGCCAGCGCTCCGGCAGGCTGCCGGTGGTCACCTCCGCGTAGGCGCGGCGATCCGCCAGGCCGTGCGCCCGCAGCACCTCCTCGGTGCGGCGGAAGTAGATGTCGGTCGTCTCCCCGGCCCGGACTTCCGCTTCGGATGCGACGTGGAACGCGCTCATCGGCTCCTCCGGGGGAGGGCATACCCGTCGGGCGGAACGGGAAAACAGAGGAGGGGACCGAACGGCTGGCCGTCGGGGCGATCTCACGACCCTGTCGTCACACTCGTTCTCGTCGGCCGCCACTGTCCGGCAGGTAGTCCCAGTCCCCCGCCGCCCGCAGCGACGCCAGCGGCACAGCAACCGTGTGCTCCCCCGAGCGCAGCAGGTCAATCTCGACCAGGTGCGTTTCGCTGCGCAGGACATCCGTCTGCTTCTGAAGATAGAGGTCCACTCCGGGATTGCCTGGCGTCTTGTTGCTCGGGCTGAGGACATCCACGACGGTGATGACACGGCTGGCATCGCCGGCCGGGAGGATCTGGACGAACACCTCGCGCACCTCGGCCGGCGCGACCTCGATGACCCATGTGGGGGCGGATCGCTCCAAGACCCCGGTGCCGCCGCGGCGCGTGTCACGCCGGGGCTGCTCAAACACGGCAACGTCCGTGCGGATGTTGCGCCGCGGCTCCACGATATAGACCCGCTCGCCGATGTCGGCGACATAGCGCTCGGGCAAGTCGCGGTTCAGGGCACCGCGCATGAACGTGATGAGCGCCTGATGGACACCGGGCCAGAGCGCCGGGTCCTCGAGCTACAAGTGGGCGTCCAGCGCGGTGATGAAGTTGCGGTAGACCTGCTGCATCTCCTGGACGATGCCCGACGGCTTCAGGGGCCACCACTCCTCCGGCGTGAAATAGGCGCTCACCTCGGCCTCCTGCCCGATGCGGCCGAACCACTGGATAAGGTGCAGGTTGTCGGACTGCATCAGCCAGAGGGCGAGATCCACCAGGGCCGGGTTCTCCGTCAGGCGGGCCTTGTTGTAGGCGTGGTGCATGAGCTGGAAGATCGCCTGCTGCACGGAGTTGCCGAGGAAGAACTCCACGCCGCCACTGCCGGCCCACGTGGTGGCGACCTGCGGGAGCGGCAAGTCGTAAACAACGTCACCGAACTGCTGCAGCGCCCGGGAGGGCGTGATGGGTGTCATGCCCCGGAAGCGCAGCTCTGCCGGCAGGCGCTCCATGAACTCGAAGATCCCCGTATCGCGGGAGTGGTGCTCACCGAACGTCTCGTAGTCCCAGGCCAAGAAGACGAACTCGCCCATCGCCTCGCGCAGCCAGTGGGCATACTGGCCGGCTTGCAGCGGCCAGCCCTCCCATGCCTTGTTGGAGAACCGGTAGCCCACGTCGTCGCTCAGCTTGTAGTGGCGGGGCAGGAGCTTCATCGGCTTGCCGCCGTAGTGGTAGAGGTGGGTCGTCTCGCGCCAGTTCATCACCCACTCGCGCCCGTCCAACACCGCCGCCTCGAATCCCGCCCGGTTCAGCGCGTAGTAGATGTCATTGGACATGAACATCTCAGTGGTATCGGTGACTACCGGGCGCTTGCCGAAGAGGCGCGCCAACTCCTCCTGGGCCCAGCGCATCCGGCGCACGAAGAGGTCAATGTCGAGGTAGAAGAGGAACGAGTGGTACGGCTCCACGCAGACGAGCTCCACGTTCGGGTGGGCGACCAGCGTCTGCAGCTTCTCGAAGAGGGCGGCATCCCACTCCCGGGCCTGGCGCAGGAATGAGAGCGAGAACCCGATGGACATGCGGAAGTCCTGCTCCGAAACGAGGCGCAGGAACATCTCCGTGGCGGGATGGTAGCACCACCGGGCCACCTTCCGCAGGTAGCGCTCGTTCATCGGCTCGTCGAAGAGGCACCGAGCGATGTCTTCCGGGGTGGCTCCGTAGGGGATCGGTTGCGCGGGGAGGCGCAGGCGGCGGGGCTGGTGGACGACGGTATAGACGATGAGCTTCTCGGCCACGAGTGATCTCCTCTCGGTCGAAGACGCCGTATCCCGGTGGCACACGCTGCCCGACGGATATGACATCCTTGTCGATCTTCCGGTGGCACACGCTGCCCGACGGATACGACATCCTTGTCGATCTTACCGAGGATTCTGGCTGGTGATCAGGAACTGCACGCGCTTGCGCAGCAAGCCAACCACCGCCGACCAGGTGTACGCGGTGGCCGTGGCGCGCGCCGCGGCGCGCATCCGCTCGACCTCGTCGGTGTTCTCGCGCATCCAGGCCACGGCCGTCGCGATCTCGTTCGCGTCGTCGGTTTCGAGAACGACGGCGTTCTCAAATGCGCGGGCGTACTCCTCGCCGGTGGCCCCGGTGACGGCGATGCCGCCGCTCGCCATCACCTCCAGGCCGACGATGCCGAAGGGCTCCTTGCCGCTGTTGGCGAGGGTCACGTCGGCCGCAGCGAAGAGGAGCCGCAGCAAGTGCTCCGGGACGAAGAACTTCAGATTGATCAAGTCGGCATCGGCCGCCTGGCGGAGGGCCGCCGTCCAGCCGTCCAGGTCGTGGCTGGCGGGCGCAGGGACGTTCTGCACGCGCAGGCCGAGGGAGCGGGCGTTGTGGAGCACTTCGCCCTCGTGGGGCTCGATCCCCCCGCGAGCCACCAGGCATGGCGCCAGGCCGATCTGTCGCAAGCGCGCCGCGGCATCCACCGCCATGTTCCAGCGCTTGTCGGGGTCCCAGCGGCCGACCTTCGCCATCATCACGTCGCCGCCCACCGCCGCCCGGATCGCCTGCACGGCGCGCGGCTCCAGCGGCTCCAGCAGGCGGGCGGGGATGCCGTTGGGGATCACCATCGGGTTGATGCCCCAGATCCACATCGTGTGCTTCATGTAGTGGCTGACGGTGGTGATCGTGGTCGTGTAGTTCAGGCGTCCGAAGTCCACGTTCTCGAAGCCCATCGTGTGGTTGGCATTCCACGTGAGGACGGATTGGCGGCGCAGACCCCGCACGTGCAGGAGGTCGCTTAACGCGATCATGGTGCCCGCGGTGTGCCACTCCTCCCCCATGATCACGGGGGTGCGTCCTTCACGGAGCGCAGGCGCGGCGATTTCGTCGGCGACCACGCCCGGCACGCTGGCCTGGAAGTCGTAGATCTTCTCCTTCTCTCCCTGGTAGACGCCGCTCGGGTAGTAGCGGCTGATCCACTGGCTCCAGCGGCGCAGGATCGTGCCGCCCTCACCGGTCTCCACCGCCGGACGATGCGGATCGCCGACGAAGAAGAGGTGCGTGCGGAAGCCCGCTTCCGCCAGGGCGCGCGCCAGCTCGGTGACGCGGACCCCCAGGCCGCCGGCCATCGAGTACTGATCCGGTCCCTCGAACGACAACAGCACGAACTCCGTGTTTTCCGGCGTCACCGGCCGGAGCAAAGGGCTTTCACTCATTGAGACGATCCTTCTCCTCTACTAGAAGCCGTTGAAATATGGAAGTACTGAAGTATGGAAATATCTAAGGACTTGTCAGCGAACAACCGTCGCAGACCGCCGGGCGCATGAACGCACCCGTCTCGGGGGCCGGCGGCCAACCGTCCTTCGGACGGGA
>JACQGM010000275.1 GCA_016199585.1 Armatimonadota bacterium
ATGCTTCGGCTCGGCGCCTCAGCATGACAGAGCCGTTGGTTGATGGCGGAGGCCAGGGCGGAAGCTGCGTCACTTGGTCTTTGATGCTTCCCTAATGCAATTCTTTGGTCTTTGATGCTTCCCTAATGCAATTCTAATGCAATTCTAATGCAATTCTAATGCAATTCTAATGCAATTCTAATGCAATTCTAATGTTGGCCTGCTAGAATAGCAGGCGAGAGTGGAAAGAGCAGGGCCGGCCAGTGTTCCCGCTGGGAGGGCTCATGCTTTCGGTTGCCCTGAAAGGAGCTACGGAACGATGTTTCGGTACGCACGCATTCGGATGTTTCGGTACGCACGCATTCGGCAGGCAGGAGGGCGAACTGGATTCACGCTGATCGAGTTGCTCGTCGTCATAGCGATCATCGCTATACTGGCGGCGATCCTGTTCCCGGTGTTCTCTCGCGCGCGCTCGCGGGCGCGGGCGACGGTGTGCCTGAGTAATCAAAAGCAGTGGGGACTGGCGCTGATCCAGTACAGCCAGGACTACGACGAGAAGTACGTGCCGGAGTACAACTGGGGGTACCCGTCATACGCCCCGGCGGGAACGTACATGTCCTGGCAGGAGCTCCTTTACCCCTACACCAAGCAGGTGAAGACGATCGCCTATGCCGACAACAAGAACTCGATGGCGATCTGCCCGGAGGGCGCCATGGGCAAGATGGCGTTCCTGCGGTACGGTGTCAACTACGGGAACTACGAGGGGAACGAGCTGGTGCTGCAGCGCGGCGCGGGCCTCGCCGACGCGCAGGTGGAGGCGCCCTCGAAGCTCTTCGTGGTCTGGGAAGGGCCGAAGTTTTGGGGGCATCCGGTCTGGATGCAGCGGTGGATCTCCGGCGTGGCGGCCCCGAACACCGTTCACTACATCCCCGGTGTCGGCGAGACGGCGAAACTGCAGGACAAGTGCGCGGCGCAGAGCGCCTATGGGATTGGCGCTGTGCAGGACTGCAACTCCGGGAGGCACTTCCTGGGGCTGAACATGGTCTACGGCGACGGACACGTCAAGTGGGTCTCGACGAGCGAGCTGATGAAGCAGGTCATGCTCCCTGCTGACGCGGCGGCCGGCCGCCCGCGTCCCACTGGACAGTACGACTACCGCAACTCGTAACGACCGGACAAACGACGGGCGCAGCCGGCATCCGTGCCGGCTTGCGCGCCCCCGACTGAACCGGCGGGGCCGCCGGAGGGCCACTGCGAGCAGGCCCTCCGGCGGCCCCGCGTCGTTCCGCACGCCGTGCGAGGCCCCACGGGCGGCGCGCGCGAGCACGGGAGCAGACAGATGGCCTCTCTACCCACTCTGCCCGGCGCGGCAACCGCCTTCCCGGCGCTCCTGGCCGCAACCGACTCCCCAACCAGCGGGCACGCCGACCGCCCGGACATCGCGCTCGTCGAAGACGGGCAAGCCCGGTGTGCCATCGTGGTGGGCGACGGGGCGCCCCCGCCGGAGCGCTTCGCCGCCGCGGAGCTGCGGCGCTACCTGGGGCTCATGGCCGGCGCCGACGTTCTGGTGGCTCCCCGCGCGGGCGCGGGCCTTCCGGTCTACGTCGGGGAGAGCGGCCTCCCGGCCGCCGCCGCGCCCGAGCTGCAAGCCGCCCTGCGCGGGCGCGGCGAGGACGGCTACCTCGTGCGCAGTACGGGAGAAGCGGTGATCCTCCTTGGCAACTCGCCGCGGGCGACGCTCTTCGCCGTCTACCACTTCCTGGAGAAGTACCTCGGCTGCGGCTGGTGCGTGCCCGGCGATGATACGGTTCCCCGCCAGACCACGATCCGGCTGCCGCTCTTCCAGGAGAGCGTCGGCCCGCCCGCCTTCCCCGTGCGCCAGCTCATCCTCTTCCCCTACGGCGGGCCGTGGATGGAGAAGAACCACCTGCCGCACATTGACTGGCTGGCGAAGAACCGCCTCAACTGGGCGCACCCCGCCCCGAACGGCCCGGACGTCTGGGAGCGCAATCGCTCGCGGGAGGTACTGCTACCCGAGGTCCGGCGGCGGGGCCTCTCCCTGCACGTGGGTGGCCACACGTTCAACACTTTCCTCCCGCACGACCGATATGCCGCCGCGCACCCCGACTACTACGCCCTCGGCGACGACGGGACGCGCCTGGCCGACGGCAGCCGCAAGTCATCCATCTGCGTCTCGAACGAGGGGGCCACTCGCGCCGTGGCGGAGAACATCAACCGTTGGCTCGACGAGAACCCCGAGGTGGAGGCCGTTGACCTGTGGCACAACGACTCGCGCGCCTACTGCCGCTGCCCCCGCTGCACGCCGGCCGGCGGCGACGAGCGGGAGAGGTGGCTCGCCTATACGAAGAGCTACGTCCAATTCACCAACAGAGTAGCAGGTCTCGTGGCGCGGCGCCACCCGCGCGTGCTGGTGGCTTCCCTCTTCTACCAGCACACGCGGACCTGCCCGCCGGACGTGGAGCCGCTGGCCGACAACGTGCTCGCCGCGCTGGCCCTCTACTGCCGCAACAGCCAGCGAACGATGCAGCCCCTGGAGTCGTCGCCGCAGGGCCTCGACCAGGCGCTCCTCCCGCAGGTCGGCGCCTGGCGCGCTCGGGCGAAGCGCTTCCTCATCTACGAGTACTACACCTTCGGCGAGGAGGAGACCCCGATCTGGTCCATGCTCTCGGTGATCCGCGAGGATCTGCGCTTCTTCCGCCGAACCGGTATCGAGGGGATCTCCTCCGACCAGTGGGGACCCGGCTGGTATCCGCTGAACATGTACGCCTTCGCCAGGCTGGCCTGGGACCCGGAGTTGACTGTGGACGCGTTGATCTCCGACTTCTGCCGCCGCTACTACGGGAGCGCCGCGCCGGCGATGGCCGCCTACTGGGGCCTGCTCGAAGAGGGGCTGCGCGAGTCCTGGCGCACGGAGACGCCGGTGGACTGGCGCGACGAGCCGAGGCGGCAGCTCGTGCGGCAGGCGCTCCAAGAGGCGGAGAGCGAGCGGATCCGGCAGCGGATCCGGGCCGCCGCCGCGCTCCACAAGCTGCCGGTGGGGGATTGCCGAGAGCCGTGAGACGAGCCGCGAGAGGTGACAAGGATGCAGATCAGAAACCCGAGCTTCTTCGAAGCGCCCCCTTTCTGGAAGTCCGACTGGGAAGAGGTGAACGCCTTCCTCGATGGCCTGAGCCCGACCGAGGACCGGGAGATCGGCCGTTCTCAGGGAGGGCGGCCGATCCGCGCGGTGGCCTATGGTGAGAAGGAGCCGATCCACCGCACCAACAACCGCTTCAGCGCCCAACTCGCCCGCCGCACCGACGAGTTCTTCGACCCGAAGAAGCGCACGCGCCCGGTGATGGTCGTCATCTCGACGATCCACGGTGGAGAGACGGAGGGGTGCGCCACCTGCCTGAACTACGCCCACCTGATCGAGAGCGGGGCGGACCTGCGCGGGCGCCGCTGGGAGGATCTGCGGGCGCTCACCGCCGAGGCGCGCGTGGTGCTGGTGCCGCTCGCCCAGCCGGATGGCCGCATCCGCGCCGCGGTGCGCCACCTCGTGGGGGGCACCCCCGCCGACATGCTCTACTACGGGCAGGGCGAGCCGCGCGAGAAGCTCCCCGAGCCGCCGACCTGGGAGTGGTTCCTCCGCCACAACCCGATCCCGCTCGACCTGGTGAGCTACCTCGGTGGCTACTACAACGACGCCGGGGTGAACATTGACCTGGACGACTTCCTCTCTCCCGGCATGGCCCCGGAGACGGCCGCGCTGCTCGCCCTCGTCCGTGACGAGTGTCCGGATTGCGTCCTCGTTCTCCACGCCCACGGCCCGGGGCCCTGGATCTCCGCTCCGAAGGCGTTCGTGCCGCGAAACATCCAGTTCCACCAGGCGCAGGTCGGTGCCCTGGTTGCAGACCGCCACCGCCGCGAGGGGCTGCGGCCCGCGTGGCGCGCTCCTTCCGGCACCGTTGACACCCCGTACTTCGACTTTCCCACCGCGCTGCACCACGTGTCCGGGTCGCTGCCGCTGGCGTTCGAGTTCCCCCACGGGCTGGTGACGCACCCCTACACGTTCGACGAGATCCTGGACATCGGCCTGACGCTGTTCGAGGAGTCGCTGCGCTACGCCACCACGTGGCGGCACATCCTCTGGCGGTGAGAGTGGAGGAAGAGGTGATGAAGCGAATGGCAACAACAACCCTGAAGAATGGCCTCGTGGCGCTCCTCGGCCTGGCGCTGGCCGGCAAGGCGGACGCCCAGGGGGCCGCCCCGCCGGACCCGCCGGACATCGAGGTGGTCCTCCGCGGCATCCGGCCCACCCACCCGCGGATCTTCCTGAACCAGGAGATCCTGCGGAAGATCAAGGAGGATGGCCTGTCGCCGGAGCAGCAGCGGTGGCTCTCGGCGCTCAAGGAGAAGGTGGATGCCTGCCCGGCGCCTCCGCCGATGGACGACAAGCTGGTGGCGCACTTCCTCGAGGGCGAAGGCGGATACCGCCGGCGGCCGCAGGACCCCCGGAGTGTCTACGAGGGCGACTGGGGCTACCGCACCGCGGAGGCCGCTCTCGCCTACGTCCTCACCGGCGAGCGGCGGTACTTCGACCGGGCCATGAGTCTCCTCAGGTACTCCGTGGGCCGCTACGCCCTGTTCGCCGACAATGGCGCCTTCCCGACCGGAAAGGCGTTCGAGCGCCTATCGGCGCTCTCCGCCTACGACTGGCTTTACAACGACCTTCCGCAGCCAGAGCGGCAGGCGATCGGCGCGCCGCTGTTCCGGTCGCTGCGCGCCTTCTACCAGCGCCACCGGGACCGCGGGGGGATGGGGATCGGCATTAACTACCATGATGAGATCCTCGGCTGGTACCTGGGGCTGGTCTTCCTCGGGAAGGGCATCGAGGGCGCCGACGACGCGGCCTGCGCGGCGCTCCTGCGCGAGGAGCATGCGCAGTACGTCGCCGTCTTCCGCCTGCGATCATCCGGCAGGGACGGGGTACACCTATTCGGGGCGCTCGGCTACGTCACGCAGCTCCTCGCGACGGAGATCAACTTCCTGGACGCCTGGCGCACGGCCATCGGCGGCAACTTCCTCCGCCACTTCCCCAACCGCGCCTACCTCTCCGGCTACTTCCTCTGGAATACGATCTTCGCCGGGCAGATCCCCCTGGAGTACGCCTGGAGCGACCCCTACCACATCAACAACCGCCTCGATCCGCACCACCGCCCGTACCTGACCCGCGTGCCCGACCTGCACGCCGACCTGGGAGACCAGGTGGACCTGGAGGGGCTGGCGGAGATCGCGCAGTTCCAGTGGCGGCCCGGCTACCAGCAGTTCCTCGCCGCCGACAACTGGCTGACCGTCGCCTCGCCGCTCTACTTCCCGGAGAAGGCGCTGGGCGACGCGCAGATCCAGTCCGTCATGAGGCGCCTCCCACGCGCGCGTCATTTCCCCGACCCGGTGGGCCACACCTTCATGAACAGCGGCTGGGGCGAGAACGACACCTACGCCATGTTCATCGCCGGACGGCAGAGCTTCTACCGGAAGCACTACGACGAGAACCACTTCACCATCTACAAGAAGGGCTTCCTGGCGCTGGACAGCGGGGCGCGCGGCTTCAGCATCGGCCGGAAGGGCATCGGCAATCCCGATGACCCCCGCAACATCGGTGCGGACCACGAGATGAACTACTACTACGACACCGTCGCCCACAACGGCATCTTGATCCGCATGGAGGGAGAGAAGCTGCCGGGGTTCTGGGGCCAGCCGTCCGAGGTCAACACCGGGGGCATGAACAAGAACCACGGGGCGCAGGTGCTCGCCTTCGAGACCAACGACCGCTTCACCTACATCGCCAGCGACGCCACCCGGTGCTACCACGAGGAGAAGGCCGGCGAGGTAATCCGTCAGTTCCTCTTCGTCTGCCCCGACTACTTCGTGGTCTTCGACCGTGTGGCGTCCCGGACGCCTCAGCAGCAGAAGACCTGGGTCTTCCACACCCAGCACGAGCCGCAAGTCCGGGGCGACCTCTTCTCAGCGGAGCACCGCGAGGGGAAGGTGTTCGCACGCACGCTCCTGCCACAGGCGGCTGCCGCCGAGAAGGTCGGCGGTCCGGGCAAGGAGTTCTGGGCGGACGGGAAGAACTGGCCGGTGCGCCAGGATTGGCAGCGCCTGACCCCCGACGAGCACCTGTTCGGGTGCTGGCGGATGGAGATCGCTTCCGCCCGGGAGAACGAGCGGGAGCTCTTCCTGCATCTCATCCAGGTGGGCGACCGTGGGGAGCTGAACGAGATGGTGCCCTCGCGGCGGGTGGAGGAGGGCCGGG
>JACQGM010000276.1 GCA_016199585.1 Armatimonadota bacterium
GCACCACGGCCTCGAGCGGCTCACCCTTCAGCCCCCAGTTGCGGTATATCTCGCGCACCTCCTCGGTCTCCACCTCCGGCAGCTCCCGAATCTCACGGCGCTCGCGCTCCTCCTCGGAGAGGTAATGGTCGCGATCCGCGAGCGTGGAAGTGTAGGCGACGGCGCCCATCGAGATCGACTCGGCGAAGGTGGCCGCCAGGCCCCCTGCGAGCACCAAGCGGGGGTCGCCGGACGCCGCCGCGATCCCCAGGATGACGCCGAGGACGTTCACCAGGCCATCCTGACCACCGAGGATCACGTCCGACAGCGCGCTCTCCCGGTGCGCCTCCACGTGAGGCAGGTGGCCGGCATGGGGCAGGCGTTTGCTCATGTGCCGCTCCTTCCCCCTCCCCAACATCACACGCGCGCGGGCGGTTGTCAACCCGCCGCGAGTGGCAGGACGATGTGCGACGGCCGGGCCGGGTCGTGGTAGAGCGAGTTCTCGGCGACGCGCATCCGGCGCTCCCTGCCCAGCGGCCCGCCGGTGTTCGGGTTCACATCGAAGCGCGGCCAGTTGCTGCTCGAGATGTCCACCCGAATGCGATGCCCCTTCACGAAGCGGTTCGCCGTGGGGTACATCTCGAACTCCAGCTCATACACCTCGCCCGGCTGCGCCAGCTTCTCCTCCGTGAAGCCCTCGCGGAAGCGCAGGCGGGCGATGCTGTCGCTGAGGTTCAGGGCGCACCCGGCCGGGTGGTTCGGCCCCGGGGGGTACACGTCAATCAGCTTCGCGGTGAAATCCGTATCCGGGCCATCGGTGGCTACCCAGAGCTTCACGCGGAGCGGGCCGACGATGACCACGTCCTCCCGCAGCGGCGGCGTGGCGAAGCAGAGGACGTCTTGCCGTGACGAGAGGGGCATCGTGCCGCTGCTGCCCGGGAACTGACGGCCGCACCGCTGGTCGAAGGCGCCGGCCGGGGTGTCGATCGCCGAGAGGTTCCCGCCGACGGTGGGCACGGGGTGGGCCGGGTCGAACGTGTAGCGCGTCGGCTCGCTCTTCTCTTCCGGGGGCTGCGTGGAGAGCGTGCCGTCGGCGTGGAAGTAGAAGGGCGTGGGCGTGATGCCGGGGGGCGGCCAGGTGGCGGCGGACTTCCAGGTGCCGCCGTGGGCGACCGTCTGGCTCCCGGGCTGAAGCCCGGCGCCACCGCCCATCACGAAGTAGCGCACCGGAGGCCGCCGGTCAATGCCGGAAGGGATCCCTTTGAGGAACTGGTCGAACCACTGCATGCGGAGACCTTCGTAGTCGGAGAGGCCGCCCTCCGGCAGGAAGGAGGCGATGCCCGCCACGGCCCGGCCGACGCCGCCGTGGGTCCACGGCCCCATCAGGAGGTGCACCGGGGTCTTCTGCCGCCGGCTGAGCGCCATGAAGTTCTCCACCGTGCTGCGAGTGTAGCTATCGTACCACCCGCCGACGTAGAGGGTCGGCACGTCGGCATGCCGATCGTAGTAGGGCAACGGGCCGTAGCCCGGCTGCTGCCAGTACTCGTCGTAGCGGACGCGGGTGAGGATATCAATGCACCATTGCTCGTAGGAGGGGATCAGGCTCAGGGGAGAAGTGCCGGGCCGGATGGATGCCGACCGGAGCCATTCCCAGACGTTCCGATAGGCGTCGTCCAGCGCCGCCTTCAGGTCCGGGTCGGCCATCGCCTCCTTGCTGCGGGCCGCCATGCTGAAGGCATAGGAGACGAAGCGCAGCTCGAGCGCGCCGTTGTGGCGCATGGAGCTATGGAAGTAGCTGGATGGCCCGAAGGTGACGATCATCGCGGCGAGGTGCGGCGGGTTCAGAGAGGCGAGAGCGTTCTGAACGGCGGCCACGTAGGATGCGCCGCAGGTACCCACCTTGCCGTCGCACCAGGGCTGTGCCGCCAGCCACTCCACGGCGTCGTAGCCGTCGGGGCCTTCGTGGGCGAAGGGATAGAAGATCCCTTCGGAGGCGTAGCGGCCACGGACATCCTGCACCGCCGCGACGTAGCCGCGTTCGGCGTAGTACTGCCCGGTGGCGGCCGAACCCGTTTTGTCGTAAGGGGTGCGCATCAACACGACGGGGAACCGGCCGGCTACTTTCCTCCCATCCTCGGCGGGGAAGTAGAGGTCCGTAGCCAGCCGCACGCCATCGCGCAGCGGCACCATCACGTTGCTCTCGATCAGCGCATCATAGGAAGGGGTGGACATCAACTCTTCTCCTCTTCGCTCACAGCCGGACGGTCCGTCGCACGGAGGCCAGGCCCGGCTGCGTCTTCGCGCGCCCGGCGGCGGGGCCTCTTCTGTCATTTACAGTTCACCGCGAGCCGCCCTTGCCCCTTCTCTCAATGCCGCGGGCGAGAGGGAGAGGGGCAGGGCTACCCGGCGCGGGGAATGCGGCCGATGGCAGGCCGCCGTCGCCGGGGAGGTGCCGCCCGGCGCTCTCGCGTTTAGCGGAGCCGGAGGCGGGGAAGACTCGGCACAGGTATTGCCCTTGGGCAACCTGGCCGGATGGATGTGGCGGTGAACTTGCAGCCCCGGCCATCGTCCCAATGGCTAGCCGTACCCGCGGTTGTCAACGGGCCGAATGAGGCCGGGGTGGCCGGCTCCGCAGAGCACGTGGTCTGGGGGAGAAGGAGACAGAGCCATGGTTGCCGACAGCCAGCGAAGTGAGGACCGTCTGTTCGCCGTTTGCTCGATGATGCGCGGCCTGGTGGAAAGCTCCATTCGCGACGGGATGCTGCGCGCGATTCCGGATCCGGTGGACGCCCGCCAGCTTGCCGACGTCTACGCCCGCCTGCTGCACCGTGTCCGCGCCGTGGAGATGGCGCTCCAGGAGTTCAACACCGACCTGAGGCGCGCCCAGGACCTGTTCGAGCGCGCCGAGCGCCGGGTACACGGGCCGCGTCTCCTGATCGAGGAAGAGGCCAAGGCCGCCGTCGGTTAGGTCTTCACGTCCAGCACGATCGTCCGCAAGTCGGTCATCTCCTGGATGGTGTGCTTGCCACCCAGGCGGCCGATGCCGCTCCGTTTGCCAGCGACGCCGCCGAAGGGGATGTGCAGCTCCCAGTAATCGGTGTGCTCGTTGATGCAGACGATGCCGGTGCGCAGCCGCTCCGCGAAGTAGAACGCCTGGCGCGTGCTCTCAGTGAAGACGGCGGAGACCAGGCCCAGGCTGCACCCGTTGGCGATCGCCAGCGCCTCTTCGGGCGTGGAGAAGCGGATCACCGGCGCCACCGGGCCGAAGCTCTCCTCGGTGTTGAGCAGCATGTCCGTGGTCACCCCGGTGACGACCGTCGGCTCGTAGAAGAGGTCGGTGGGGAAGCCGGGGGCGCGCCGGCCGCCGGTGAGCACGCGCGCCCCCTTGGCCACGGCGTCGGCCATGTGCCGATCCATCTTCTCGGCGACGGGCTGGTTGTTGAGCGGTCCCATGGTCGTGCTCGGATCGTCGGGCATCCCCAGGCGAACCGCCCGGGCGCAGCGCACCAGGTGCTCCACCACCTGATCGTGGATGCGCTCGTGAACCAGGATGCGCTCGGTGGCGCAGCAGACCTGCCCGGCGTTGATCAGGCAGCCGAGCGCGGTACGCGCGGCGGCGCGCTCGGGGTCGGCATCCTCCAGGATGATCGTCGGGCCGTTGCCGCCCAGCTCGAGGAGGAGGGGCTTCCCGGCGGCGCGCGCGGCGATGCGGGTGCCGGTGGCGGCGCTCCCGGTGAAGCCGATGGCATCCGTGCCCGGGTGCGCCACGATCTCGTCGCCGACCACCGGGCCGGGGCCGGTCAGCAGGTTCACGACGCCCGGCGGCACCCCGGCTTCCTCCAGGCACTCCGCGAGTTTCACGGCGCAGACGGAAGTGGTCGGCGCCGCCACCCAGACGATGGCGTTGCCGGCGGCCAGCCCGGGCGCGAGATACTCCACCGGAATGTTCAGCGGGAAGTTCCACGGCGTGATGATGGCGTAGACGCCGCGGGGCTGGCGGATGCTGAAGACCCGCTTGTTCGGGTCCTCCACCGGGATGACGGAGGTCTCCAGCCACTTGATCTGCTCGGCGGCCTCACGGAAGCCCAGGGTGGCCCTACCCACCTCGTACTGGGCCTCGGTGCGCAGCGGCTTGCCCTGGTCCTGGCTCAGCACCCGAGCCAACTCCTCCTTGCGCCGCTCCATCACGTCGGCGATGCGCAGGCAAAGGCGGGAACGCTCCCACACCGACAGCCCGGCGATCCGCTCGCGCGCCTCGTTGGCGGCGGCGACCGCCCGCCGGGCATCCTCGCGCGTGCCCTGCGACAGGCGCGCGATGACCTCGCCCGTGGCCGGGCTCTGCGCCTCGAAGTACTCGCCGCTTTCGCTCTCCACCCACTTGCCGCCGATGAACAGCTTCAGATCCACGTGCGCACCCTCCTCCGGCCCGCTGGCGGGCCTCGCTTGTGCCGGTGATCAGATCGGAGTTCTTCAGCCGGTCGTGTGTTCCTTCAGAACTCGTTGTAGACCCGCACCACCTTGCCCGTCTTCACCGATTCGACGGCGGCCAGGCACGTCGCCACGGTGCGGGTCCCCTCCACCACGTCGGCCGCGGGCTGCCTCCCGTCGTCCAGGCACTCGACCAGGTGGGCGAGCTGGTACTCGAAGATCGGGTTCTCATCGTGCGAGTGATGGCCGACGGGCACCGGCATGAAGTCGTGCAGGCCGGGGATCCGCGCCAGGAAGAGCCGCTCGTCCACCAGAGTGCCGCGATCGCCGTAGAGGCTGATGCCCAGGGAGTAGGGGCGCTTGCACCCGACGGTGACGAGTACCTTGCCGATGGCGCCGCTCTCGAACTTCAGGCTCATCAGGACGCAGTCGTGCTCGATCGGATTGGTCTCGCTGAAGGCCAGCTTGTTGGCGAAGGCGTGCGCCTCGGCCACGTTACCGACGAGCCAGCGGAGGAGGTCCACCGGGTGACAGCCGCCGCCGAGGATCATGTTCTGCGGCGCGACCGGATCGATGCGCCAGTCACGCATGAACTCCTCGGCATCGTGGAGGTAGTCGGCCTCGGCGAAGAAGAGCCGCCCCAGGTCGCCCTGGTCTACCATCGCGCGGGCGAGGGCCGAGCGCACGAAGTAGCGGGCGCACTGCCCGGTCATGAAGGTCTTGCCGGTCTCACGCACCAGTGAAACCAGCCGCCGGGCCTCTCCCAGGTCCGTCACCAGGGGTTTCTCGCAGAGGACATTCAGGCCGGCCTCGAGCGCGGCCACGGCATAGGCGGTGTGGAGGTGATCCGGCGTGCAGACCACGACCACGTCCGGCCGGGCGGCGAGGAGCTGCGCGTAGTCGCTCGTGGTGTGCGAGACGCCGTACTCGGCGGCGGCCTGCCGCAGCCGCTGCGGGTCGCGGGTGCAGACCGCCTTCAGGTGCGTGCGCGGGTTGTTGGCGATGGCGCGAGCGTGCGCCATGCCGGCGAACCCCCAGCCGACGATGCCGAACTCGTAGGTCTTCATCGGTGCCTCCCGATCTGGATTGGGCCGGATCGGACGGGTGGCGCGCCGCGGCCGGTGCCCCTGCGCCCAACGTCCGTCGCTGGGAGAGTAGTTCGGGGCCGGCAGGCCGCACCCCTTCCGGCGCCGCCGTCGCAGTGTCACTCTGCATCTCCCCGCCTCGTGGGTCATGTTGCCCCGGAATCCACTTTCACGCGCCTTTCACCTCCGGCGGGGGTGTTTCCACGGCTTTCTCACGCCCTTCCTGCTACCATAGGGTATAGGACGGACGTTGAGAGGAGACCGAGATGCTGGAAGTGCTGAGATCCCTGCAATTCGCGGCGGTCGCCGAGCGGGCGGCCGCCCGTAGGTCATCGGCGGGTGACGTATCGGAGCCGGCGGAGGCGCTGCTGAACGCCGCGCTGGCGGTCTGCGCGCAGAAGCTGGAGCCCGGGGGCGACCGGGATGTGATCGGTCGGATGCGCGAAGGCGACGGAGCCGCCTGCGGCTACTACCGCGCTGCGCTCGCTGCACGGGTTGCCGCTTACCTCGGTGAGCGAGAGCAAAGCGTGAAGAGCGCCTATCTGTTCGACTATGACGCGGCATCCGATGAAGAGGGCGAGGAGTGCGCGACGCCAACGTCGCCCGTGCGCCTGGTCGTCCATGTCTCGGAGAAGACGGGGGCGCTCGGCGCGCTCATCCAGTCACTGGACTCCGCTCTCACAGGGCAGCATGCCCGGCTGGTGGGCACGCCGGAGCTGGCGCACTTGCTGGAGGCACACGTGGTGGACGACGCGGAGGCGGAGGCGCGCACGGGCTACGGGGCGCTGCTCTCCGCGCGCCATCGCCGCCCGCTGCAGGTGTGGAAGCGGTAGGCGACGGCGCTCCGGGAGGTGAGATGGATACGATGCGTGGTGACACCATTGGGGCCGATGCCCCCGACGTCGCGGCGATCGCCGCGGCGCACCGGGGAAGCCGGGCGGCGCTGATCGCCATTCTCCGTGAGGTGCAGGCGGCGCGCGGCTACCTGCCCGAGGACGCGCTCAGGGCCGTGGCCCGGCACACAGGACGGTCGCTCGTGGATGTCTACGCCGTGGCTTCTTTCTACCATTCGTTCAGCCTGAAGCCCCGGGGCCGGCACACGGTGTGCGCCTGCCTGGGCACCGCCTGCCACGTCCGCGGCGGGCAGCAGGTGGTCGAAGCGCTGTCGCGCGAGCTGGGTGTGCGAGCGGGGGAGACCACTCCGGATGGCGAGTTCACCCTGGAGACGGCGAACTGCCTGGGCGCCTGCGCCCTGGGTCCGGTGGTGGTGGTGGATGGGCGCTACTTCGCCAAGGTCAACCCGGGGAAAGTGCGGCGCATCCTGAGCCAGGCGCGCTCCGGGGTGGCCGCCCCGGAAGCGGCCGACGGCGAGCGCGCGCTCGTCACCGAAGCCGTGTGCCCCGAGTGCGGCCGTCCGCTGCTCGACGCCGCGCGCCCGATTGACGGCTATCCATCGCTTCAGGTGAGCGCGCAGTGCAACGGGTGGCGGGGGCGGGCGCGCATTTCGTGCGTGGATGGCGTGCTGGACGGGGCACCGGAAAACGCCGCGGCCCTGGAGAGGGTGCGGTTGTTCTGCCCCCACTGCAGCGCCGGGCTGAACGACTTGCTCCGATGCGGCGAGTGCGGCGTGCCCACCGTCTCGGTGCTTGCCGGAGACGGCGCGCTGGTGCAGATGTGCGGGTGCGGCGAGCAGCGAGTGCGCCGCGCCGAAGTGGAAGGAGCTGGAGCCAGACGTGAGATCGCTCAGCTCAGTTGAGGACCTGGCAGCGCTGCGGCAGCGTCTGGCAGGGCGCGGGGAGCGCGCGATTCCGACGATCGTGATCCCGGCGGGCACCTGCGGGCGGGCCAACGGTGCCCTGGATCTCGTGCGGGCAGCGAAGCGAGAGCTGCTGGCCCGTGAGCTGGTAGGCCGCATCGGTCTGCGAGTCACCGGCTGCCACGGCTTCTGCGAGATGGAGCCGTCGGTGCTCGTGGCGCCGCACGGCACCTTCTACCCGAAGGTGGCATCCGAGGAGATGGGGCGCATCATCGGCGCCGCGGCCCAAGACCGGGTGGTGACCGACCTCCTCTTCGCCGACGGCGAGGGAGAGCGGATCGAGCGCCAGGATGACATCCCCTTCTTCGCTCGCCAGACACGGAGGCTGCTGGGTCGCAATCAGGAGGTGGATCCGACACGGATCGAGGACTACCTGGCGAGCGGCGGCTATGCGGCGCTGGCCGCGGCGCTGGCCGCCGGCCCGGAGCCCGTGGTCGCGGAGGTGAAAGCCTCCGGGCTGCGCGGGCGGGGCGGCGCAGGGTTCCCGACCGGCGCGAAGTGGGAGATGCTGGCCCGGCAGCCGGGCCGGCGCGGGAAGTTCCTCGTGTGCAACGCCGATGAGGGCGACCCAGGCGCCTATATGGACCGGAGCGCGCTGGAGGGCAACCCGCACGCCATCCTCGAAGGGATGCTGGTCGGAGCCGTCGGCACCGGGGCGAACGAGGGCGTGATCTACGTCCGCGATGAGTACCCGCTGGCGATCCGCCACGTCTCGATGGCGATCCGTCAGGCGCGCGCGCTCGGGTTGCTGGGCGAGCGCATCCTGGGCACGGATCTCTCTTTCGACATCGAGGTGGTGCGGGGCGCCGGGGCGTTCGTGTGCGGTGAGGAGACGGCCCTGATCCGCTCCATCGAGGGGAAGGTGGGGGAGCCGCGCCAGCGGCCGCCCTTCCCCGTGCAGCGTGGCATTGACGGCAAGCCGACCCTGATCAACAACGTGGAGACGTGGGCCAACATCCCGCTCATCCTGGAGAAGGGCGCCGCCGAGTTCGCGGCCGTCGGCACGCAGGGCAACTCCGGCACGAAGATCTTCAGCCTCGTCGGCAAGGTGAAGCGCACCGGCCTCGTCGAGGTGCCGATGGGCGCCACCCTCGGCGAGATTATCCACGACATCGGCGGCGGACCGGTCGGCGCTGCGGCGGTGAAGGCCGTGCAGACGGGCGGCCCTTCGGGCGGGTGCATCCCGGCGGCGCGGTTCGATTTGCCGGTGGACTACGATGCCCTGACGGCCGCGGGCTCCATCATGGGGTCGGGCGGCATGATCGTCATGGACGCGCACACGTGCATGGTGGACGTGGCACGCTACTTCATGGGCTTCCTGAAGCAGGAGTCGTGCGGGAAGTGCTTCACGTGCCGCAAGGGCACGCAGCGGATGCACGAGATCCTGGACGACATCACCCGTGGGGAGGGCAGCCCGGAGCACCTGCAGCTCCTCGAGGAGCTGGCGCTGGCGGTCAAGGATACAACGATGTGCGGCCTGGGGCAGACGGCGGCGAACCCGGTGCTCTCCACGCTGCGCTACTTCCGCGAGGAGTACCTGGAGCACATCCGGCACGGGCGCTGCCCCGCGGCGGTGTGCAAGGCGCTGGTCACCTACTCCATCAACGAGGCGTGTACCGGCTGCGGCGCGTGCCGGCGCGCCTGCCCGGGCGAGGCGATCCGCGGCGCGTCGAAAGAGCGCCACGTGATCGACTCCGCCCGCTGCACGAAGTGCGGGATGTGCGTTACCGTCTGCCAGTTCGGCGCGGTGGCGGTGGCTTGAGTTCAGGAAGGGTTGAAAGGTGATCCATCTCACCATCAACGGCCTGGGGGTATCGGTCGAAGAGGGCGCGACGCTGCTGGAAGCGGCGCAATCGGTGGGCTTCCCGATCCCGACGCTGTGCCACATGGAGGGGCTTTCGCCCTACGGGGCGTGCCGGCTGTGCGTGGTGGAGGTCGGGGAGGGGGCGCGCGCGCGGCTCGTGTCGTCGTGCACCTACCCGGCTCAGGAGGAGCTGGTGGTGCGCACGGCGTCGGCGCGCGTGCTGCGCGCGCGGCGGATGGTGATCGAACTGCACCTGGCCTCCTGCCCGCAGTCGAAGACAATCCAGGACCTGGCCTCCGCGCTCGGCGTGCGCCAGCAGCGCTTCCGGCAGGAACAGGAGTCGTGTATCCTCTGCGGGCGGTGCGTGCGCATGTGCGCGGAGCAGATGATGGCCGGAGCCATCGGCTTCCGCGGGCGGGGGCAGAGCCGCAGCGTCGGCACGCCTTTCGACCAGCCCTCGGATGCCTGCCGGCTGTGCGGCGGCTGCCTCTACGTCTGCCCGGCGTGCGAGCTCCGCTGCACCTACACCGAGCCGGAGAAGGCGGTCTGCGGCGGCTGCGCCAACCTGCAGCCGCCGTGCGTGGAGAACGGGCGCTTCGACCAGATGATGTGCTACATGGACCCGTGCGTGGCCTGTGAGATCGCCGCGCAGCGGAGATAGGAATCGGGGGAATGGCCGTGACACTCTCGAGAGTGAACGCTTCAGCAGCAACACTGACCAAGAACCGGACCGAGGGGTCGGTGGTGCCGGCTTCCGGAATGTGCGTCACCTGCGTGGACGGGTGCATCGGCATGTGCGAGATCGGGAAGTCGGCCTACCGTGGGCACGAGGTGATCTACCCACAGCCGTTCGGAGTGATCACCACCGCCGCGGAGAAGACCTACCCTGTTGACTACTCGCACTTCAACATCATGGGCGGCGTCGAGGGCGCCCTGGGGATCGAGGCGGACAGCGACCGGGCCATCTTCCCCGCGGTCAACCTGGAGGTGACCCTGGGGCACGACCGGGGGATCAAGTTCCGCTACCCCTGGCTCATCCCCGGCATCGGCTCCACCAATATCGCCAAGAACAACTGGGAGGGCCTGGCGATCGGCTCGGCGCTCGCCGGCACGGCACTCACCATCGGCGAGAACGTCGTGGGAATGGACCCCGAGGCGGTCTTCCAAGGCGGCCGGGTGGTGGATACCGTGGACCTGAAGCGGCGAGTGAAGCTCTACCAGGGCCACCAGCGTGACGGCTACGGGGCGATCATCGTCCAGGCCAACGTGGAGGACACCCGCCTCGGGGTACTGGAGTACGCCGTCCAGGAGCTGGGGGTCAACTGGGTGGAGATGAAGTGGGGCCAGGGCGCCAAGAACATCGGCGGCGAGGTGAAGGTCAATGACCTGAAGCGCGCCCAGCTCCTCCACGAGCGGGGTTACATCGTCCTGCCGGACCCCACCGACCCGGACGTCATCCGGGCGTTCGAGCGGGGCGCGTTCCGCGAGTTCGAGCGGCACTCGCGCGTGGGCATGGTCACCGAGGAAGGCTTCGAGAAGCGCATTGACCAACTGCGTCGGTCGGGCGCCCGCTACATCTCGCTGAAGACGGGGGCCTACCGCCCGGTGGACCTGGCCCGGGCGCTGCACTACGCCTCGAAGTACCGGCTGGACTTGCTGACGGTGGATGGCGCGGGCGGGGGTACCGGCATGAGCCCCTGGCGGATGATGAACGAATGGGGCATGCCCCCGGTGGCGCTCCACTCGCTCCTCCACCGCTATGCGAAGCGCCTCCATGACCAGGGGAAGCACCTCCCCGCGCTGGCGGTGGCCGGGGGATTCACTTTCGAGGACCACATCTTCAAGGGGCTGGCCCTGGGGGCTCCCTTCGTGAAGCTGGTGGGCATGGCGCGCGGGCCGATCGCGGCGGCGATGGTGGGCAAGACGATCGGCCGCGCCATTGACGACGGAATGCTTCCCGTCTACGTCGAGCGGTTCGGCGCCGGCAAGGAGGAGATCTTCGTCACCGCCGAGGCGCTGCGCGCCGAGTTGGGAGCCGCGGAGTTCGAGCGCATCCCGCCGGGGGCGCTCGGCCTCTACACCTACTACGAGCGTCTGGCACAGGGGCTGCGTCAGCTCATGGCGGGCAGCCGCAAGTTCGCGGTGAGCTACCTCTCACGCGACGACCTGGCGGCCCTCTCCCGCGAGGCGGCCGAGATGAGCGGCATCCCCTACATCATGGACGTGGACTCGGCCGAGGTATCGGACTACCTGGGCAGATAGGCCGCGAGGCGCCCTCCGGCGCCGCCGAGTCCCTGCCCGGAGCGCCCGGGAATCGGGCGGGGGCACCTCAGACGTGCGGTGCCTCCGCCCTCCCGCCCCGCCCCCGCCGGTTGCA
The DNA here is from genome assembly GCA_016199585.1 of Armatimonadota bacterium. Taxonomy (GTDB): domain Bacteria; phylum Armatimonadota; class JAAZEB01; order JAAZEB01; family JAAZEB01; genus JACQGM01. The sequence goes on from JACQGM010000276.1 coordinate 11,490, forward strand.
CCGGCGCTCCGATGCCGCTGCCACAGCGCCGTGCGCCGCCCGGAGGTGCCGCCGGTTTCGGGCGCGCTCGAGTCCCTACCCGGAGCGCCCGGGAATCGGGCGAGGGCACCCTGGTCACTGCACGGAGCGCCCGGGAATCGGGCGGAGGTACTCTTGCGCACGCCAACCCACTTGGTGGCCCGCCAAACAGTGCCGCGTGGCCGTGCGAGGAAGAGGACGCATCGAGGCATGGCTGCCCCCTACCCGCCGGCGGGCGCTTCGATCCCCAGCTCCTGGTACAGACGCGTCTCCGCCTCGACGAAGCTGCCGCCGTGGCGAGCGCGGGTGACTGCCAGGCCGACCACGGCCGGATACTCCCACCCTGCCTGCGCGCGGGGAGCGACGTACTCCACGGCCTCGAAGAGGCGCAGGCAGGCATCCTCGTACGCAAGACCGGTGAGCGCCTGGACGTAGCGAGTGGCACGGTCAATGAGCTTGAGGTTGCTCGGCACCACCCAGATCATCACGTTGCCCATCACCCGGCCCAGGCGGACCATGGTGCAGGTGGAGAGGGTGTTGAGGAGCATCTTGGCTCCCACGCGCAGCGGGCCGCCCAGGAGCTGCTCCGTCTCGGGGAGCGGCACGAGAACGGGCAGGCAGGGCACGTGCCAGGTGTGGAGGAACGCCCGCACCTCTGCGATGGCGGCGGGCCCTCCCAAGAAGAGAAGGGCCGTGGCGGCGCCGGCCGCGTGCGCCTCCTCCAGGCGCGCGCGGTAGAATCCGTCCGGGGCGAGCAACTCCGCCATCTCCTCCTCGGTGACGATGCACGCGGCGCTGTCTCCCGGGCCGCTGGCGCGGTAGGGGAGGCCGTCCGTGCCGATGCGGAAGCGCAGGATCTCCTCGCGGCCGATGCTCTGCACCGTGGCGTGCAGCCGTGGCGCCTCCGCGTCGCCCGCCATCTCGCGCACCGTCTCCAGGTCCCATGCGACGGGGCGGAGCGGGCGCTTCAGCAGGTACTCCCAGGCATCCGGCGTGCGCTCCCTGGGCAGGAAGAGGAAGGACCAGGACTCGGCCGCCTGCGCGTCATCGAACTTGCGGAAGGTGGGAGTGCAGAAGGTGGGCGAGCGCTCCGTGGTGTCGGTGAGCACGTCCACGCCAAGGCGGCCGGCGAAGTAGGTGTTGCGGCGGCGGGCGCGGTAGACTCCCTCTTCCAGGGCGACCCACTGCGCCACCTGCCGGCGCACCTCCTTGGAGGCGAGGGTCGCGTGGATCGTCTCCAGGCCCCGCAGGAACTCGGCGGGTACAGCGTCGGATTGCAGACTGCAGATTGCAGATTGCAGATTGCCTCCGGCAATCTGCAATCTGCAATCTGCAGTCTGCAATTCCCTCAGCACCATCTCCATCAGGGTGAGCATCGCGCAGAGCTGGATGCTGGTGGCCTGCATGCGGGTGGAGCCGGTGATCGCCATCGGGCCGGTGGTGAGGTTCACCTTCTCGATGCGCGGCTCGTCCAGGACCCGGCGGCTGCGCGCCACTGTGGCGCGCAGGACGTCGTCGGGGTTGTTGTAGACGAAGAAGACGCGGGCCCCCGAGTCCAGCGCCTCCCGGGCGGTGCCGATGACGAAGGAGGTCTCGCCCCCCTCGGTGATGGCGAAGACGACGTCGCCGGCGCGCACGCCCTGGTCGCGGATCTGGCGTCGGCCGAACTCGGCGTAGTCCTCGAAGCCCTCGACGGACTTGATGAGGGCGAAGTCGCCCCCGGCCATCACGCTGAAGGTCCGGTCTTCCCAGTCGGGGGGTGTGGGAGTGTGGGAGTGTGGGGTGGCAGTGGTTGCGAGGGCGGCGCGGCGCTGCTGCCAGAAATCGCGCCAGATAGACTCCATCTGGATGCTGAGGCGGCCAGTGGCGCCGCACCCGGTGAAGAAGAGGCGCCCGCCCGCGCGGAGGGCGCCGACGACCTCGTCGCGGATGCGCGCGGGGGCGTCGGTGGCGATCCAGCGGCGATAGGTCTCCACCACGTCGCGGTCCACTTCGAAGAGCTGCGCGAGCGCCGCCGGGATGCACTCCCGGGCGGCCTGGCTCAGCCGGGAGGTGCCAGGATGGGGGGTCTCGGTGAGGAGGTCGCCGAGACGGAACCGGGATGCCTTGCTCAGGAACTCGCGGGCGCGCTCGGCCGCCGCCGAAGATGTCATGCTTGCCGCCTCTCGGATAACGGTGCTGCCGCCTGCCGAACGCAACCGGCGCCCCCATGTTACCATATCCGGGGACGCTTGTCAGGAGGTGCGTCGGCGGGAAGGGAGCAGGCTCTCCTTCGCTGGCCGGCGCCCCCGGGGGGCCACCTCGCGCTCCCGCAGCGACTCCGGCAGAGTCTCTGGGTCGTCGCCATACCCCAGGGCGACGACGGCGACCGGCTCGCAGCCATCGGGAAGAGCAAACGCCACGCGCGCCTTCTCGCGATCGAATCCGCCCATCTGGTGAACGAAGAGGCCCAGGTCGGTCGCCTGGATCGCGAGATGGGCGACCGCCTGGCCCACATCGTACCACGCATGGCGGTTGGGACGGCCATTTCGCTCGAAGTCCATCTTCACGGCGGCGAGGACCAGCACCGGCGCGCGGCAGGCCCAGACGCGGTTCCCGTCCACCAGGCAGCCGAGGAGCGCCTCGAAGGCCTCCGGGTCCTCGCGGGTGGCGACGACGAACCGCCAGGGCTGCTCGTTCATCGCCGAGGGTGCCCAGCGCGCGGCCTCCAGGATGCTCTGCAGCGCCTCCGACGGCACCGGGCGCTGCGAGAAGGCCCGCGGGCTCCAGCGCCGGCGCAGCAGGTCGTGGATCGGATGATCGGTGTTGGCAGGCTTCTCCATGGCGGCTCCTCACTCCGGGCGTCGCGGATCTGTTCCCCGGGCGGGCCGCCGTTCCCTTTCGGCGCTCAGCCGCTCTGCGGCGCCGCCTGCGCTGCCGGCGGCGCGCCGGCGAACCGCTTGGCGGAGCGGCAGAAGCCCAGCTCCACGAGCGCCATCAGCAGGAGCGTGGTGCCGAACAGCTCGGCCGACTCCTCCAGGGGCGCCAGGAGCGCCTTCCCGGGGACGGCGCTGGCATACATGATCGTGCGCCAGCCGATCTCGGCCGCTATCGCGACGATCCAGGCTGCCAGGCCACCGAGAGCGAGTCTCCGGGCCCTGGGCGAGTCCCGCAGCGCCCGCAGGCAGAACACCCAGAGGAACAGGGCGACGGCCGCGACGACGGGGGAGAGGAGCAGCGACCAGATGGCGTTGAGTTCCACCGCCCGCCCGCGTACCACGACGTGGACGAACCGCCGCAAACCCTCGTGGAGGTTGGCCACCTCGTCGGCCGACAGCAGCGCCGCCAGCGCCGCCAACGCCAGCCACCCATAGCGGACGAACGGGTCCTCGGCGCCTCCCGGGTTGCGCTCGGATACGAAATGCCTCAGCGCGGCCAGCCCGAGGAGGAAGAGAAGTATGCTGGGATACCACGACCCCAGGCAGACCTCGTCGCTCATGTTCAACTGATGGTTGAGGATGCCGTACGGCAGAGTCTGCCCGGCCGCCATCAGGAAGTTCGCCAGCGAGAGGAAGGCGTTGGCTGCCCAGATGGCGCCCAGGAAGCAGCGGGCCTGGTGCCGGGTCAGGCACCCCCACAGCGTGGCATCATCGGCGGCTGCCTGTGCCGCGTCCCTTTCCATCGCTCCATCCCCTCGGTTCCACCGAACGCCGCGGAAGGAGTAGGGCGCGGGCGCCGCCCCGCGCCGGCCGCGCTCGCGCGCCTCGTCACGCCGGGACCGCCTTCACCTTGCCCCGCGAGAGAGCGTGCTGCAGAAAGCCGGTCAGCAGCAGCGTCGTGCCGACGTTCTCCAGGGTCTCCTCAACCGCCGGCTCAAAGACACCGATGATCGGCATGCCCCGGAGCAGATACGTGGCGCTCTCCATCGCCACCGCGCCCAGCCAGCATCCGAGAGCAACCCACACGAGCGCCCGAGCCCCGGGCGTGCCTCGCAGCTCGCGCCACAGGAAGAGCGCCAGGAAGAGCGCCGCCCCCAGGATGAAGGGCGCCATCACTTCCGTCCAGACGACGCGCATGCCGAAGAGTGTGCCGCCCACGTGCGTGGCGAACGAGCCGCCGATGGTCTCGTGGATGACCGACACCTCGTCGGCCGAAAGGAAGAGGGCGAGGCCCGCCACCATCAGCCACCCGATGCGAGACGCCCGCGGCATCTCGCCGCCGCGCCCGCGCACGATGAGCTGCAGGGCGGCGGCAGCGCCCACCAGCATCAGAAGGAAGCTGGAGTACCAGGCGGCCACGCACACTTCGTTGTCCATGTTCAGTTGGACCGCGATGGTGTGGATCCGCGGGCGCCACCCGGCAGCCAGCGCCAGATTGATCACCAGTAGGAATGCGTTGATCCCCCATGCCGCCGCCAGAAGGCGCCGCACGGCGGCTTGCGGCGCTCGGATGCGCAGATCCCCTTCACTCAAGGCTTCCATTCAGCCCTCCTGCACCCAGATGTGTGCCGGGGGCCCTTGCAGGAATCCTGCCGCATTCCCGATGAGCATTGACGGGAGGAACTGGTGGTTCCCCGGCGCGGGTCCGGCCGGGAGATCAGGGGATGGTGCCGGCCGGGCGCGCAGCCGCCCGGGAGGGCGAAGCCCCTCTCGGCCCGTCCGTGCGGATCGGGATCGGGGGCCTCGCCCTCGGGTGGGTGCCGCTACCGCAGCAGCAGGGTCACAATCTCGAACGGCTTCACCTCCAGCCGGATCTCTCCATCCTTCACCGGCACGGGCCGGATCGGGTCTTCCATGAGGTCGGCGAGAAAGGCATCCTTCACCGGCAGCGTGGTGATCAGCCGCACGGGGCCACGCGTGTTGTGGGCCTCGTAGAGACGCACCACCAGGGCGTCCTCCTTCTCGGCGCGCTTCACCGCCTCGATGAATACGTCTCCGCTGTCCACCGACAGGAAGGAGTACTCCGTTGGCAGCTCGCCGGCATGGGGATGGGTGGGAACGACCCGCAGCGGCACGTTGAAGCGATCGGCCTCCGTCACCACGTCGCCAAAGCGCACTCCGCCGCGGTGGGGATAGAGAGCGTAGGTGAAGCGGTGCGGCCCCATGTCGGCGTTGGGGTCTGGGTTCTTCGGCGCGCGCAGCAGGGAGACGCGAAGGGTGCTCCCCTGCACGTCGTGGCCGTACTTGCCGTCGTTGAGGAGCGCCACACCGTAGCTTCCCTCGGAGATGTCGATCCACTTGTGGGCTACCACCTCAAAGCGCGCCATGTCCCAGGAGGTGTTGGCGTGGGTGGGCCGCTCGACGTGCCCGTACTGGATCTCGAAGCTGGCGCGCCCGGCGTGGATGTCCACCGGGAAGGCGGCCTTGAGGAGCTTGTGGGATTCGCGCCAGTCCACCTCGGTCGCGAAGTCGATCCGGGGGCTGTGCGCCACCAGGCGGATCTGCTGGCGGATGGTGGAGCTGCCGAAGCGGCGCACGACTTCCAGGGCGCCGCGCACCGGGCCCGTTTCGAGCACGCGGACGCTCTCGGCCTCCACCAGGTCGCGCCCCGTCTCGGCGTAGAACGGATCCACGTCCCAGGCGTCGGACGCCAGCGGGTGGTCGTCGAAGAGCTGCAGCACGTTGCCCTTTCGGCCCGGCAGCAGCACCTCGCGCCCGCGCCGCTTGTCGTAAATGCTGGCGATCAGCCCGTTGTCGTCCAGCTCGATGCAGATCAAGCCGTTCTCCAGGCAGCGCTCGCTCACGCTCACTTCGGTGAGCGGCACCTCGCCCGGCGCTTCGGCTGAGAGATCGTAGACGGCATAGCCGTGGGCCGGGGCCTCCGCCACGAAGAGGGCGCGCCGCTCTCCGTCTTCCACCACCACCTGAACCGGCTGCCCGAAGCCATCCGGATCAATGACGGACTGCGGCGCCACGTCACCGATCGGCAATGAGACGGCGCCGAAGTGCGCGCGGCTCAGACTGTTCCAGGCGACGACCGGACGCTGCGCGCCGCTGGTGTCAATCCGCTCGGTCAGCTCGCCGAGGGATCGCGCGACGAGGTCTTCGCCGGTCTCCATCACCTCGGCGTACTGCTGGCGCGAGTCCGCGTATACCCGGCCGATGGACGAGCCGGGGAGCACGTCGTGGAACTGGTTCAGCAGCACGAGCTTCCAGCACCGCTCCAGCGCCGCAGCCGGGTACGACTTGAGGCCATCCGGGCGGATGCTGGCGTAGAACTCGGCGTCGCGCAGCAGCAACTCGCAGCGGCGGTTCATCAGCTTGTTGTGGGCCTGGGTGGTGTAGGTGCCGCGGTGCAGCTCCAGGTACAGCTCGCCCACCCAGAGGGGCAGGTCCTTCGCTTCGGCGGCCGCCCGGCGAAAGAAGTCGCGCGCGGGCTCCTGCTCGACGCGCGGCAGGCCATCCAGGCTCTTCACGCGCTGCGCCGTCTCGAGCATCTCCGGGGTGGGTCCCCCGCCGCCGTCGCCATAGCCGAAGAGGTAGAGCCAGCTTGCGGCGCGGTCGGACTCGCGGAAGGCGCGCTCGCCATGGCGGAGCTGCTCCGGCGTGAAATCGCCGTTGTAGGTGTCGGCCGGCAGGAAGTGCGAGAGGATCCGGGTGCCATCAATCCCCTCCCACCAGAACGCATGGTGGGGAAACCGGTTGAACTGGCTCCAGGAGAGCTTCTGGGTCACGAAGTAGTCCACGCGCGCCTTCTTGAGGATCTGCGGCAGGGCGGCGGAGTAGCCGAAGGCGTCGGGGAGCCAGGCGATATCGCTCTCGACGCCGAACTCCTCCATGAAGAAGCGCTTGCCGTGCAGGATCTGGCGCACGAGGCTCTCGCCGGAGGGGATGTTGCAGTCGGCCTCCACCCACATGGCGCCCACGGGCTCCCAGCGTCCATCCGCCACGGCCCTCTTGATGCGCTCGTACAGCTTCGGGAAGTGCTCCTTCGTGAAGGCATAGAGCTGCGGCTGGCTCTGCGCGAAGCGAAACTCCGGGTATCGCTCCATGGTGCGCAGCGCGGTGGCGAAGGTGCGCGAGCACTTCCGCACCGTCTCGCGCAGCGGCCACAGCCAGGCGACATCGATGTGCGAATGGCCGAGGGCGCTGACGCGGTGCGAAGAGGCGGACGCCGGCAGGGCGAGCGCGGGAGCGAGCGCCTCGCGCGCCGCCTCCGGGCCGCACCCCATCACGTAGCAGTTGGCGCACTCGTTCAAGGCGTAGAGGAGCTGGGCGCGGCGCGGCTCGTCCTCGGGGAGTGCCTTCAGCACCCCGAGCAGCACGCGGAAATCATGGTAGAGATCCCAGTGCCGGCGGTCGAAGCGGGCGAGGCACGCCTCCTTCAGCTCGAACGGCTCGGCGGCGCCGGCGAGGCCGTCCGTTCTGCCCATCGCCGAGATGCCGAAGAGGTGATTCCCCGCCGCCTCAACAAAGAGCTCCACCGGCTCTCCGGCGACGGCGCTCCGCGACAGGAAGTACTCCGAGCGGTTGGCGTCCAGGCCCTGGGAGGGCGAATCCCCTTCCCAGACGAGGGCCTCGGAAGAGGTGTTGATCCGCGCAACCACCTCCTCTCCGGCGAAGAAGTCCGGCATCCGGCCGCGCAGCCGGAACCAGGCCGTGGACCACACCGGTCCCCAGCGGAAGCCGGGCGCCACCGGCCGGTAAGTCCGGCGCAGCGCCTCCGCGTGAGCGATCGGCTCCGCGCACTGGCACACCGCGACGTCCAGCGGCGCTGCGTCCTGATAGACTCGCGGGCGCAGCTCGCTGTCAAGGAAGCGCTCGATGCGTTGCAGGGTGAGCTTCGGGTGTTTCAGCATATGCCCCTCCGACGTTCCAACCCGAGGCACTCGCCGGAATGCCTCGGAAGACAGGTGCCGGTCTGGCCCGACGGCGCACCACAGGCAAAGAGTAACCCTTTTGGGCAGCAATCTCAGCCGGTTTGGGGCGTGCGCCGAACGGGAGCGGCGCACGGCGCCGGCGAACGCTGCCGCGCCCTCCCGGGGCGCTCTTTCCCTCTGGTGGTATTCGGTGCCCCTGGCGGGCGATCCTGCGTTCCCTCTTGACGCCGGTGCTTCCCGGTGCTAGAATCAGCGTGTGCCAAGCGGCTGGCCGAATCTTCATGGAATGGTGGTAGCTGAATGCGCGCGTTGAGCGGCCGTGAGCGGGTGATGGCAGCGTTCTCATCGGAGGGTACTGATCAATTCCCGGTGGTGCTTCCCTACCTGGGCATCTTCCTGCGCGACCACCGCGCGCAGATCACATCGGTGCCCTGGTGGGCCGAGCGCGCCGGCGATATCGAGACGCGGGTGCAGGTCGCCCGCCATTTCCTCGAGGCCGTACCGATTGACTGGAAAGAAGCCGGGATGTCGCAGCCCCGCGCTTGGCGCGCGCGCCACCGCGTCGTGCGCGAGGATGGGCGGGTCTACCTGGAGGAGAGCGGCTCGGGCAGGCGGGAGGAGCTGCACCCGGACCCGCCCGGCGGGAAGCAGGCATTCCCGCGCGAGGTGCAGGTGCGAACACCGGACGACATCGAGCGACTGCTGCCCGTGACGCCCGCGTCGCAGATGGCCGACGAAGGGGCGCTCGACCACCCGCGCCGCGCCCTGGCGGCGTTCGGGTTCGAGTGTTTCGTGTTCGCCACCGTGAACGCGCCGTTCTGGCTGGCGCACAATTACCTCACGTTCCAGGGGCTGATGCTGGCGACGGTGGAGCAGCAGGAGCTGCTGACGCGCCTCCTGGAGCGGCTCACCGAGCGGGAGCTGGAGAAGGTGCGCGCCCTGGCGATGGCCGGTGCGCACGGCGTGTGGATCGAGGACTGCTACTCCGGGGCGGATCTGATCTCTCCGGCGCAGTTCCGCCGGTTCGCGCTGCCCTACGTGGCGCGGGTGATCGCCGAGATCGAGGGGCTGGGGATGCGCGCGGTCTACTACTTCTGCGGCGACGTGACCGGCCGGTTGGAGGACCTGGTCTCCGCGCGGCCCTCGGCGCTGTCGCTGGAGGAGAGCAAGAAGGGCTTTCGCATCGAGCTGGCGGAGGTGGCGGAAGTGGTGCGGGGCCGCTGCGCGCTGCTCGGGAATCTGGATGCGATCCACCTGCTGGAGCGCGGCGGCGACGAGGCGCTGCGGCAGGCGGTGGCGGCGCAGGCCGAGGTGGGGCGGCGGTGGCCGCGGTTCGCGTTCTCCCTTGGCAGCCCCGTGACGGCGCTGACCCCCGTCTCCCGCGTCTGCCGCTTCATCGATCTGGCGCGGGAGCGCGCGGATGCGGCCGCCGGACGGTGAAGCGGTGGCGCCGTCTCCGTGCCGCGGGAACGGGCACGTTTCGCGGTCGGCTGCGGTGTGGTAGAATGAAACCATATGCTCCGCCGCGATCCGGGGGAGGGTACCCTCCCGCTCCGGCGCCCCGCTCTGTTCGCGCCCTCCGGGTCGTGACGGCCATCGCCGCTCCATCGCAGCGTGCCAGGTATCCACGCCCCCACCGGCGAAAGGGAGAGCGGGGGGAGCGCGCGCCGGCACTCCGAGCGGTTCGTCTGCGGCCCTGTCGAGGCGTCGCGGCGAGCCGCCCGCCGATGGTGGGGCGCTGAGGCGTGAGGGGAGAGCGAGAGCCATGAACCTGGCGGTGAACGTCGAACGCGCAGACAAAGTGACGATTGTGGATCTGGTCGGCGAGTTGGACGCCTACACGTCGCTGGAGGTACGCGAGACCGTGGTGCGCCTGATCGAGGAGGGGGCGCGCGACATCATCATCAACCTGGAGAAGGTTGATTTCATTGACAGCGTGGGCCTGGGGACGCTGGTCGGGTGTCTGAAGCGCACCGCCGAGCACGGGGGCACGATCAGCCTGGTGTGCGCCAATCCCCAGATCCAGAAGGTGTTCGACATCACCGGCCTCTCGAAGATTTTCGCCATCTATCCGACGCGCGACGAAGCGATCCGGCGGGTCGCGCCGGCGACCCCGAGCAGCGAATGAAACGCACCGCACTCTACGCCTCCCATCGCCGCCTGAACGCCGCCCTGGCGGAGTTCGCCGGTTGGGAGATGCCGGTATCCTACTCCGGCATTCTGGCGGAAGCGCAGGCTGTCCGCCGCGCGGCGGGCCTCTTCGATGTCAGCCACATGGGCGTGATCGAGATTTCCGGCGCCGGCGCCCGCCGGGCGGTCGACGGGTGGGTGACCTGCGACGTGGCGTCGCTGCCGGAAGGCCGGGCGCGCTACGGCCTCTTGCTCAACCCGGCCGGCGGGATCCTGGATGACCTGCTCATCTACTCCCTGGCGCCCGACCGCCTCTGGATCATCGCCAACGCCGTCAACGCCGAGAGCGACCTGGCCCGGGCGCAGGCGCACTCCGGCGCCGGCGGGCGTTTGGTGCCGCACTTCGGCCATATCGCCATCCTGGCGCTGCAGGGGCCGCGCGCCCTCGCCATCGCCGCCGATGCCACCGGGCGCGACTTCTCGACCCTCCGCCGCTACGGCTTCGCGTCCTGGCGCGCCGACGATGAGGAATGGCTGGCTTCGCGGACGGGCTATACCGGTGAGGATGGCCTGGAGTTCTTCTGCCCCGCCGCGGCCGCCGAAGGCCTCTGGGACCGGCTCCTCGCGGCCGGCGCGGACCGCGGCCTCGTGCCCTGCGGCCTGGGCGCCCGCGACGTGCTCCGCATCGAGGCGGGCAACGTGCTCTACGGGCACGAGATCAACGAGGAGACCACCCCCGTTGAGGCCAATCTGATGTGGGCCGTGCGGCTGGAGAAGGGCGACTTCATCGGTCGGGATGCCGTGCGGCGGGCGCAGGCTGCCGAACCTGCGCGCCGGCTGGCCGGCCTGGCGATGGAAGAGCGCGCGATCCCCCGCCAGGGCGCGCCCGTGGGAACCGACGGCGAAGCTACCGGCGTCGTGACCAGCGGCACCTTCTCCCCGACACTCGACCGCGCGATCGCTCTGGCCTACCTCCCTCTCGCCGAGGGAGCCCCGGGCCGGCCCGCCTGGGTGGCGCTGCGCGGCAAGCGCCGCCGAGCCCGAACAACGTCGCTCCCCTTTTTCCGACACCCGCGACAGGAAGGAAGCTAACATGAACGTGCCACCGGATCTGAGGTACTCGAAGTCGCACGAATGGGTGCGCCTGGAGAACGAGCTTGCCACCATCGGCATCACGGACTATGCCCAGGATCAGTTGGGGGACGTGGTCTACATCGAGCTGCCGGAAACCGGGCGCCTTATCCACCAGGAAGAGGTCTTCGGCTCTATCGAGTCGGTGAAGGCGGTTTCCGACCTCCTCTCACCCGTCAACGGCGAGATCGTCGAGGTCAACGAGGATCTGGCGGATACCCCGGAGACGGTGAACGAGGATCCCTACGCGGTCGGCTGGATGATCATCGTGCGCATGGACGACCCGGCTGAGGCGCAGGAACTTCTTTCCGCTGAGGAGTACCGAGCTTTCCTCGAAGAGGAGGAGTAGGCTGGAAATGCGTTTTCTGCCGGGAACCGATGCGGATCGGGAGGCGATGCTCCGCCGCGTCGGCCTGGACGAGATTGAGGCCCTCTTCGCGGATGTGCCGGGATCCCTTTGCCTCCACCAGCCGCTCGACCTGCCGGGCGCGCTCTCCGAGCCGGAGCTGCTGGCCGTCCTGGAGGAGATGGCCGCCCGCAACGCCAGCGCCGCCGACCTAGTCTGTTTCCTGGGCGCGGGCATCTACGACCATCACGTGCCGCCCGTGGTGCCCACGTTGATCACGCGCGGCGAGTTCCTCACCTCCTACACGCCCTACCAGGCGGAGATGAGCCAGGGGCTGCTGCAGTCCATCTACGAGTACCAGACGCTCGTCTGCCAGCTCACCGGCATGGACGCGGCCAATGCCTCGATGTACGACGGGGCCTCGGCGCTGGCGGAGGCGGCGATCATGGCCGGCGCCGCCACGCGCCGCCGCCGCTTCCTCCTGCCGCGGACGCTCCATCCCTACGTGCGGCACGTGGTGCGGACTTACCTGGCTCCCCTGCCGTACGCGGTCGTGGACCTCCCGTGGGACTCGAGCGGCGGTGTTGACCCGGCGGCGCTGGCGCGCGAGTTGGACGAGCGGGCGGCGGCGCTCCTCTTCCAACACCCGAACTTCTTCGGCTGCCTGGAGGACGCCCCGGCGCTCTGCGCGGCGGCGCACCGCGCGGGCGCCCTCGCCGTGCCGCTGGTGGACCCGATCAGCCTCGGCCTCCTGACGCCCCCCGGAGAGTACGGCGCCGACATCGTCGTCGCCGAGGGGCAGGGTCTGGGCAACGCCATGAACTTCGGCGGCCCGCTCCTCGGCCTGATGGCCTGCCGCAAGGACCTCCTGCGCAACCTGCCCGGCCGACTCGTGGGCGCGACCACCGACCACGACGGGCGCGTCGGCTTCTGCCTCACGCTCCAGGCGCGCGAGCAGCACATCCGGCGCGAGCGCGCGTCCTCCAACATCTGCACCAACGAGGCGCTGAACGCGCTGGCCGCCACCGTCTACCTGTGTACGATGGGGAAGCAGGGGCTGCGCCGGGTGTCCGAGCTCTGCCTGCAGAAGGCGCACTACGCGCAGCGGCGGCTCGTAGAGGACGCCGGGTTCACGCCATCCTTCTCGCGCCCCTTCTTCAAGGAGTTCGCTCTGAAGGCCCCCGCGCCCGTCGCCGACCTAAACGACCGCCTGCGCGCGCAGGGCATCCTCGGTGGCCTCGACCTGGGGACGCTCGTGCCGGAGCTGGCGGGGCACACGCTCCTCGCCGTCACCGAGCGGCGAACACGGGCGCAGATCGACCGGTTGGTGGAGGTGGCAGCGTGGAACCCTTGATCTTCGAACTCAGTCGTCCCGGCCGGGTCGCTTTCTCCCTCCCGGAGTGCGATGTGCCCGAGCAGCCCCTGGACGCGCTGCTGCCGGCCGACCAGATCCGGCAGGAGCTGCCGCTCCCCGAGGTGGCCGTGCCCCAGGTGGTGCGTCACTTCACCCGCCTCTCGCGGATGAACTACGGCGTGGACGTCGGCTTCTACCCGCTCGGGTCGTGTACGATGAAGTACAACCCGCGAGTGAACGAGGCGGCCGCGGCGCTCCCCGGGTTCGCAACAGCACATCCCCTGGCCGGGGAGTGCCACAGCCAGGGGATGTGCTGTTGCGAAC
>JACQGM010000291.1 GCA_016199585.1 Armatimonadota bacterium
CTGGTAAGCTGCTCATCGGCAGAGTAGATGGCGCTTAACACACCTCTGTTCTGCCACCGGGCGGCCCTGTTCTAAACATGGGCCGCCCGTCCGAATCCTGATTAGTCTAAACTCCAGGAAGATACGGGCGTGGGCGAAAGAGGGGAACGACCTGGGGGACCTGAAAGGACTACTCGCGATAACCTGCGGACGGGGAGACCGCCTGCTGGCGAGCCTGCCGCAGAACCTGGCCGAGGCGAGCGTGAAGCAGGTGCTGGAGCTGGCAAACGAGGTGGTACAGATGTTCCTGTGGAACGGGGAGCTGGACAACGCCCTGGCGAGCCTGAGCCATTACAAGCCACTGGAACTGAGGCGCCTGGAACTGGCGAGCCTCCTGGAGATGGGGATACCGAGCGGAACGACCGAGTAGCGCGCCAGCAGCGTCTGAAGGAACTGACCGAGCAGATCCGCCAAATGAAGGCGGAGACGACACCCACTCCTTCCGCGCCACAGACACCTGCCCCTGCCGTCGAGAAGAAGCCGCGCGCCCCCCGTGCTCCCCGCAGCAGGTGTTCCGTCAAAACATACTCGCCCGCCTTGCCCTGCCCCCGACCGGCGGGCGGCTGGCGCACGCCCTGTTGACGCCCGGGCCGCGTGCGCCTATAATGGAGCGGTGCCCGGGATCCCTTGGCTCACGGGCGGTGAGGATCCAACACCCGTGCTGCGTCTGCTGCTACACCACCCCGCGAAGGGTTTCCAGCGTGATGTCGCCCCGCGGCGGATCAGCGACCTCCGCCGCGACCCGCAGACGCTCATCTGGCTGGACGTGGAAGCGCCGACGCCGGAGGAGTGGGCGCTGCTCCGGCGCGAGTTCGGCTTCCACCCGCTGGCGCTCGAAGACGCCGAGCACGCGCACCAGCGCCCGAAGATCGAGCAGTACAATGACTTCTACCTGCTGGTCGTCTACGCCGTCAGCCTCGACGGCGAAGAGGGCTCCCTCGTCACCACGCGCGAAGTCACCCTCTTCATCGGGAGCAACTACCTCGTCACCGTCCACTCCGACCCGGTGCCTGTCATCCAGGAGGTGGCCGCGCGCTGGCAGGCGAAGGACACTCCCATCCGGCCCGGCATCTCGCCGCTCCTCTACACGCTCCTCGACGCCGCCGTTGACGACTACTTCCCCGTGGTGGACGAGCTGGGCGACCGTATTGACGACCTGGAAGACCGGATCCTCGCCGAGGCGGACGACGGGGGCCTCCAGGCGGTCTTCCGCATGAAGCGGGCACTTCTCGCCTTGCGCCGCATCCTCGGCCCCGAGCGCGACGCGGTCAACGTCCTCATGCGCCGCGAGCTCCCCTTCGTGGACGCGGAGTCCATCCTCTACTTCCAGGACGTCTACGACCACCTGGTCCGCCTGACGGACAGCGTGGACACCTTCCGCGACATCCTGGCGAGCACCCTCGACGCGCACCTCTCGGTGGTCTCCAATCGCCTCAACCAGGTGATGCGCACGCTGACCGCCATCTCGGCGGTGCTGATGAGCATGGCGCTGATCGCCGGGATCTACGGGATGAACTTCCGCTTCATCCCCGAGCTGAGCTGGCGCTACGGCTACTACCTGTCCCTCGGGATGATGGCGCTCATCGGCCTGGTGCTGGCCTACTTCTTCCGCCGCAAAGGTTGGTGGTGAGGGCGGTGGGCCGCTCGGTCGGCGGCGTTCGCTGCCATGTCATCCGCATCCGCGGATGACACGCGCCGCGCGGTTCGTCCCTGTCCGGCGGATGACAACTGGACCCGAGAGAAGAATCGCGTGCATATGGATGGGAACCATTGGCGGCGAATGTCGTCAAATACCTTGGGGCTGCCGCGATGGCAGCGTCCGAGGCTTCCTTTCGCAGTGAGTGCCTGCGTCCGGCGTGGGCTGCTTGGCTCCGGTGGGCAGCCGGCGGGGCCGGCGCCCCGCGGCAAGCCGAGTTTGCAGCGGCTGGCCGCCGGTGAGGCGATGGAAGCCTTGGAATGGGAATGTTGGAATGTGGTGAGGGAGGCCTGATGAGGCATTTCTTTCGATGGAGCAAAGACGAGATCGCGATGGAGATTCGCGGCCTCTTCCTGGACGGGGAGGAATTGAATTACACGGCGGTCGAGGCAAACCACCTGGCGCTCTTGCGCGCCGCCTGCCGCTACTTCGGCTCGTGGAAGGACGCGGTGGAGTTCTCCGGTCTCGATTATGACAAGATCCGCAAGTACCAGGCCTGGACCAAGGCGAAGATCGTGGAGCGCATCCAGGAGCTGCACCGCAAGGAGGCGGACCTGAGTTGGCGGAACGTCAGCACGAAGGTGGATCCGGCGCTGGCGGCGGCGGCCATCCGGCCCAACCGCTTCGGGAGTTGGCGCGGCGCCCTGGAGGCGGCTGGCCTGAATTACGATCTGATCCGCCGCTATCGCGCCTGGGATGAGAACCTGGTGATCCGGGAGATGCGCGAGCTGCACAAGGCCGGCGAGGCGCTCAACTCGCGCGGCGTGCAGGAGAGCGCCCCGCCCCTCTTCCACGCCGCGCGCCGCCGGTTCGAAGGGTGGGACAGCGCCCTGGAGGCGGCTGGCCTGGATGCGAGCCGGATCCGGAAGCGGTCCCGCGCCCGCACGCCGAGGGAGCTGTGATCTCTCGCCGCACGGCGAGGATCGCCTCGCCGCGATCATGAGAGGGGGCACGTGGCTGCTTCAGCCCGTGCCCCTTTCTCGCGTACCCACCGTACGGAATCAGGAGGTCCGCTTGCGCGCGTTCACGAGATATGCCTTTCTGCTCCTGACGATGCTGCTCCTCGCCGGCCCCGCGTTGGCCGGGGAAGACGCGCCCTTGCCACCCGAGGCGCCGCGGGCGCAGGAGACCCCCGCCCCGGCGCCTCCCACAAGCCCTGAGGCGAAGCCGGGCGGCGCCGCGGAGGACGAGCGCCCGGCGGACGCCCCGGAGTCGGCGCCGGCGGGGGTCCGTCCGGCGCCTCCGGCGGGGCCGGCGCTGGCGGTGCAGCGCATCGGGGACCTCGAGATCCTGCCTCGCAACTACGACGAGACCCTCGCTTTCTACGTGAGCGTGCTCGGATTCCAGGAGGAGTCCGCCGCAGGGGCCGAAGGCGAGCGCCGCCGCACACTCGCGTGCGGGCCGGTGCGCCTGCGCCTGCGCGAGCAGCCCGTCCGGGCGGCCGCGCCGCAGCGCCCATCCTGGTTGGGAGTCTATCCCGTGCCCCTCAGCGATGTGGCTGCCGAGCAGGCGGGGATGCGAGAACCCGAGGGCGTGGTGGTGGACGACGTGGTGCCCCAGGGACCCGCCGCGGCGGCCGGGCTGCTGAAGGGCGACATCATCGTGGCCGTCGAGGGGAAGAAGACCGATACCCCGGAGGCGCTCATCGCCGCCGTCCGCAGCCTCCCCGTCGGCAAGAAGGCGCTCGTCACTCTCTGGCGCGAGCGGAAGAAGCAGGATGTCCCCGTGGCGCTGCCCGCTTCCCCGTTCCCCGACCGCCTGGCGCCCGTGAGCATCCGGCTGGAGGTCCGCGACCTGGACGCCTTCTACCGCGAGGTGCTCCGCCGCGGGCTGAAGGTCTACGCCGAGCCGCGCGACACGCCCGAGGGCGCCCGCATCCTGGAGCTGATCGATCCCAACGATGTTCTGGTCGTCCTGGAGCAGCCGGCCGCCGGATCGGCGCCGCCGGGCCCGGGTGGCGGCACCCCGCAGCCGCCACCCCCGCCGAGCCCGGGTGACGACACCCCGCAGCCGCCACCCCCGCCGAGCACGGATGGCGACACGCCGCCGCCGCCTCCACCGGCAGCGACCGCCTGAGACGAGGCACCGGAGCGGCAATGTGAGCGGCACGGCGGTGTCCGTGGCCGGACCACGGAGGACATCCATATGAAAGTGGTCGAGGTGACCGAGGCAGCAGACCGGCTGAGTGAGTGCATCCAGGAAGCGCAGCGGGAGCGTATCCTGGTGACGCGCGGCGGAAGGCCTGCCGCCCTCATCACCGGCATCGAGGGGTACGACCTGGAGGACATACTGCTCGCCAGCGATCCGTCCTTCTGGCAGATGATCCAGGAACGGCGACAGGAGGAATCCATCGACCGTGACGAGATCCTCCGCCGGCTCGCCGCGGCGCCCTCAGACACCGAGGAATAGCATGGACGTCCAGACCTTCCTCGCGCGCCTGCATCAGCAGCGCTTCTTTGACGACCAGATTGTCCACGTGCGCACGCTCCCCGAGCGCCCGCCCGTCTATGCCGACGTGCCGGGCGGGCTGCACCCGGCCGTGGCGGCGGCGCTGGCGGAGGCCAGCATTCACCGCCTCTACGCGCACCAGGCGGAGGCGGTGGCGCGCGTGCGGGCGGGCGAGAGCGTCGTCATCGTCACCGGCACGGCCAGCGGCAAGACCCTCTGCTACAGCATCCCCGTCGTGGAGACCGTGGCGGAAGACCCCCTGTCCACCGCGCTCTTCCTCTACCCGACCAAGGCGCTGGCGCAGGATCAGCTCCGGGCGCTGGGGCGCTTTCAGCGGACGGGAGACCGGGGCCGGGGGAGGGGGCGGGGTGTAGGGGCGAAGCATCCGCGCGCGGCAGCCGACGGGCTCCTGGTTCCTGGCGCGGATGCTTCGCCCCTACCGGATGGCGGGATTTCGTTCCTGGCCGGGGCGTATGACGGGGATACGCCGCAGAGCCTGCGCCGGAAGCTGCGCGACGGGGGGAGCATCATCCTCACCAACCCGGATATGCTCCACCAGGGCATCCTCCCCCAGCACGCGCGCTGGAACCGCTTCTTCACCTACCTGAGATACGTGGTGGTGGACGAGGCACACGCCTATCGGGGCGTCTTCGGGTCGCACCTGGCGAACGTGGTGCGCCGGCTGGAGCGGGCCTGCCGCCACTACGGGTCGGCGCCGCAGTTCATCTGCTGCTCCGCCACCATCGCCAACCCGAAGGAGCACGCCGAGCGCATCACCGGCCGCGAGATGTCCCTGGTGAGCAACGACGGCTCGCCGCGCGGGCGCAAGCAGTTCGTCATGTGGAACCCTCCGCCGCTGAGCGGGAGTGCGGCCGGCAATCTCACCACGAAGACACGAAGACACGAAGACGACGAAGGGTCTCAGAAGGGGTTCCTGCCTTCGTTATCTTCGTCCCTTCGTGGTGAGACTCTCCCCGTGCAGCCCGGTCCTCGTGGTGAGTCTCTTCCCTCACCGCCCGAAGCCCCGAGCTGGCGCGTCGGGGGCGACCGGCGCAGCCCGCTTTGGGAGGCCGTTCACCTGATGGTCTCCCTCGTGCAGGAGGGGGTGCAGACGATCGCCTTCGTGCGCACGCGTCTCGCCGCCGAGCTTCTCTTCCGCAATAGTCGCGACCTGCTGCGCCCGGTTTCGCGCCGGCTGGCGGAGTCGGTCCACGCCTACCGCGGCGGCTACCTCCCGGGGGAGCGCCGCGAGATCGAGCGGCGGCTGGCGGCGAAGGAGATCCTGGGGGTCGCCAGCACCAACGCCCTGGAGCTCGGCATTGACATCGGCAGCCTGGATGCCTGCATCCTGGTGGGCTACCCGGGCACCATCGCCAGCCTCTGGCAGCAGGCGGGCCGCGCCGGACGCGGGCACGACGAGTCGGTGGTCTTCCTCGTCGCCCAGAACGCCCCGATTGACCAGTACCTGATGACCCACTCCGAGTACCTCTTCGCCCGGAACCCCGAGCAGGCCATCGTGGACCCGGACAACCCGCACATCGCTGCCGGGCACTTGCAGTGCGCCGCCTACGAGCTGCCGCTGAGCAAAGAGGACGCCGACCGCTTCGGCCCCTACGGCCGCTCGATCCTGGAGCTGCTGGAGGAGGACGAGGCCGTGCGCCACCTGGAGGGACACTGGTACTGGTCCCGCCCGGAGTTCCCTGCCGCCGAGGTGAACCTCCGCAACATCAGCGGCGTCGTCTACACCATCCAGGACGATACCGACGGCGGGAAGGTGATCGGCACGCTCGATGAGGTGAGCGCCTTCTCGCAGCTCCACGACAACGCCGTCTACCTTCACGGCGCCGAGACGCACATCGTCCGCAAGCTGGACCTGGAGCAGAATATCGCCCACGTCGAGCGGCGCGACCTGGACTACTACACGCAGTCGGTCCAGGTCTCGCAGATCCGCATTGACGGCGTGGAGGAGGAGGGGGAGTGGCGCGGCGCCGCCCTCGGCTTCGGCGAGGTCACCGTCACCACCTCCATCCCGATGTTCAAGAAGATCCGCTTCCACTCGCGCGACAGCCTCGGCTTCGAGCGCCTGGAGCTGCCGCCGCAGACGCTGGAGACGACCGCCTTCTGGCTCGCGCCGCCGGAGTGGCTGGTGACGGAGATGCGTGAGCAGCGCATGAACATCGGCGAGGCGCTGATCGGCATCGCCAACGCCCTGGTGGAGGTGGCGCCGATGTTCGTCATGTGCGACCCGCAGGACATCGGTGTCGTGGTGGACGCGAGCTGTCTCGGCCGCGACGCCCTCTTCTTCCACGACCGCTATCCCGGGGGCATGGGGTACGCCCGCCGCTGCCTGGGCTCCGTCGCCGAGATGATGGAGACGGTGCGCACCGTCATCCGCGAGTGCGCCTGCGAGGATGGCTGCCCCTCCTGCGTCGGCTCGGCCGTGCCCGCCTTCGCCATGACGGACCTCGACAGCGCCGTGCGCGGCCGCATCCCCGACAAGGCGGCGGCACGGTGGCTGCTGGAGGGGCTGCTGGGGCATAGGCGTTAACATAAGGCGTGGGTTGGTGCCACCCGGTATGAAACCGGGGTGCTCCGAGCCTACGGCTGGCCGTCCTTCGGACGGGAGAAGGC